>DASQGE010000159.1:0-52453 GCA_035632775.1 Solirubrobacteraceae bacterium | reverse complement strand
CCGGGCACGCGGCCGCCCCCACCCGGGCACCCGGCCGCCCCACCCGGGCACCCGGCCGCCCCCACCTGGGCACGCGGGCCGCGCATCCGGCTCGCCCGCCAGGATCCGCGCATCCGGCTCGCCCGCCACGATCCGCGCACGGCTGCCAACCCTCCACCCACACCGGCCCGCCCACGCTCCTCCCACCCTCACCCGACCACTCCTGGGCGCTGGTAAGATCGCTGTCGGACGAGATCAGAGGAGTGGCTGTGCAGCTCACCATCGACCGTACGTCGATCTCGGGGATAGACGAGCGCGCCGCAAGACGCGCGCTGCGGGCGCAGGTCGCGAAGCTCGAGCGGGAGCTGGCGGAGATCGTCGCAGACGGGTTCCCACACATCGCCCTGCCGGTGCCGGCTCTCGGGACGGCGGGCGGCGCCGAGGGCGCCGGCGCGGGTCCGCGCCTGCTCGACCTGGGCCAGCTGGAGCGCGCGCGGGACGATCTGGCCGGGAGGATCCAGCAGGCGCGACGGGCCGTGGTCGAGCGCGCCGAGCTGGAGAGGGGGTCGCGCGAGCTGCTCGAGCGGATGCGGCGGGACCCGGCCCGTTACAAGTTCGTGCGCCTGCCGGTGCGAGACCTCGGCGAACGGGGTTGTGGCGTGTGGGAGGTGCGTCCGCGGCTCGGCCCGATCGGGATGCTCGCCGGCTGGTGGCAGGTCAAGCTCTCGTCAGGCTGTCCGTTAGGAAGGGGCCACGTTCCGGCGTGGCCCGCACACCCCGCATGGAGCAGGCTCTCGCGCCGCGCAGCATCGCCACCAGCGTCTGGCGCTGACGGTCGGTCATCGACTCGATCGTCTTCTTCTCGGACATCGGCACCTGGGCGAGGAACTTGCGGCAGCGGGTTTGGCCCCAGCGGCGCTGGCTCGTAAGCAGGTCGGCGACGGCCATGCTCGCCGCCTCCCAGGGACAGTCGAGGAGCACTTCGGCGACGTCGGTCTCTCCGGTTGCGATCCGCCGCTTGAGCTCGGCGCGGGCGAGACGGACCTTGTTGGCGCGTTCGAGGGCGCGCATGTACTGGGGACCGGCAGGGGCAATCGTCGCGGTCGCGTTCATGATGAGACTCTCCCCGTCACTCGTCGCAGCCCTGCGGCGAGTGACATCGATGCTTGACTTGTCGGACGTGCGGACGCTCGTCGTGGCCGTCTGAGCCCCTCCGCGACGGGTCGCGGCTGCCGGTCTCAGCGAACTCCACCCGCCCGAAGAAGGGCCCTCTCCCGGTTGGTTCTCGTCGGGGCGAGCCCCGAACGGTCATGCAGAGCGCTCCTGGAAGCTACGCCAGTGATGGGCGTCCGGTCAACCGCGCGCGCACGGTTCGTGCGCTAGAAGCGACCTTTTTCGTGACCCGATCCACTTGTGAAGATTTGGACAAGTCGGAAGCGGGGGTTTAGACGTATAAGGAACGTCAGTCCGGGCCGGGCAGCGGTCCGTGCTCGGCCTCGAACTCGCGCTTGACCTGACCGAACACATCGAGGGCGCGGTCGAGGGTGGGGATGTCGTGCGTTGCCATCACGCTCGTGCGCAGGAGCGCGCCGCCGGGGGGGACGGCGGGATGCAGAGCGCAGTTGGTGAAGACGCCGCCGTCGTACAGCGCGCGCCAGAGCAGCGCGGCCTGCCAGTCGTCGCCGACCAGGACGGGGACGATCGGCGTGGCGACGCTCTGAAGCGGCGCATCGGCGCCGGGGCTCAGCCGCACGGGCTCGCCGCTGAGCGTGCGATAGCCGAGCTCGCGCAGTCCGTCGGCGAGGTAGCGGGCGCGATCGAGCACGGCGGCGAGCAGCGCGGCGCCCTCGTCCGAGCGCACGATCCGCAGCGCGGCGAGCGCGGCCCCGAGCGCGGCGGGGACGGCCGAGGCGGTGAACAGGAAGGCGCGCGAGGAGATGCGCAGGTAGTCGATCACGTCGGCCGGGCCGACGACGAAGCCGCCGCAGGAGGCAAGGGACTTCGAGAACGTGCCCATGCGCAGGTCGACCCGGTCCTCGACCCCGAGCAGCTCCGAGGAGCCGGCGCCGCGCGCGCCGAGCACACCGGCGCCGTGGGCCTCGTCGACCATCAGGCGGGCGCCATGGGCGGCGCACAGCTCGCAGATGTCCACCAGCGGCGCGACGTCGCCCTCCATCGAGAAGACCCCGTCGACCACCACGAGCACGCCGCCGCCGTCACCCTCGGCGCGCTCCAGGGCGCGGTCGAGCTTGTCGAGGCGGTTATGGCGGAAGGGGCGGAGCTTGGCCCGGGAGAGGAGCGCGCCGTCGAGGATCGAGGCGTGGTCGGCGGAGTCCACGATCATGGTGTCGCCGGGCCCGAGCAGCGTTCCGATCGTGCCGACGTTGGCCTGGTGGCCGGTGGTGAAGACGATCGCGTCCTCGGCGCCCATCCAGTCGGCGAGCTCGCGCTCGAGCTCCAGGTGCAGCGGGGTGGTGCCGTTGAGCAGGCGCGAGCCGGTGAGGCCGGTGCCGTAGCGGTGCAGCGCCTGCTCGGCGCCTTGCATGACGCGCTTGTCGGCGGTGAGGCCGAGGTAGTTGTTGGAGGCCAGCATGATCCGCGGCGAGCCCTCCATCTCGACGACCGGCATCGCGGGGGACTCGACGGTGCGGAAGTAGGGCATGAGGTCGGCCTCGCGGGCGGCGTGCAGCAGCGCTTCCCGCTCGTGGCCGCGAACCTTGGCGAAGACGTCTGTCGAGGTGGGCATCGGTGAGGGCGTTCGTCGAGCTGGGCGTGTAGGGTGCGCGGCGATGGCGGTGACGAACCGGTCGGAACGATGAGCGTAGAGATACGCCCCGTCGCCTCCAAACGCGAGCTGAGCACGTTCATCAAGCTGCCGTGGCGGCTCTATCGTAACGAGCCCAACTGGGTGGCGCCGCTGCTGATGGATCTGAAGAAGCGGCTGGACCGGCGCAAGAACCCGTTCTTCGAGCACGCCGAGGCCGAATACTTCCTCGCCTACCGCGACGGACGGGCGATCGGCCGCATCAGCGCGCATGTCGATCGCAACCTCAACGAGTTCCAGGGCAACGACTGGGGCCTGTTCGGGTGGTTCGAGTGCGAGGACGACCCCGAGGCGGCCCGCGCGCTGCTGGATCGGGCCGAGGCGTGGCTGCGCGAGCGCGGCCGCGATCGCATGGTGGGGCCGATGGACTTCACGACCAACGACGAGTGCGGCCTGCTGATCGAGGGCCACGAGCACCCGCCGATCATCCTCTGCCCCTGGCATCACCCCTACTACCAGCGCATCTTCGAGCAGGACATCGGCATCGAGAAGGCGATGGACCTGTACATGTGGAGCCTGTGGGTGAACGAACGCGACAACGTGCATCCGGCGATCTGGGAGATGGCCGACAAGCTCGAGTCAGAGCACGGGATCGTGTGCAGGAACTTCCGCAAGCGCGATCTGCAGGCCGAGGTGGGGCGCTTCCTGGAGGTCTACAACTCCGCCTGGGAGCGCAACTGGGGGTTCGTGCCGCTGACCGAGGGAGAGGTCCGCCACTACGCCAATGACCTGAAGCCCGTGCTGGACGAGAACTGGGCGATGGTGGCCGAAAGGCGGGACACCGGCGAGGTCGTCGGAGCCGCGCTGACGCTGCCCGACTACAACCAGGTGCTCGCCAAGCTGAACGGGCGGCTGCTGCCGTTCGGCTGGGTGACGGCGCTGCGCGAGAAAGGCAAGATCGACGCGGTGCGCGTGTTCGCGCTCGGGGTCAAGCCCTCCTACCAGCATACGGGCGTGGCGGCGCGCTTCTATCAGATGCACTTCGACGCGGCCGAACGCACCCCGCAGAAGGGCGGCGAGATGGGCTGGATCCTCGAGGTGAACGAGCCGATGAACCGCGCGATGGAAGGCATGGGCGGCAAGATCAAGCGCCGCTATCGCGTGTACGAGCGCGCGTTGTAGGCGAGCGAGACCAAGCGCACGGCTGGGCCGCGCGGGCGGGCGCGAGCCCGGTGCGGGCTGTTCGGGGGGCGAGCCCGCGGGGCGGCGAGCGATCGGAGATCGACGGGATCTCCGATCGGCCGGCGGGGGCTGGCCGTGGCGGGCGCGTGCGCGCTCCAGAGCGCTTTCGATCCGGATCTCATCCCCGCCGACCGGGTCGCGGGCGATCCGTAGCGGAAAGAGGTCGGGGACGGTGTCTACACTTGGCCGCGTGAGCGACTGGGGCGTGGGCGAGGCGGGCGAGATCGAGAGGGTGCAGGAGATCGACGCGATCCCGGTGCTGGCGTCCGAGCCGGTCGTGCGCGGGGTGTTCGCGAGCGAGCCCCGCGGACGCGCGCTGATCAGATCGGCCGCCCCGGCGGCGCAGGCGGCGGCGGTGGCGGCGGGCGGCTTCGTCGCGGGAGCCGCTGTTGTCGGCCTGGCGAGCCGTCGGCTCGGGAAGAGCTCGAGAGCGTCGACCGGGGGTCGCCGGCGCAGGCGCCCCCACCGACGCGGTGGGCGCAGGGGCCGCAGGGCGGGCGAGCTGGTCCAGATCGTCGGCACCAGGTCGCTGCTGATCGACGTGCACCTGCTGGGCGGGGCCGGCGGAGATCGCTGAGGGTTCGCGCCGACATGTCAGGCGCGGGTGACGAGCGCGCCGGGTCGGTGGGGACGGCTCCGCGCGGGCAGGTCGAGCTGCGCGTCGAGGTCTGTCCGGCGAGCCCGTTCAGGCTGCCGCGGCAGACCGGCATGGACGGCCTGACGCGCAGGCGGGGGGGCGTGCTGGAACGGCTGCTGCACGCCGGCGGCGGAGAGCCGGTCGTAGTCCGGATTGCCCAGACCGCGAGCGACACGGTTCTGTTCGGGGCGCGCGCGCCGGACAGGCGCGCGGCCGAGCACGGCATCGCGCGCATGCGGTTCGCGCTCGGCGTGGACGACGATCTGCGCGACTTCTACGGGCGCTTCGCCGCGGATGAGCTGATCGGGCGCTCGCTGCGACGGCGCCCGTGGCTGCGCGTGAGGCGCAGGCCGGAGCCGTTCGAGGCGCTCGTGTGGGCGGTGTGCGAGCAGCTGATCGAGTACGAGCGGGCCGCGGCGATCCAGCGCCGGCTGAGCGTGCGGCTCGGGCGGCGCTGGGCCGGCGAGGTCCAGTGGGCGGGCGGCCTGCGCGACTCGCCGGCGCCCGAGACCCTGGCCGGCGCTGCGCCGGCGCTGCTGCAGTCGTGCGACCTGGCCGCGGAACGGGCGATCGCGCTGAGGCAGGCCGCGCGCGAGGTCGCGCGGGGGCGCGTGGACCTGCACGGCTCCGAGCCCGAGCGCGGCTGGCAGAGGCTGCGCGCGATCAGCGGGATCGGCGCGTGGACCGTCGAGATGCTGGCGCTGTGCGGGCAGGGCCGCTACGACCAGCTGCCGGCGGGCGACCTGGGCCTGTTGAAGTTCGTCGGAGGAGTGCTCAGCGGCGGCGATCCGCGGGCGCGGGCGAGCGAGCGGCAGGTGCGCGAGCTGTTCGCCCCGTACGGCGAGTGGGCGGGGCTGGCGGCTGCTCACGCGGGGCTGTAGGGCGGCATCGTCAGCGCGAACAGCGCCGTGAAGAGCTCTGAGGCTCAGCGCTGGATGCGTTCGCGCTCGCGCTCGCGCTCGAGCAGCAGCGCGAACGTCGGGCACGCCTGGGCGGCCCGCCTGGCGTGGTCGACCAGCGCCGGGGGCAGCGGCCGATCGTCGACGATCGGATATCCCCACTCGTCGAGCGCGATGCGCTCGGGCAAGAGCTCGGCGCACATGCCGTGGGCCTCGCAGGCGATCGGGTTGACGCGCAGTCGATGGCTCATTTGAAGGACACCGGTTCGCGGGACGGGGCGGCCGCCCGCGGATGGACGGGCAGCGGCAGCTCGGCCGGCCGCTTGCACCCCTCGCAGGGGCCGTGCCGGGCGTGGTCGGCGAATTCGGCGGCGAACGTCTCGATCGCCTTCGTCACGAAGTTAGCGGCGCCGTCGGGATGACCGCACGCGCCCCGCCTGCGCGCCAGGGCCGCCAGGCGGGCGACGCGCTGGGTGGCGTTTGCGTGCGCGGCCCCGGTCGCGATCTCCTGCACGCTCGCGGCGATCGAGTCAAGGCCGTGCACGCACGGACCGCACTGTCCGGCGCTCTGATCGGCCAGCCAGCGGGCCACGCGGGCGGTTTCGGCCACCGGGCAGGCGTCCTCCGAGAGGAGCAGGACGACGCCCGCGCCGAGCGACGCCTCGTGGGGTGCGAGGTGTTCGTCGGACAGCGCGACGCCGCGCAGCAGCTCGCCGCCGATCCAGCTGCCGCCGTACCCGCCGACGAGCAGTGCGCGCGGGTTGGCGGTCGTCCCCCCGGCCGCCTCGATCAGCGACACGAGCGACGCACCGTGCTCGATCTCGTATACCCCCGGGTGAGCGACCGGGCCGGAGAGCGTTACTAGCGCCGAGCCCGGCTGGGAGGGTGTGCCGAGCTGCCTGAACCACTCCGGCCCGTGGCGGGCGATCAGCGCCATGTGGGCGAGGGTCTCCGCGTTGCTCACCAGCGTCGGGCGGCGTCTGACGCCCTGCTGGAAGGGCATCGGCGGGGTGAACGTCGGAATCGCGGGGCCGCCGTTGAGGTGGTTGACCAGCGCCGACTCCTGGCCGGCGACGTAGTGACCGGGCACGGCCGTCACGTGCATCCGCGCCGAGTCGCCTGCAAGCCGCTGGCGTTCGGCGATCGCCTCGGCGACGCTCTCGACGCTCGCGGGCGCCGACTCGCAGGCGCACACGACGAGCTCGTCCGCGCCAACCGCCTGGGCCGCCAGCTGCGCGCCGTCGAGCACGAGGTGTGGCAGCGTCTGTAGGAGCGTGCGGTCCTTCAGGCTCGCCGGCTCGCCCTCGGCTGCGTTCACCACGACGACCGCCTTGCCGCGCGAGCCCGCGACGGCGCGCAGCTTCGTGGCGGCTGGGAAGCCTGCGCCGCCACGTCCGCGCAGTCCGGCCTGCTCGACCTGGGCGATCAGGGGCGACTCTTCCCGGCGGCGGCGGCGCTGCTCGATCCCGGGCTGACCGTGCGCGGCGAGATGTTCGTCGAGGCTCATCGCACCGTGTGCGGGAATGCCCGCGAGCAGCCGCGGCAGCGTCGCCGGCGCCTGCGAGAAGCTGTCCTCGGCGATCGCGGTCGCGGGTGCGTCGATCAAGAGGGTCTGGTCGCTCATCGGTTGCCTTCGCTTCCTTGCGAGCTCGTGCTCGCGCTCGAATGCTT
The DNA here is from genome assembly GCA_035632775.1 of Solirubrobacteraceae bacterium. Lineage (GTDB taxonomy): Bacteria > Actinomycetota > Thermoleophilia > Solirubrobacterales > Solirubrobacteraceae > Palsa-744. The sequence goes on along the minus strand of DASQGE010000159.1, from coordinate 45,261 downwards.
CAGCAGCGAGGACGGGGTTCCCGACCTGCGCGCCCATTCCGAGCCGAGCGGGCCGCTCGGCATCCATATCAGCAAAAACAGCGAGAACGCGCCCGCGCCTGCAAGCGCCGCCCCGCGGCGGCCGATGTGCCCGGGCCAGCCGTTCAGCACGCGCACGAGCACGGCCACGAGCACGGCCGCGAGGCAGGCGACGCTGAGCGCCAGCAGCCAGGCGCTCTTCACGTCGCTGCCCGTGCCGAAGCCGTGGAGCAGCGCGATCGGCCAGCTCGCATACGTGAGCCAGTGGACCGCGCGCCAGCCTGCGAAGCCGATCCGCTGGCGCAGCAGGCTCGTGACCGTCACGGCCAGCAGCAGATCGAACGCGACCGCACCGAGGCCCAGCCAGAACGGCCGGTAGGAGCCCGCGAACGGGATGATCGCGTCGAGGGGGGAGATCGGCGCGAAGCTGTCGAGCACCGAGGTGAGGATGTGCAGGGCGAGGAACACCATCGCCAGGAGCGAGACGTTGCGATGCAGGGCGTCCACCGCGAAGCGCGGCCAGGTCGGCGTGCTGAAGCGGCGCACGTCGATGACGCCGAGCGCGACCGCCGCGGTCAGCAGCAGCAGCGCGACCGCGCCGGTCGAGCGGGTCAGGTACCAGTAGATGCTCGGACCCGCGGCGGCCAGTGTCGGGCTCATCGCGTGCGCTCCGTCGCATGGGGCGTCTCGCCGGCCGATCGCACGCGCCCCTCTTCGGCCACGCGCGGCCAGTCGCCGACGGTCTGAACACGCCCGTCCTCGTCCACGAGCCGGGCCGGCAGTCCCAGCTCCTCCAGCCAGTCGGGCGCAGTGGCCCCGCGGACGATCGCGGCGGTGGTGGCGATGTTCGCGTCCGCGCAGCTCGCCGCCGCGGCGCTCACCGTGCGCCAGGTGGCGGGCACGGGCGCGCCGGTGGCCGGGTCGATGATGTGGTGCATCGTGCGGCCCGCGTGACTCCAGCGCCGCACCGCCGTGCTGGAGGTCGCCAGACCGCCGGAGCGGATCGAGACTGTCTGGCCCGGCGCGGTCGTTTCGCTGCGGTGATCGTCGGTGACGCGGATACGCCAACCGCCCTCAGGGGCCGGGCCGCTCGTGGCGATGTCGCCGCCGACCCCCACGAGCGCGCCGCAGCCGCCCGTGCGCGCGGCCGCGCGCACGGCGCGGTCGGCCGCCCACGCTTTGGCGGTCGCGCCGAGGTCGAGCGTGACGCCCGCAGGCACGCGCACCGAGCGGCCGTCGCGATCGAGCGCGACCGTCCGCCAGCCGCTTTCGATCCGGACCTCGACCGCCGGCGTCGGCGCAGGCTCGCCGCGGCGCGCCGTCGCGGACGCCGGGCGCGCGTCCGGCGGGTCCAGCAGGCGCCAGTCGCGGTCGTAGCCGGCGAGCACCAGCGCCGTCCCGACCGTTGGGTCCACGTCGCCCGCCGTCAGCTCGGCGGCGCGCAGCGCCAGGGCGAGCGCCTCTGCGAGCAGCGGGCTCACGCGCACCGCGCGACCCCCACCGGCGTTGACGCGCACGATCTCGGAGTCCGCCCGGAAGCGGCTGCACGCGCGGTCGATCTGCTCGAGCTCGCGCTCCACGGCCGCGCGGGCGCGGTCGAGCGCGCGCGGGTCGGTCAGGCGCAGTACGACGCTCGTCCCGAGCGCCTCCCAGCTTGCATGCGCAAGTCGCTCGTCACGCGGTGGCGCGGCGGGTGGTGGCTCGGCGAGTGGCCGCGCGGCGGGTGGCGTTGCGGTGGACGGCGGCAGGGTGGACGGCGCGGGACACATCTCAGGAGCCTCCCGAGATGACCGGCGGCGCGGATTCTTGGGCGGGCGGGGATTCCTGCGCCGGCGCCGATTCCTGGCTGGGCGCCGATTCTTGCGAGGGCGCGGATTGCTGGCTGGGCGCCGATTCCTGGGCGGGCGCCGATTCCTGGCTCGGCGCGGATTCTTGCGGGGGTACGGATTCCTGGGAAGGCGCGGATTCTTGAGTAGCCTGCGGCGCCTGGGCGGGGGGCTGGACCGACCCGGACGAGCCGGAGGAGGAGCTGCCGGAAGAGCTGCTGGAGGTGCTCGAGCCGCCGCTGTTCTTGGCCGCGGCCATCTTGGAGCTCTTGCCCGGAAACGCGCTCGCGGCGACCTCCGCGAACACTCCCGTCAGCGCCACGCTGGCAGCGATTAGCCAGCGGTTGACGCGCTGCAGGCGGCGCAGCGCCGCGTCTCTGGAGTGTGCTTGCCGTCGCATCTGTCAGTGGTGAGACAGCGCCGAGGCGTGAAGCCAGGGGCTGAACTGGGGGATCAAGACGATGGCGAGCACGGCGCCGCCCGTCAGCGCGCCCGCGAGCGAGAGCATCCGCCCGGCGCGTCCCGCCGCAGCGGTGCGCGGGTCATCCCACGCCGGCAGAGCCCCGTCGCGCGAGCCGAGCGCCGCGAGCGCGTCCGCTCTCGCGACCGTCTCGCTGCCGAGGCCGACCGCCGCCGCGAGGACGGGCAGATGGCCGAGCACGTGCAGAGCGGTGAAGGCGAGCCAGACGATGAAGCTGACCTTGTGGATCGGCAGCAGCGTCCCGCGCGAGGATGGCCCGATCAGCAGCAGCAGCAAGCCGCTGACGAGCACGACGACCGTCGAGAGCACGACGATCGGCGCGATCAGACGCAGCGAAGCGGGGGGAGGGCCCTTGCGACGGTAGCGGGGGTCGGCGGTGTAGTAGCGGGCGAACCGGTAGCCGGTGCTGGCCATCTTCAATGCGACCGGTCCGATCAGCAGCATGCCCACGAACAGGTGCACCGAGAGCAGCCCTCTGAGCCGCAGCAGCGTGATGCCGATGACCGCGAGCAGGATCACCAGGACGATCCCGGTAGCGGTCGTCAGCCGCTCGTTGCCGGCAGTCCCCCCCGAGGCGAGGCGTCCGATCACCGACTGCTCGGAGGGCGGCTCGGGGTTGGCGCGGTCGCTTACGCGCCGATCGGAGCCGGCACGCCGTACGCCCACAACACTGCTGTCACGGCGCTCGCGGGCGACTGCCCGAGGGTCGAATGACATGAGATGAGTGTGTGACGCCGAGCTAAGGATCAAGTAACCGCTTGATGAGAAAGCTCATCGAATCGTCTGCGCGGGAAATTGCGTGCACGGTGGGCCTATCCTGGGGGGATGCCCAAGCTTGCGGATTCCGAGCGCGCCGGCGGGAGCAGGGCCGTCACGCCCGCCGCCGATCTCGCTGAGACCCCCAACGGCGGCGACGGAGTCGCTGCGGGCTCGAGGATCCTGCTCGTCGAGGACGAGCCGGGGATCGTCGACTTCGTGCGTCGCGGCTTCGAGGCCGAGGGCTTCGTGGTGGAGGCCGCGGTTGATGGCATCGAAGGCGAGCGGCTCGCGTTGGGGGGCAGCTTCGACGCGATCGTGCTCGACCTGATGCTTCCCGGTCGCGACGGCTTGGAGGTGCTCGACTCGGTGCGCCGAGCAAAGCCGGGGATGCCGGTCATCGTGCTCACGGCGCGAGGCGAGGTCGAGGATCGCGTCGCGGGACTCGACGCGGGCGCGGTCGACTACCTCGTCAAGCCGTTCTCGCTGGTCGAGCTGCTCGCCCGTGTGCGCGCGCAGCTGCGCGTGGTCGCGCAGTCCTCGGCGACCACGCTGCGCGGCGCCGGCATCGAGGCGAACCTGCTCACGCGCAAGGTGCGCCGCGGCACGGAGACGGTGCAGCTGTCGAGCACCGAGTTCGAGCTGCTCGTCTACCTGTTGCGCCACTGTGGCCAGGTGCTCTCGCGCGAGCAGATTCTGAGCGCCGTCTGGGGCTATGAGCACGATCCCGCGACCAACGTCGTGGACGTCTACATCGGCTACCTGCGCCGCAAGCTCGGCCGCCGCGACGATCCGGCGCCGATCTTCACGGTGCGTGCCGTCGGCTACCGCCTCGGCGGCACGGCCTGACCGATATCGATGCGCAGAGCGCTCGCACCGATCCTTCCCTCCGGGCTGCACTGGCGTTTGGCGGCATGGATCGCGGTGGTGATCCTGATCTGCACCGGCATCACGTTCGTCGCCGTGTATCGCGGCACGGGCACGCAGCTGCGCCACCAGATCGACCGCGAGATCGAAGGCGACGCCGCCGAGCTCGCGCACAATCTGGCGATCTCCGACGAGCACTCGCCCGCGCGCGTGGCCCAGGTGGCCAGCCGCTACGTGCGCAACCAGCCGTTCCGGGCGAGCTCCACGTTCCTGTTCGTGCTCGTCCCGGGCGCCGGCACGAGCACGAACCGTCCCGAGCTGTTCGCCCATTCCAAACCCGACAACGGAGAGACGCCGACCGAGCAGGCCCAGGAGAACCGTCTCTCCGGGCAGCTGCTGAGCGCTCCCGCCGGCTACCGGACGCTGGCGCTGCCCGACGTGGGTGACCTGCGCCTGCTCAAGCGCTCCGTGCGCGTTCCCGGCGGGCCGAGCGTGACGATCGGCGTGGGCGAGCCGCTCGCGAACGTCGCGTCCGCCCAGCGGGGAGTCGCGCAGGCGTTCATCCTCGCCGCCTTTCTCGCGCTCGCGGGCGCGTTGCTCGGCGCGTATGTGATCGGCACGCGCGTGTCGCGTCCGCTGCGCCGGATGGCGGCGGTCGCGGCGCGGGTGGACGCCGGCGACCTGCACCCGCGCATCCACGACCCCGGCGGGCAGAGCGAGGAGGTGCGGGTGCTCGCCGACGCGTTCAACCACATGCTCGACCGGCTCACCGACGCGTTCGCCGGCCAGCGGGCGTTCGTGGCCGACGCCTCGCACGAGCTGCGCACGCCCCTGACCGTGATCCGCGGCCAGCTGGAAGTGCTGGCGGCCCAGGCGAATCCCTCGGGCGCGGAGGTGCGCCGCGTCGAGCGTCTCGTGCAGGCCGAGCTGGCGCGCATCACCCGGCTGGTCGACGACCTGCTGCTGCTGGCCAAGGCCGAGCAGACCCAGTTCCTGCGCGTGGAGCCGATCGCGCTGGCCAGCTTCGTGCAGGAGCTGTGGGACGGGATGAGCCTGCTCGCCACGCGCCGCTTCGAGCTCGGTCCGGTCCCGGACGGAACGCTGCGCGCCGACCCGGACCGGCTTGCGCAGGCACTGCGCAACCTGATCGGCAACGCCATCGAACACACCGCTTCCGAGCACGGTCTCGTGCGGATGATGGTCGAGCGCCTCGCGCACGGGCACGTGCGGTTCGTCGTCGAGGACGACGGCCCGGGCATCCCCGTCGCCCAGCGCGAGCGCATCTTCGACCGCTTCCATCGCACCGACGTCGCCCGCGACCGCGCGTCCGGCGGCGCGGGCCTGGGGCTGGCGATCGTGCGCGCGATCGTCGACGCCCACGGCGGCCGGGTCGCGGCGGGACGCTCGCGCGAGGGCGGAGCGCGCATCGAAATAGAGCTCCCCCGCTTCACCCCCGCGCCGCGGCGGGCGCCGGCGCTGGGACGGGCGCCCGCCGCCAGGGCCTGAGCTGTCGGCCGTGAGCGCCGGTGTCCGGAGCGAGGCGACCGGAGCCGGTTGAGCGGCCTGCCGCGCGACGGCGGGACAGTCTTGCTAGTCCTGCTGCTACAGCTCGTCGTCGCGCCGGTAGCCCAGGCGCGCGGAGATACGGGAGGCCGTCGCGAGCAGATGGGGGCCGAGCGCGTCGATCAGCTCCTGCAGCGCGATCGCGTCTGTGCTCGCGGCCAGGCCGATCGCGGCGACCACGTCTCTGGACTCGTCGCGGATTGGCACGGCGATCGCGCGCAGGCCCGGTCTGAGCTCCTGGTCGTTGACCGCCAAGCCGTCCTCGGCGACCTGCTCGAGCTCCGTGCGCAGCGTATGCTTGCTGGTAACGGTGTTCTCGCTGTTGCGTCGCAGCTTCATCTGCGCGAGCACGTCGCGCTGCACGCGCTCAGGCAGATACGCGAGCAGCACCTTGCCCATCGCTGTGCAGTACGCCGGCAGTCGCGAGCCCGGCTGCAGGCCGATGTCCAGCTCGCGCTGTCCGCGTCGCCAGCTGCGCGCGCGGTCGACGTAGAGGATCTCGGTCCCGTCGAGCACCGCCAGGCTCACGGTGTAGCCGGTGCGCTGGCGCAGCTCTTCCAGGAACGGATGCACGTGCTCGCGCAGCCCCGTCGAGTTCAGCGCGGACATGCCGAGGTCGGTGACTTTCAGCCCGAGCCGGTACTTGCGAGAGCTGCCCTGCTCCAGGTAGCCGAGCGCCTGCAGGGTGGTCACGTAGCGGTGCGTGGTCGAGCGGCTCATCCCGAGCTCGCTGGCGATGTCGGCGATGCCCAACACCGGTCGCTCGGGGGTGAAGCAGCCGAGGATCGCAAGGCCGCGCTCCAACGACTGCGAGTAACGCGGGCCGCGCAGCATCGGCAGCGCCCAGGTTTCCTGCCCGTGCGTGTCGGCGGGTGCTCTGGAGCTCATCCTCGGCATGCGCTGCCTACCGTATCGCTCGCATCGTCTCGGTCACGCCGCCGGCAGCCGGTAGTGGCGCGAGACGGGGTCGCGCTCGAGCAGGCCGAGCTCCACGAGCGTGACCGCGTAACGGTGCGTCGTGCTCGCGCCCAAGCCGAGCTGCTTGGCCACATCCGTGATCTGCCGAGCGCTCCCGTCCGGCGGGAAGGCCGCGAGCACCATCAGCCCGCGCAGCAGCGATCGCGAGAAGCGGTCGTCCTCGACCCGGTCGGCGTACGAGGCCAGATTCAGCGTGCTGAGTCTGCCCAGCAGCGCCGCCAGGCCTTCCTCGTCGGCCGCCTCGCGCATGATCTGCTTGATCTGCGTCTTGGACAGCGTGATCGAGATGTCGCTCTCAGGCATTTCCGGGTGCGATCTTGATTGATGCGAACCGGAAACCCCGAGAGGTTTCCGGTTCGCCCACTGGCGAGACGAAAGCGGGACTCCCGATGCGGCTGCCGCGCCCCCACCGGAGCGCCGTTCGACGCTCTGTCCTGTGGGGATGAGGGGGCGCGGCGCGTGCATCTGTCATCGCGCTGCACGTAATCATGCTATGTCGCGCGCGTTCGCACAAGAGGAAAGTCGAATACTTGATTCTCAAGTTTATTATCGGGCGGATTCGAATATGCGACGCGCATTCCGCTCTTCGCTCTCGCACCGTTCATCCTCGCACCGTTCATCCTCGCACCGCTCATCCTCGCACCGCTCGTCCTCGCACCGCTCACCACGCTTGTCCCTCGCCCCTCATCCCGCATCTCGCTCGTCCACTCGTCGCTCGCACCGCTCATTCGCCGGGCCGTGGCGGCGGTCGCGACGCCCGGAGCCCCACTCCGCGAGCCGGCTGACGGCTCTGCGAGCGCCCAGCACGAGCATCGTCGGCTTCGCCAGGGCGCCCATCGCGTCGAGCACCGCCGGCGCGACGAGGCGCGCATACGGCGACGAGGACATCGACAGGTCGCACAGATAAAAGCTCGTCATCGCGGCGAGGATCAGGGCATGACTCGGACCTTCAGGCAATGCCCTTGCGCGCCGCATCGCCTCGATTGCGATTGCACGCATGCGGACCGCGGTTTCCTCCGGCGAGGCGTAGTAGTCGATCAGCCCGCGCATCCCGGAGGCGGCGTCCTCCCGCTGGTCGGCGAGGCTGTCGAGCAGCGAGGCCAAAGCGCCTGTCCAAGGAAAGTAGGCCTGTTCGATCGCGTCGGCGACATCGCCGTCCAGCTTCGGATTCCCGGCAGCCGCGATCAGCGCGAACACGCCGAGCGTCGATGCGGCCGCGGCCCCCGCCTCCCACCAGCGCAGCTCCGCGTGTGCGCGCGCCTCGCGTCGAGCCCAGCGGTCGAAAGAGTCGTGCCGGCCGCAGCCGTCGCCGTGGTTGAGGCTCTGGTACACGACCACACGCTCGGTCGTCCGCCACACCGGTTCGGTGATCGCCGCGAACGACGGCATCGCGATCAGCGCCTCTCGACACGCTTCGATCAACCCCGTCAGATATCCGCCGTCGTCGTTGTCCTGATACGCGTAGTAGTCGACGTGCGGCTCGCCTGGAGCTATCGCAGCGAGCAGTGCCGTGTTGAGCTGCCGGCCGTTTGCGATCGGAGCGGCGTTGGGCTGCTCGGACAGGGTGTCGAGATAGTCGAAGATCATCTGGTAGGCGACCACTGCGCGCACCGCGGCGTTGCGGCTGGCCGGCCGCACGAACGACGCAAACGCCGCCGCGCCCTCGAGGTTGCCTCGCTTGTCGCGGTGAGCGCTCAGCGCAAGCCGTCGCAGCGCCGGATCGGGGATCCGATTCGCCTCGGTGTACCGACTGCGCACCTCTCGGTGCACGTTCGGGAAGACGCTCAACCAGTAGCTGCCCGCGGCGCCGGCGAACGCGAACGCGGTGCGATCGATGCAAAACCCTCCGCCCACCGGAAGACAGCTTTACCGGGTGGTGGCAGCATCTTGGATCACTCCTGCAGGCTCAAACGCGCCGAGACACGTGCCGCTGCGAGCCCCGGCAGGGCGATCACCGCCAGAGCGATGCCCGTGACCAGCGCGAGGGTCAGCACGACCTGCGCCGGCGCGACCGCAAACGGCGCCGGGAAGCCCGTCGTGAGCTTCAGCCAACGTCCTGCGAGAGCGTGTCCGAAGATTCCCACTGCAGCGCCAACCGCGCAGCCGATCACGATCGTGATCGAGCTCTCCAGGAGCAGCGCCCGCCACAGCTGACCCGAGTCATAGCCCTGGATCTTCAGCGACGCGAGCCGCGCCCGCCGTTGCCAGACGGCGGCGCTCAACGCCGAGGCGACCGCCAGCGCCGCGGCGATCAGCAGCAGCGTCGAGATCTCCTGAAGTGTCTCCAATCCCTGGTGGGCGCTTGCCTGCGCTTCGGCGACACGTTCACCTCTTGTCAACACCGACAGGCCCGACCGATCGCCGAGCGCCGCCTGCACGGCTCGCCTTCCAGCCGCGACACTCACACCCCCTGCCAGGTCGACCTCCAGCGCCGAGGGATCCGATGTCTGCCAGTAGCGGCGATAGTCGTCGCTGTTGATCGTGATCGTTCCCGGGGGCCAGCCCGAGTTCGTAGTGATCGCGGCGACTCCCAATCTCACGGCGCCGGACGGGGTCGGCAACGAGAACGAGTCGCCGACGCGGAGGTGGCGTTCGTCGGCAAAGCCGCTGGAAATCGCCGCCCATCCTTCGTGGCGCAGCAGGCGCGTGGTCTGTGTCAGATCGCCGTGCACCAGCTGGCTCGGTTCGATCATCGTGCGATCCCCCGGCGGCCTGGCGCGTATCCACAGTCGGCGCGCCCCCACGTCGAGCAGGCTTCCCTGGTAGCTGCGCACCGAAGCCACTCCGGACACGCCTGCGATCTTCGCAGCGGTCCTGTCGGCTCGGAACCCGTTCGCGTTGAAGATGTCGCCGGCCGGCGCCACCCACAACTCCGCAGTGCCGAAGTACTGCTTGATGGCTCGGTCGATGCCGCGCGTCAGGTCTCCGCGGGCGCCACCGATCGCGATGCTGCCGTAGACCGCCAGCCCCGCGATGCCTGCGAGCACCACCGAGCGCATGCTCGTAGCGCGCAACTCCGAGACGGCGACCAGAAGCGAGCTGCTGCGCACGCGCTCGCCCAGCCAGGGAAGGGCACGCGCGACAGCGGCGAACATCGCCGGCATCAGACAGAGCGTCGTCAGCGCCAGCACGACACCGCCGACGATCGTCATCGCGGGCGCCAGCAGCACGAGCGCGCTCACAACCACGATCGAGGCCGCTCCCGCGAGGCCGAGGCTCACCGTTGCGCGCCTGCTCACGATCTCGCCTCTGCCACCGGACTCGCGAAACACCGCGTCGACGGCACGGCGGCCGCGGAGGTCGAGGATCGGTATGAGCGACGCGAGCGCAGTCGCGAGCACGCCGCATGCGAATGCCACGAGCGCGGTTTTCGCGTGCACCACCTGCTGGGTCCCGATCGGGAACGCCGTGGCCAGGTACGTCGGGACTCGATGGAAGAATGCCTTGGAAAGCGCATCTCCCAGCACGAGCCCCGCCAGCGACGCCACCACCCCGAGCGCGATCGCCTGAAATCCGAGCAGCAGCAGCACCTGACGCCGTTCGTAGCCCTGCATGCGCAGGTCCGCGACGAAGCGCCGGCGCTCGGGGACCGTCAGCAGCATCGCGCTCAGCGCCAGCAGGAACCCGACCATCACGCTGATCGCCGAGAACAGCTCGGTCGACTGGCTGTTCGGCTTGACCGCCTCGTTCAGCAGGCGCAACTCGTTGTCGGCCGGCGCCACGTCCAGACGTCCCGCGGCGAGCTGCCGCAGCTCCGCTTCCACGAGCCGGCCGGCGCCCGGGCGCGGCTCCACCAGAACCTGCGTGACCCGTCCCGGCCGGCCCGCGAGCCGCTGGGCGACCGGGAGCAGCGTGATCGCCACCGGGCTCGATGCCAGCGCGCCGAACGTGGAGCCGCTCAGCACCGCTCCGACCTTCACCCGGTGGGCGGCGCCGGCGGCCAGCAGCGTGATCCTCGCGCCCGGTTCCACGCCGATCGCGCCGGCCAGGCTTGCTGGGAGGATCAGCCCGCCGGTGAAGCGAAAGCCGCCCGCGCCGAAGTTCTTCGTGGCGAGGCTGCCGAGTTCGATGATCCCGCCGGTCACTCCCAGCATCTGGACCGGTTCCCTGCCCTTCGGGCCGATCACGGACACGTTCTCGCGCAGGACCGCCGCCGAGGCCGTCACGCCCGGCAGCCGTCCAGCCGCTTCCGCCAGCCGTTCTTCGAACCCTGCAGGCGAACGCGCTGCCAGCTCGAGCCGGGCCGAACCGACCACCTGGTGGATCAGCGCGCCGGCCGAGCCCGTCAGGCTCGTGTTGGTGATCAGCACCCCGAACACCAGCGCCACCCCCACCGCGATCCCGCTGCCCGCCAGCAGCTCCTGCGCCAGGTGCGAGCGCAGCCGCACCCGGTAGAGGTGAAGCAGCATGCTCAGGCGGACCCCCAGGATCCTGGGGTTCAGGATGTCCCTCACTGCGCGATCGCGGCCGTCTCGGCGTCCACTGCCTCGGCCAGGCGGCCGTCGCGGATCGTGTGCACACGATCGGCGAAGCTCATCGCGTCCGGATCGTGCGTCACGAGCAGCGCCGGGATGCGGCGCTCATGGCAGATGTCGCGCAGCAGCCCGAGCGTCTCGCGGCTGCGCCTGGAATCGAGGTTGCCCGTCGGCTCGTCGGCGAGCAGCAGTCGCGGCTCGTTGACGAGCGCGCGTGCGATCGCGACCCGCTGACGCTCCCCCATCGACAGCTGCTCGGGAGTGTGCTCCGCGCGCTCGCCGAGGCCGAGACGCTGCAGCCACGGCAGCGCCATGCGCCGTGCCTCGCCCAGCTTGAAGCCGTCCCCGGTCAGCTTGATCGTCGCGTTGTCAAGCGCCGAGGTGTGCGGCATCAGGTGGAAGGACTGGAACACGAACCCGACCTCGCGCATGCGGTAGTGCGCGCCCTCGCGCTCGGACAGGCGGCCGACGTCGCGTCCGTCGAACAGCACGGCGCCCGCTTCGGGGGTCAGCAGCGCGGCGGCCAGCAGCAGCAGCGTCGTCTTGCCGGAGCCGCTCGGCCCATAGAGCGCCACGAGCTCTCCGGGCGAGACCGTCAACGAGACGCCGTCGACCGCCCGGACCGTCTCCCCGCCGCCGCCGGGATAGTGCTTCACGACCTCCCGCAGCTCGAGTGCGCTCACCTTCGGAGACGCTCCGCCCCGCCGGCGCTGCGTTGCGGCAGTCGCACGACCGTTCCCCGCTCTTGCGGCGTCCGCACCTCACCGCCCGAGATCGACATCATCACCCCCGCGCCCGCCAGCGCGCCCATCTCCTCGGACACGACCAGCAGCGCGGCATGCCGTTCGCCGGCCAGCGCCCGCAGCAGCGCATAGAACCTGTCGCGATCGCCGAGGCTCGGCATCACCGCCGGCTCGTCCACGAGCAGCAGGCGCGGCTCGCGCACGAGCGCCCGCGCCAGCATCACCAGCGTTCGCTCGCTGACCGAAAGCGAGCCGGCCGGCTCCTCGGCGCCCGTGGCGCTCACCCCGACCCGCTCGAGCGCCGCAAAGGCGCGTCTGCGCGCCTCGCGCACGGTGAGTCCTTCGCTGCCGAGCGACGTCACCACGTGGTCGACCACGCTCTCTCCGGGGTTCGGTCTCCAGTCGCTCGATGCCATCAGCGCTACGTCCTCCCGCAACAGACGTCCGCGCTCGGTCATCGTCATGTCCGTCAGCGCACGACCGTCGAAGCGCACCGTGCCCGTGTCGGGCCGCTCGATTCCCGCCGCCAAGCGCATGAGTGTGGACTTGCCCGACCGGCGCGGGCCATACAGGCCGGCGAACACGCCCGCCTCGACGTCGAACGAGACCCCCTTGAGGACCGCGATCTCGCGGTTCCCGTCGGGATAGCGCTTCTCGACGTTCGCGAATGAGAGCAGCGGCGTCATGGTGTCTGCGACGCCAGGGCTCCTACCTTCATGTGCTCGGCCAGGCGTCGACGTGTCTGTCCAGCCCAGTCGATGTCGGACTGCAGCTGCCGCCACACGGCGTCCCTCGTACAATCCAATACCAGCGCGGTCCACGAGCGCATCGCGCCGTCCGTCGGCGCGACCAGCTGCGCCAGTCGCAGACACTCACGCTCGTACTCCCTCAGCGCCGCCACCAGCCGCGGCGCGTCCTCCTCGCGTGCGACCGCGAGCTTTGCGTGCAACCCCAGCCGCACCGGCTCGCGCGGGAGCAGCGCTTCCATCCAGGACGTCAGCGCCTCCTCCGTCTTTGCGGTCGTGCGATACACCATGCGCGTGCGCCGCCGGTTCTCGCGGCGGGGCTCCTCGTTCGCTTCCAGCAGGCCGTCGGCCACGAGCTGGTCCAGCAGGCGATACACGTCGTTCGTGTCGATTCGCCACGTCTCGCCCAGCCTCGCCACGAGACGGTTCGCGAGCTCGCCGCCGTGGCCGGGACGCTCGAGCGTCAGGCCGAGCAGCGCTCCTCGCAGGGGCGACGACGCGCCTCTCATCCATCCCCGTGTGTTAGCTGCTGCGCGGACCATCGCTCCTCGTCTCCGCCGACCGGATCTCCTTGTCCGTACCGTTCGACCAGGAGAACAATACCGCGCGCGGCCGTCGCGCGCAGAACGATTTCAATAAGCCGCAAAATGATCGGTTTGCGATCGAGCGGCGAGTCGTCGGCTGGGACCGAGGGCGAGTCGCCGGCTGGGACCGAGGCGAGTCGCCGGCTGGGACTCGCGCCAGACTCAGGCCGACCGGCGTCTCGTGACCCGTGTCGCGGCGGGGCGCCGCGTGTCCTGCGCGCCGGCGGCCGCGGCTCGTGCCGGCAGGTACGCCTTGACGAGCGTGCCCGCCTCCCCGGAGGCGATTGTCAGCGTGCCCCCGGCCAGGCTCACGCGCTCGTTCATCCCCGCCAGGCCGAAGCCCGCCGTGTCCGCCTCGGCCACAAAGCCCACGCCGTCGTCCTGCACCTCGATTCGCAGCTCCTCGCCTTCCTGGCGCACCGAGACCCGCACATGGCTCGCCTGCGCGTGCTTGGCGACGTTCGTGAGCGCCTCCTGCAGGAGACGGTAGGTCGTCGTCTCCAACTCTGCGTGCAGACGGGCGCCCGGCTGCAGCGGCGCCAGCTCCAGCTTGCTGTCGATCGCAAACTCGTCGTGCTCGCGATGGCGCTCCACGAGCGCTTCGATTGCCGGCTTCAAGCCGAGCTCGTCGAGCGCCGCCGGGCGCAGCTCGGTGATGATCGCGCGCAGGTTCTCGATCTCGCGCTCGATGTGCCCGACCGCCTCGCGCACCGACCGCTCGATGCGCTCCGGGTCCTTGCGGCGCAGCGCCGAGGACAGCAGCACGCGCAGCCCGCCCAGGCCCTGAAGCGTCTCGTCGTGCAGCTCGCGCGCCCATCTGATGCGCTCGGCGTCGGCGGCCGCGAGCGAGCTTCGCAGGCGATCGGACTGCACTCCCTGCGCGAGCGCGACGGCTGTCGCCGCGCTCGCCGCGAACGTCCGCAGCAGCTGCTCGTCGTCCTCGCTGAACGCTTCCTCCTCCTCGCCGCGGTCGAACGCCGCGAGCACGCCCAGCGCCTCGCCGCGGTGGGCCATCGGGACAAGCAGCGCGGTGCGCGGATCTGGCACGCCGAACTCCTGCGGCGCCATCCGCAGTCGCGCCGTGACGTCGGTGATCCGCTCGGGCCTGCCCCGCTGCAGCACGTCCCCGGAGGTCGAGCCGGCGATCGGCGTCCGCCGCCCGGGCGTGCCGTGCAGATGGCCGGCGCCCGCGGCCACCACGAGCTCGTCGGCCTCGCGCAGCATGATCACCAGGCTGCGCGCGTCGACCAGCGCGCGCCCGCGCTTGACGATCATCTCGAGCACGTGCTCGAGCGAGATCTCCCCGCCGATCGCGACCGCCACGTCGCGGGTCGCCTCCAGGCCGCGAGCCGCCCTCTCCAGATCGCGGCGCCGGCGCTCGCTGGTCTGGTAGAGCCGTGCGTTCTCGATCGCGATCGCAGCCCAGTCGGCGAGGATCGTCGCCGCCTCCTCGTCGCTCGCGGTGAACTCGCCACCGCCCTCCTTCTCGGTGAGGTACAGGTTGCCCCAGGCCTCGCCCCTGATCAGCACCGGCACGCCGAGGAAGGTGCGCATCATCGGGTGTCCGGCGGGAAAGCCGTAGCTCAGCGGATGCGCTCCCACGTCGGCCAGGCGCAACGGCGTGGGCTCCTCGATCAGCACACCGAGGACGCCGCGCCCGCGCGGCAGCGCCCCGATCGCGCGGTGCGTCGCGCCGTCCACGCCGAGCGTCAGGAAGCGGTCCAGTTCCGTGCGCTCCTCGTTGAGGATCCCCAGCGCCGCGTACCGCGCGCCGGTGATCTCCCGCGCCGTCTCCAGCACCCGGTCGAGCACCGTCTGCGGGTCGAGCTCGGTCATGAGCGCCCGACCCACGTCGAGTAGGCGGCGGATCCAAGGTTGCTCGGACGCTGCGCTCATCCCTTCCCGAACGCTTGCTTGCAGGCCCACCGAGTATAGAGACTTTCGACGAAGGATTGCGGAGATCTACGGACCCGCCCCGGGAGATGACACCGATCTCGAATCTTCGACGAGTCGCGATTTATGGCACGACCACCGCAGCGCCTGTGAAGCGCCCGGCGCGCAGGTTCTCGAGCGCCTGTCCCGCGGCGTCCAGGGGGTAGGGGTGCACGCGTGTCCTCACGGGGACCTGCGGCGCCAGCGCGAGGAACTCCGCGGCGTCGCGTCTGGTCAGGTTGGCGACCGAGCGCACGACTCGCTCCTCCCACAGGTCCTCGTAGGGAAAGCCGGGAATGTCGCTCATGTGGATGCCTCCGCACACGACCGTGCCCCCGGGGGCGAGCACGCGCAGGGCGCGTGGCACCAGCGCGCCGTCGGGGGCGAACACGATCGCCGCATCCAGCGCTCGCGGCGGCGCCTGCTCGGAGTCGCCCGCCCACACGGCCCCCAGCTCGCGCGCGAAGGCCTGCGTGTCGACATCGCCCGCGCGCGTGAAGGCATACACCTCGCGGCCCTGGCTCCTGGCCACCTGCGCCAGGATGTGCGCGGCTGCGCCGAACCCGTACAGCCCGAGCCTGCGCGCCTGCCCGCACATGCGCAGAGCGCGATAGCCGATCAGCCCCGCGCACAGCAGCGGCGCCGCCTGCGCGTCGGGATAGCCGTCGGGGATCGGAAAGCAGAAGCGCTCGTCCGCGACGGCGTACTCGGCCATCCCGCCGTCGACGTCCCGACCCGTGAACCGCGCCTGCGGGCACAGGTTCTCGCGGCCGGAGCGGCAGTACTCGCACTCTCCGCACGTCCAGCCCAGCCACGGCACCCCGACTCGCCGTCCCTCGGCCGACTGCGGATCGGCCAGCACGACCCCGACGATCTGGTGTCCGAGGATCCGCGGCGGGCGCTCGATTTGGAGCTCGCCGTCGAGCAGGTGCAGGTCCGTGCGGCACACGCCGCAGGCCTTGACGCGCAGCAGCAGCTGCCCCGGCCCCGGCCGCGGGATCGGCCGCTCGACAGCGCGCAGCGGCCGGCCGGCGCCCTCGAAGACCATGGCCCTCATCGTCTCGCCCGCCGTCCGGTCCGCCGCTTGCTCCGTCGCGGAGTCCATGGCGGCGGGCTCCGGCGCGGGTACCGCCGCGCCGCGCTCGCGGGCGGGCTCGCCGGACTTCCGTTCGCCTTGCGCCATATTTCCCTCAGTGAACCACACGCCCCCGTGCCTGTACTTCAGCGACCCCGCCTGTCTCGAGCACGATCCCCGTGCGCACATGCCGGCGCATCCAGACACGCCCGAGCGCCTGCAGGCGATCGAAGCCGCGCTGGCCGCGCGCGACTGGCTCGGCTGGGAGCGCCGGGCGGCGCCGGCCGCCGGCGAAGCGGAGCTCGAGCTCGTGCACACTGCCCGGCACGTGCGCGCGATCGCCGAGCTGTGCGCCGCAGGCGGCGGCGCGATCGACGCCGACACGTACGTCGGCGAGGCCTCCTGGCGCGCGGCTCTGCACGCCGCCGGCGGCGCTTGCGCGATGACCCGCGCGCTGCTCGCCGGAGAGGCTTCGACGGGCTTCTGCGGCGTGCGTCCCTCCGGCCACCACGCCGAGCCGGACCGGGCGATGGGCTTCTGCCTGTTCGACAACGTCGCGATCGCCGCCGAGCTGGCGATCCGCGAGCACGGCGTCCGCCGCGTGTTCGTGCTGGATTGGGACGTCCACCACGGCAACGGCACCGCCGAGGCGTTCCGCCACCGCTCCGACGTGCTGTTCGCCAGCATCCACCAGGCCGGCATCTTCCCCGGCACGGGGCCGCTCGGCGACGCCGGCTCGGGCGCGGGGGAGGGCTATACGATCAACCTGCCCGTGCCCGCCGGGGCCGAAGAGGAGCTGTGGCTGTCGCTGCTCGAGCACGTCGTGCTGCCGGCGGCGGCGGCGTTCGAGCCCGATCTGGTGCTCGTCTCGGCGGGCTTCGACGCGCATCTGCGCGACCCGTTGGCCAACTGCCGCCTGCGCACCGAGTCCTTCGCGCAGATCGCCTGTCACGCGCGCGACTTCGCCACCGCGCGCGACATACCGCTGGGCGCCGTGCTGGAGGGCGGCTACGAACCCGCGGCCCTGGCCGAGTGCGTCGCAGCGACGCTGGCCGCGCTGGGCGGCGCCGGCGAGGCGCGGTCGGCCGCGCCGGAGTCGCTGCTGACCTCGCGCGCAGCCGCCCACGTCGGGCACTACTGGCCGCTGTAGCGCGCGGCGTCCCGGTCGCCCGCGGTGTTCGGGTCGCAACTGCGTCTCGAGGTCGCACACGGCGCTCGGCTCACATGTGCGATCGGGTCGCGATGACGCGCGGATCGTGCGCGGCGTACGGGCGCTAGCCGAAGAACAGCTCGGCGGTCTCATACAGCGCCGGATCGAGCAGCTTCGGCTCGCGCAGCGCATCCTCGAGATCGACCTCGACTATCTCGGCGCCGCGCAGGGCGACCATCGTGCCGAAGCGTCCGCCGGCCACCGCGTCCATCGCGGCGACGCCGAAGCGGGTCGCGAGCACCCGGTCGAACGCGACGGGCGTGCCTCCGCGCTGTACGTGCCCGAGGATCGTGACCCGCGTCTCATACCCGGTCCGCCGCTCGATCTCGGCCTCGAGCGTGACGCCGATGCCGCCGAGCCGGACGTGTCCGAAGGCGTCGGTGCTCGTGCCCTCGCGCGTCTGCAGCGCGCCCTCGCGCGGCGTCGCGCCCTCCGCGACGACCACGATCGAGAAGCTGCGCCCCCGCTCGTGGCGGCGGCGCAGGCGCGCGCACACCTCGTCCACGTCGAACGGGCGCTCCGGCACGAGGATCGCATCCGCGCCCCCGGCGATCCCGGCGTGGGTGGCGATCCAGCCGGCGTGCCGGCCCATCACCTCGACGACCATCACCCGGTTGTGCGACTCGGCTGTCGTGTGCAGGCGGTCGATCGCGTCGGTCACGATCTGCACGGCCGTCTGAAAGCCGAACGTTACGTCGGTGCCGCCGAGGTCGTTGTCGATCGTCTTCGGCACCCCGACGATCGGGATGCCCTCGCGGTGCAACCGCGACGCCACGCCAAGCGTATCCTCGCCGCCGATCGGGATCAGCGCGTCCACCCCCCGGCGCGCGAGGGTGTCGCGGATCGCCTGCAGGCCGCCCTGGCCGGGCGCGAACGGGTTCGTGCGCGACGTCCCGAGGATCGTGCCCCCGCGCGGCAGGATCCCCACCGTGCTCTGCAGCGTCAGCTCGGTCGCCTCGTCTTGAAGGACGCCCGCCCACCCATAGCGAAAGCCGAGCAGGCTGTGCCCGCCGTCCGCCAGGCCCCGCCGCACGATCGCGCGGATGGCCGCGTTCAACCCCGGACAGTCGCCGCCGCCGGTGAGCAGTCCAATCCGTGCCATTGCGTCCTATTGTCCACGATCAGATCTCGCGGCGCTCGAAGTCCGGGCGGCTCGCGGCGCGCTCGGACAGGGAGGGAGTGCCTGGGAAGGCGGGCGCTCAGGCGTTGATCAGCCCGCGCCGCAGCGCGTAGCCGACCAGCTCGGCCCGCGAGGACAGGCTCAGCTTCTGCTGGATGTGCGCGCGATGGGTCTCGACGGTGCGCACAGAGAGGTAAAGCTGCTCGGCGATCTCGGCGTTCGTGTGCCCGAGCGCGATCAGGCGCAGCACTTCGAGCTCGCGCTCTGAGAGGTCGTCGGGCGGTCCGGGCGGCGGCTCGGAGGCCATGCGCGCGCCGAGCCGCGGGTTCAAGTAGCTTTCGCCGGCCGCGGCCCGCCTGACCGCCTCCACCAGCTCGTCGTCGGCGGCCTCCTTGAGCACGTAGCCGATCGCGCCGGCGCCGAGCGCATGGCGGGCGAAGGCGGGCTCCTGCTGCATCGTCAGCACGACGATCTGCGTCGCCGGCGATTCGGAGCGGATGTCGGGGATCGCTTCGAGGCTCGAGCCGCCGGGCATGTTCAGGTCGAGCACCAGCACGTCCGGGTTGTGGCCGCGCACGTAGCGCCGGGCGCTGTCGAGGTCGCCGGCCTCGGCCACCACCTCGAACCCGGCCTCGGCGTCGAGCAGCAGGCGCAGGCCGCTGCGCACGACCGCGTGGTCGTCGGCGAGCACGATCCGGATCGTTTCCCCCGGCGCGTTCTCCACTACGGCCTTTCCGTCGGCGAGCTGCGTCTGTGAATCTTGCATGTGGCGGTGAACTTATCGCGTGACGCGGCCGATTACATGCGGGAAATTACGGTGATCGGCGCGGTTCCATACGGATCTCGGCCGCCTCGGCCGTCTCGGCCGTCTCGCCCACTCGGGTACGCAGCCTGCCCGCTCCCGCAGAGCAGGCCAGGATCGAGATCAGCGCGGCGGCGATGATCGCCGTCGCCTGCTTGGGCGTGATCACGTGCGCAGGCACGCCGAGGGCGATCAGCGCCGCCGGTACGCCCATCTGGGCGCTGGCGACGAGCCCGGCCGCACCCTGCTGGCGCGTGGCGGATGCGCCGAGCAGGTGGGCGGCGACGTTCAGCGCCGCCAGGGCGGCGGCCAGGCCGAGCATCGCCGGGTCTTCGAACAGGCCGCCGAGATCCAGGCCGGCGCCGAGCACGACGAAGAACAGCGGTATGAAGAAGCCCCCTGCGATTCCCAGCACCTCGGTGGAGAGCCGTTTAGGTCCGCCGATCAGCGCGACCATCAGGCCCGTGCCGAAACCGGCGATCAGCAGGCTCGCCCCGGTGCGCTGGGCCAGCCAGCCGAGTCCGAACAGCACGATCAGCGCGACTCGCAGGTCCAGCGCCCAGCGGCGGCGCTTGCCGAGCCGGCGCAGCTCGTGCAGCCACGCTCGTCCGCGCAGGATGTGGCTCGCTCCCAGCAGGGCGAGCACGCTGAGCGCCACGATCACGCTTCCGGCGATCGCCGCACCCGCGTGCGCGGGGCGCAGCACGAGCGGCACGGCAAGGGTCGCGGCGATGTCGGCGACGGTCACCTGCGCCATCACGGTCAATACCGCCCGGCCGCTCAGGCGGCGCTCCTCGAGCACGGGCAGGACGATCGCCGCCGAGCCGGAGGCGATCAGCACGGCGTAGACGGCGGGATGTCCGACCGCGTCGATCTCGGAGATCGCCGCGCCCGCGCCCGCTGCGAGCGCCGTGACGAGCGCCGCGGCGGTCGCGCCCGTGCCCAGCGCGGAGCGCAGCTGCGGCTCGCGCAGCGGCACGTTCAGGCCGGCGCTGAACATCAGCATCCCAAAGCCGATCTCGCCCAGGAACGCGAGCGTCGGGTTGGCGGGATCGATCGCGTCCAGGCCGTTGCGCCCGATCAGCGCGCCGGCGAGGATCTCGCCGACGACGACCGGCACGTAGTCGCGGCCGGCGACCGACAGCAGCGGCCCCGCCAGACCGCAGAGCCCGATTACGGTTAGAACCCCGAGGCTCACTCACCCGCGCGGGGCAGCACCAGCAGCGCGCAGCGTGCGTGCCGCTCCAGGTAGTCGGAGGTGCTGCCGAGGATCAGCCGCTTCATCGGCCCGTATCCGCGCGAGCCGACGACGAGCAGCTGCACGTCGTTCCCGAACGCGGCCAGCTCCTCGCCCGCCAGCCCGTACACCGCGTGGCCGTCGACGCCCTCGATCTGCGACAGCCGGTCGTTGGCTTCGGCGAGCAGCGCTTCGATGCCCTCGCCCAGCGCCGGCGCGCCGAAGCCCGTGAAGGCGTAGTTGGGGATCGACACGACCTCCAGCGCGCGCACGGCCGCCCGGCTGCCCGCCGCCAGCTCGCGCGCCTTGGCCAGCGCGATCTCGCTCTCCGGCGAGCCGTCGTAGCCGACCCCGATCGCGGCGATCGGCAGCGGATGCTCGGCGTAGCCGCGGGCTGCGATCGCGACCGCGCACGGCGCGCCGTTCAACGACGCGCGCGTGTCGTCTCCGAGCAGCACCCTGCCGATCGGTCCGCGGCTGCAGGAGCCGACGACGAGCAGGTCGGCGTGCCGCTCCTCGGCCAGGTTGTGCAGCCCGCGTCCCGGGCTGCTCGCTACGCAGCTGACGAGCTCGGCCTGCACGTCCGCGGCGGAACGCTCACGCTCGAGCAGCTCGTGCGGGCCCTCGCGCTCAGCCGTCAACCGCTCCGGCGTGGAGGCGTGGACGGGGCGGACCGTGGCGGTGTGCACGTGGGCGAGCGACAGCTTGCCGGCGGGGTCGAGCAGCCGCGAGGCCAGCGCGATCGCGTCGCGACCGTTCGGCCGCCCGTCCACCCCTACGATCACGTTCTCGAACATCGCCGTCTCCTTCGCGGTCGGCCGGCTCTCGGAACCCTCTCCTTCGGCCGGTGGCTCTATCGAAATCTGGCCCGTACGCTACGCGAGTGCCCCGTGTGGCGGTATCCGGGCGCGCCCCCCGACCGTGTGCGGGTTTCTACTCAGTCGAGATAGGTCTGACGGATCGCGTCGACTTCGGGGAGCGCCTCCAGGAAGGCGTCCAGCAGCTCCGGGTCGAAGTGGGTGGCGCGTTCGCCCTGCATCGTCTCGATCGCCGACCTGACGGGGAACGCGGATCGGTAGATGCGGTCGGAGGTGAGCGCGTCGAACACGTCGGCGATCGCCGCGATCCGGCCCTCGGGCGGGATGTCCTTGCCGGCCAGTCCGCGCGGATAGCCGCCGCCGTCCCAGCGCTCGTGGTGGGTGCGGGCGATGACCGCGCCCATCTGCACGACCTCCGAGGCGGAGCCGGCGAGCATCCTGTAGCCGGTCTCGGCGTGGCTCTTGATGACCTCGAACTCCTCCGGCGTCAGCTTGCCGTGCTTGAGCAGGATGCTGTCCGGGAGCGCCACCTTGCCGACGTCGTGCAGCTGGCTGGCGAGCCGGATCAGCTCGCAGTGCTGCTCGGAGAACCCGGCCTTGCGCGCGAGGATCTCGCAGTAGCTGCTCATTCGCTGCAGGTGGTGGCCGGTCTCCTCGTCGCGGAACTCGACCAGGCGCGCGAGCCGGAAGATCGTTTCCGCCTGGGAGACCCACACCTTGGTCTCCGACAGCTGCAGGTCCTGGAGCGCGTCCTCCAGGCGCTCGCTGCGGTCGTCCACGGTCGCCTGCAGGCGCTGGGTCAGCCGGCGACTCTCCAGCTCGCGGCGGCGGCGGTGCAGCGCGTTTGCGACGTTGATCAACAGCTCGCCGGAGCCGACGGGCTTGACCATGTAGCCGTAGGCGCCCTGCTCGATCGCCGTCATCGCGAGCTGTGGGTCGTCCTCACCGGTCACCATCAGCACGGCTGAGCCTGGGTGGTGGCTGCGGATGTGCGCGAGCAGGTCGATGCCGGATTCGCCCGGCATGTTCACGTCCAGCAGCACGAGCTTGTAGACGCTGCGCTGCAGGCGCTCGCGCGCGACGACGGCGTCCTGGGCGCTGTCGCAGGAGTAGCCGCGCTCCTGCACGACCCGCTCCGCCCAGCGCCGCAGCGCCGCGTCGTCATCGACGATCAAGAGCTCGGTCATGCGCAGCTCCAGACCGATCGTGCTCGCGGCCGGCGGCGCGGTTCCAGGCGTCCGCTCCGTCGCCGCCTGTCCCGGCCGGTCATGTTCTCGCCCTGGCTCACAATCACGCGGCTGTCTCCCGTCGGGTCCCGTCGCCGCCTGTCCCGGCCGGTCATGTTCTCGCCGCCCCCCGCTCGAGCGCCTGGGCGACCTTCGCGAGCAGCGTGGGCCCCGAGAACGGCTTCTCGATCAGCGTCGCGCCATCTTCCAGATGCCCGCCCGAGTCGAGGATCGGCTCGGCGAAGCCGGACATGAAGATCACACCGATCGCGGGCCGCTCGCGCTGGATCTGCTCCGCCAGCTGGGGGCCGTGCAGGTGGGGCATGACCACGTCGCTGAGCAGCAGATCGATCTCGCCGCGGTGAGCCTCGGCCGTCGCGAGCGCATCCCGGCCGTCGGCCGCCGCGAGCACGCGATAGCCGCCGCCGGTGAGGATGCGCACCGTCACCTCGCGCAGCGCGCGCTCGTCCTCGACGAGCAGGATCGTCGCCTCGCCGCGTGGCCGCGCCGTGTCGGGTTGGCGTCTCTCGGGAGCGTCCGGGCGCTCGGTTGCGGGCAGCAGCGCGCTGAAGGTCGTGCCGATCCCGGCCTCGGAGTAGATCTGCGCGCGCCCGCCAGCCTGCTGGACGATCCCGTAGACGGTCGCCAGGCCGAGCCCGGTGCCCTGGCCGGCGGGCTTGGTGGTGTAGAAGGGGTCGAAGGCGCGTTCGGCCACCTCCCGCGGCATGCCCGTGCCGGTGTCGCTGACGCGCAGGCGCACATATGGGCCGGGGGAGAGCTCCGGGCGCGAGGAGGCGTAGTCCGCGTCGATGTCGACGTTCGCGGTGTCGATCGTGAGGACCCCGCCGTCGGGCATCGCGTCGCGCGCGTTGACCGCGAGGTTGACGAGGATCTGCTCCAGCTGGCCGGGGTCGATCAGGATCGCGCGCACGTCCTCGGCGAGCGAGCTGCGCAGCTCGATGTGCTCGCCGAGCGTGCGCAGCAGCATCTGTTCGATGTCGCCGACCACCTCGTTGACGTCCACGACCTCGGGCTGGACCACCTCGCGGCGCGCGAACGCGAGCAACTGGTGCGTGAGGTGCGCGGCGCGCTCGGCGGCGAGGCGGACCTGCTCGACGTCCTCGCGCGCCGATCTCCAGCGCTCGCCGTCCGCTTCGGCCGACGCCTCGTCGAGGTCTTCGGCGACGAACGCCGCGTAGTTGATGATCACGGCGAGCAGGTTGTTGAAGTCGTGGGCGATCCCGCCCGCGAGCTCGCCGAGGCTCTCCAGGCGCCTCGAGTGATGGAGCTGGTTTCTCAGACGCTCGCGCTCGGCTTCCGCCAGCAGGCGCTCCCTCTCGCTGGCCATCACCATCCGTTCGCCTGTGTCGCGAATCGCCGCGATCACGAGCGGCCCGTCCTCGGTCGCGATGCTCGCCAGGCTGATCTCGGCCGGGAACTCGCTGCCGTCGCGGCCGCTTCCATACAGCTCCAGGCCGGCGCCCATCGGGCGTGTGCGCGGGTTTTTGAAATGGTCCGCAAGAAGCGAGCGATGCGCCTCTTGGAAGCGGTCGGGCATCAGCATCTCGACCGGCCTTCCGAGCAGCTCCTCGCGGTCGTATCCGAACAGCGCCTCCGCCTGCGCGTTGGCGAACGCGATCCGGCCGTCGCGGCCGACGGCGACGATCGCGTCGGGAACGAGCTCGAGCAGCGCGATCTCCGCGGACGGCTGCGGCGAGTGGCTCATCAGCTCCGCCCTGTCCTCCGCCGCTTCCGCGCCCCCGGGCTGGACGCAGGGAGCGCGTCGCCCAGCGGGACCACGAGTCTCACCCTCTCTTCGAACATGTCGAATGAGTGTCTCAGTTGACGACCCCTTGACAGCCCCGGGACAGAGTTCCATATCCCAGGCTTCTTCCACGCATACAAAAATAGCGCGTTGTGGCGAATCGTGCAGCTATGTGTCTACATCCTGCATGCCCGCTTGCAGCGCCAGGGTCGCTCCCGGGGTCCTCACGGGCCGGGGTTGCAGCGGGACGGGCCGACGTTATCGCGGCGCGGCTAGATCCCCTGCCCGGGCAGGAACTCGTTCGTGAACGGCGGCAGGCCGCCGTTCGGATCGTGCTGCAAGAGCCCGTGAGCCTTCATCCACGCGCCGAAGCTCGCCCACGCCGACGGTTCCTGCCAGCCATAGGGATCGCTCGGGTTGGCCGGCAGCGCCGCGGGCAGCGTCTGCCGGATCGATTCCAGCTGGAGCTTCGGTTCCAGCGAGGGGTTCGCCTTGACCACCAGGGCCGCCGCCGCCTGCGGGTTCGCGCGGACCTCGCGCTCGCCGCGGGTCAGGGCCTGCAGGAACGCACGCAGGTCCTGGCCGCGCCTGCGCGCCTCGTCCTCGCGCACGACCAGCACGAGCTCGTCGTAGGTGGGCACGCCCGCCCTGTCCGCCGGGATCACGACCGGGCGCTTGTGCAGCAGGCGCAGCTGAATCGCCTCGTAGTTCCAGAACCCGCCGAGCGTCGCCGCCACCTTGCCGGAGAGCATCGCCGGGACGAGATTGAAGCCGACGTTCACTTCCCGCACCTTGGCCGGGCTCACGCCCGCAGCCTGGAGCGCGGTGCGCAGCTCGGCCGCCTGGTAGGCGATGCCGGCCGTCCCCACGTGCTTGCCCGCGAGGTCGGCGACCTTCTGCACGTGCTGGCCCGGCAGCGCGATGATCGAGGTGAGCGGGCGCTGCACGAGCGCGCCGATCGACACCAGCTTCAACCCCTGATCGCGTGCCAGCAAGAGCTCCGGCTCGTAGGAGATCGCCATGTCCACCTTGCCCGCCGCCAGCAGCTTCAGCGGGTCGGCCGGTTCGGCGGGGACCTGCGGGCGCACGTCCAATCCGACCGCCTTGAAGTCGCCGTGCGCGATCGCGGCGTACAGCGGCGCGTGATCGGCGTTGGGGAAGAAGTCGAGCATCACCGTGAACGGCTTGGCCCCCGGCGCCGAGGTCACGTCCTGCTCGGACCCGCACGCGGACAGGTTCAGGGCGCAGGCGAGCGCGAGCGCGATCGCCGTCGCGTACGACGCGCAGCGACTGGGGCGGCGGGCGGCGGGCACGGTTCTCAACGTACTTCTCCTCTCGATCGGTACGCCCACGGCGCCAGGCGGCGCTCGGCGAGGGCGAGGGTATAGAAGCAGGCGATCGCGAACACGAACAGCACGAGCGCCGCGGCATACGCGCGCGGGGTCTGAAGGGCCTCCAGGTCGGCGTTGATCTCGCGCCCGAGGCCGGCGTACGCGCCGGTCGTCGCGGTCTGGGACTCGGCGATGTAGGCGCCGATCACCGCGACCGTGAGCGCGATCCGCGCGCCGCTGATCGCCGCGGGCAGCGCCGCCGGCAGCTCGGCGAAGCGGAACGCCTGCCAGCGCGACGCATCCAGCGTGCGCAGCAGCTTCAGCTCGTCCGGGTCGACCGCCGCGAGCCCGTCCACGGTGGTGACCAGAACCGGGAAGAAGCAGATCAGCGTGACCACCACGAGCTTGGGCAGGACGCCGAAGCCCCACCAGAAGACCAGCAGCGGGGCGATCACCGCGATCGGCACCGCCTGGGAGCCGACGGCCAGTGGATACACCGCGCGGCGCAGGACCGGGGAGAGGTGGATCGCCACGGCCAGCGCGAACCCGCTCAGCAGCGCCAGCCCGATCCCGAGCACGACCTCCTCGGCGGTCGGTTTCAGGTTGGAGGCGAGAAAGCCGGCGTTGTCCCACGCCGCGGCGGCGACTTCGTGCGGCGCCGGCAGCACGAACGTGTCCACGCCCCCGAGTCCCACGTAACCCTCCCACGCTCCCAGCAGCGCGATCAGCAGCAGCACCGGCGCCAGCACCGCGCCGAGTCGCCTGCGCGCGGTGGCGTCGCGGCCGGGTCTGCCCGACGCCGGCGCTCCGGCGTCGTGGCGCATGGTGGAACTCGGGGAACGTCCCGCCGCGCTCACGATCCCGGTCCCGCCGCGAGCGCGCCCGCGCCCTGCCCCAGCGCGGCGAGCGCCCGCTCGCGCAGCGCCACGACCTCCGGATCGGTGCGCGAGCGGGGGCGCGCCGGCCCGATCTCCAGCTCCCGCACCACCCGGCCCGGCCGGGGCGAGAGCACGGCGACGCGGTCGGCCAGCACGACCGCCTCCTCGACGTCGTGCGTCACCAGCACGACCGTCCTCGGCTCCCGGCGCAGCGCGTTCGCGAGCCATGCGTGCATCTCCGCGCGCGTGATCGCGTCCAGGGCGCCGAACGGCTCGTCCAGGCACAGCAGCCGCTTGCCCGACAGCAGCGTCCGGACGAACGCCACGCGCTGGCGCATCCCCCCCGAGAGCTCGTGCGGGCGGGCCTGCTCGAAGCCCGCGAGGCCCAGCTCGTCGAACAGCTCCGCTGCCCGCGCGCGTGCCCGCGCGCGCGGGACGTGGGCGATCCGCAACGCCAGCGCGGCGTTGTCCAGCGCGCTGAGCCAGGGCAGCAGCAGATCGCGCTGGGGCATCAGCGCCGCGGGCATGCACTCGATCGTCCCCGCGTCGGGCGCCTGCAGGGCGCAGATCAGCTCGAGCAGCGTCGTCTTGCCGCAGCCGCTCGGTCCCACCACCGCGAGCAGCTCGTCGGCGGCCGCATGCAGCGATATCTCCGACAGCGCCTGCACCGGCGCGCCGTTTCCGGCGCCGTAGGAGCGGCTGACCCGGGCGACGCGCACGGCTGGAGTCGAGGCGTTCCTTGTGGGCGGTCTCGGGCCGGGCTCGAGCTGTGTGTGCACGCTGCTCCCTTCGCGGGCATTACCCCACAGGTTCGAAGGGTCGGCGCCGGGTCATCGTTGCGGTGCGCCATCTCAGCCGGCTTTCCCGCCAGCTCCCCCGGTTCTTCTGCTCTGGACCGATGCTACTGCGTCATCGCCACGCCCGGGCGGGCGAGCGCGCGCACGAAGTCCTCCAGCTGCGACGTGGTCCAGCACTCGAACGCCGTGCAATGCTGCTCGTAGGCGGCGATCACCGAGTCGCCGTAGTTCCAATACAGCCGCGGCTCCGGGTTCAGCCAGAACGTCCTGCCCGCCCTGGCCGCGATCCTGGCGAAGATGTCCTCGCGCGGGTCTCGCCCGTTGGTGCGCGCATCGCCGAGCACGATCACCGTCGCGCGCGGGTGCAGGTCCTCGCCGATCAACTCCAGCAGCTCGGTCCATACGCGCCCGTAGTCGGTGTACCCGGAGATGTCGGCCACGCCCGCGACGCTCGAGATCCGCTCGCTGACGGCTTTGAAGTTGCGCTCGCGTTCGAAGATGTCCGTCACCTCGCTGATCCGCTCGATGAAGACGAACGAGCGCATCTTCCTGAAGCTGTCGTGCAGCGCGTGCAGCACCGACAAGAAGAACACAGACGCTGACGTCACGCTCGTCGAGACGTCGCACAGCACGTATATCTCCGGCCGTCTCGGCCGACGCGGGCGGTACTTCAGCACGACCGGCACGCCGCCCGTCTGCAGCGACGCGCGCATCGTGCGCCTGACGTCCACGTGCGCGTGCCGCCTGTGCCCGCGCGCCTGCAGCCCCTGCGTCGCCAGCCGCCGGCGCAGCTGGGCCACCACCCGGTGCACCGCCGCCAGGTCCTGCGAGGGGCCCGACGGCAGCGCGCGGTCCAGCTCGCCGAGCGGACGCGCGGGCGGCAGGCCGCCGGTGCGCTCGATCTGGGCGCGCTCGAGCTCGCGCCTGAGCAGCGCCTCGAAGCGCCTCAGCGCCTCGCGCGGCAGCCCCTCGCGGCGAGGGTCGCTCGTCGGCAGCTCCGGCTGGGGCTCCGCGCGCAGGCCCAGCGCGCGCCTGATCCGCTGCACGTCCACGCCGATCACCCCCGAGCCCTCCTGGCGGCGCGCGAATGCGGCGATCGCCATCCGCGCGAGGTCTCGCATCGCCCCCTCCGAGCCGTCCCTCAGCGCGGCGGCGATCTGGGCGCGCAACGCCTCGAGCTCTTCGTCGGTCAGCTCGTCCAGGTCGAGGGGGCCCGCGGCCCCATCGTCCTGCTCGCGCACGCCCTCCCTGACCGCGGCCAGCTCGACCGCGCGGAAGAAGAACCGCTCGAACACCAGCTCGAACACGCGCCTGTCCTCCTGGCTCTTGGCCAGCGTCGCGGCCAGCGCCTCCCTGAAGTCTTGGGGCTCGGTCCACTCGATCTCGCGCAGGACCGCGAACGCGTCCAGCAGCTCCGAGGTCCCGATCGCGACCCCTTCGCGACGCAGCTCCTCGGCCAGCTCCAAGAGCCTTGCCGAGAACCCCCCCTGCACGGCGAGGGGGCTCGGGTCAGACGGCATCGGCCGGCGCCCGGAGCCTCAGCCCGACGCGCTCGGCCACGAGATCCATGTCGGTCCGGTGCTTGACGATCACCGACATCGTGTCGCTGAACGTCTCCTCGTCGATGTCGTCCACGCCGAGCAGCAGCAGCGCCCGCGCCCAGTCGATCGACTCGGCGATCGACGGCGGCTTCTTCAGGTCGAGCTCCCGCACCATGCCGATGACCTCGACCAGCCTGCGCGCGACCGTCTCGGGCAGGTCGGGCGCGTGCAGCCGCACGATCTCGAGCTCGTGCTCGAGCTCGGGATAGTCGAGCCACAGGTACAGGCACCTGCGCTTCAGCGCCTCGGTCAGCTCGCGCGAGTTGTTCGAGGTCAGCAGCACGACCGGATGCGTGCGCGACTCGACCCTGCCCAGCTCCGGGATCGAGATCTGGAAGTCCGACAGCACCTCCAGCAACATCGCCTCGAACTCCTGATCGGTCTTGTCGATCTCGTCGATCAGCAGCACCACCGGCTGCTCGGAGGCGATCGCGCTCATCAGCGGCCGCGCCAGCAGGAAGTCCTCGCCGAAGATGTCCTCCTGCACCTGCTGCCAGCCTGCGCCGTCGGCCTCCGCCTGGATCCGCAGCAGCTGCTTGCGGTAGTTCCACTCGTACAGCGCCTTCGCCTCGTCGAGGCCCTCGTAGCACTGCAGGCGCACGAGCTCCCGCTCCAGGAGCTTCGCCAGCGCCTTGGCCAGCTCGGTCTTGCCGACCCCGGCCGGCCCCTCGACGAGCACGGGCTTGCCGAGCCTGGTCGCGAGGTACGCCACCAGCGCGGTCGACTCGCCGGGCAGATATCCGACCGCGCGCAAGCCCTCGGCGATTGCGCTGACGGAGGCGGGCGCCGGAATCGAACTCGACATCGTCTCAGCCATGATAGGCGTCACTCCGTGTCCCGCGGAGGATCCTCGAACGACAGCTGCTCCGTGGGTTTGACCGCGGCCACCGGCCGGCGTGACGTCGCTCGGGGCGCGCTCGGCGACGGCGCCGGGGGTCGGCTCGGCGGCGGGGGATGTCGTGGACGCACGCGCTCGCGCGGCGGCTCCGGGCGGCGCGCCAGGGGCGGCTCCGGGCGGCGCGCCGCGCGCATGCGCGAACCGGCGTACGCCATCAGGCCGGCGGCCGCCAGGGCGAAGAAGATCCCCCACTGCACCCCCACGTTGGCCGCGACTCCGTGGCTCGAGATGCCCGGCTTGTCGAACAGCCTGAAGACCAGCAGCGCCGCCGTCCACAGCCCCGCCGCCATGACGACCGCGCCGTCGCTGCCGGGGAGGTGAAACTCGTGGCCCTCCGCCCGCGCGTAGAGCAGGTAGCAGACCGCCACCGCGACCAGCAGCACGGCCGCCTCGACGAACGAGAAGACTCCGAAGGCGTTCAGGTTACGGCTCTGCAACGGCGCCGCCCGGGGGGCGTTGACGACCGCGTTCTGCTGATACCAGGGCAGCAGCATCGTCACGAACAGCGCCACCGCCGCCCCGCCCGCCAGGCGCTGCTCGGGCGCCAGCGCCCGCCAATCTCGCGTCAGCCGGGTCATGCCTGCAGTCTAGGGTCCCTCAGGCGGCAGGCTCGAGGTTCGGGGTGGGGTGGTGGACGTCGGTGCGGGCGGCGCGGCGGGCCTGGCGCACGCGGTCGGGTCCGTCAGTGCGGCTTCGCGCCCTTGGCCAGCGTGATCGTTCCCGTCCCCGTGGCGAAGTTGCCGGCCAGATCCGCGGCCGTCACGGTGATCGAGTACGCGCCCGTCTGCGACGGCGTCACCCACAGCAGCCTCGGCCTGCCGCGTTCCACCGTCGCGGCGTTGCTCCACACGGTCCTGCCGTTCCGTCTGACGGTGATCCGCACGGTCGCGATCTTCGACAGCGACACCTGCACGCCCGCCCTCGCGCCCGTCGGCAGCGTGGTCGTGATCAGCGACACCGCCGGCGGGGTCCGCAGATCGGTCGTGAAGCGCTGGGCGGTCGTGCAGTAGATCTCGTCGCCCGCGATCGCCGCGCTGGCCTGCCTGACCGGCGGGCCCTTGCGCGTGCGCTCGCACAGGTGCTGCAGGAATTCGGCCAGCAGTTCGTGATAGTTCAGGCTCGATTCGCCGAACTGGTCGTACAGCGACCACGCCCCCGTGTCGTAGCGCGGGACCTCCGCACGCGCCTGTGCGTCGCCGGCTTCGAACAGCGCCAGCCCGAGCGGGTCCTTCGTGATCGAGGTGTAGTCGTAGAGCCCGACCAGCGCCTGGATGAACCCGTTCAGGATCCTGTCGCTCGGCGCATAGGAGTACTCCGCGTACTCCGCCCCCGCGCGCGTCTTCACGCGCACCCCCTGCGGCGGCGCGGTCTGAAAGACGCCCAGCGCCTGCTGGGCCGCGGTCAGGTAGGCGGGTTCCTTCAGTCGCGACCACGCCCGCGCGAGCACCTGCACCGCGGTGCCCTGCGACAGTCCGCTCGTCCACGGCGGCGAGCCCCCGTCGAAGTGGAACAGGTACTCCCAGGCGATTCCCCCCGCGCGCTCGCTCGCCAGCGGGATCGCTTCGCCCAGCAGCTGGCGCAGGTTCGCGTTTTCGTGACCCGACAGGTAGTACCCGTTGGCCTCGCCAAACGTCCCCAGCCACTGGATCTCGATCCCCTGCCCGGCGTAGTACTCCCACACGAGCCTGCTCGGCGGAAAGCTCACCCGCTCGCCGCTCGACAGCAGCGGTTCGGTCGTCCACCACTGCCGGTTCCGTTCCAGCGTCAGGAACAGCGCTCCCAGCCGCGACGGCGTGAGCTCGCCCGACGCCGCGATCGCCTGCACGTTTGAGATCACGCTCTGAAGCTCCGCGCGCCTGGTCCCGGTCAGCCTCCGCAACGAGCTCTGCGCCGCCGCGTACGCCCCCCGGTAGTGCGTGTAAGCGGCTTCGGTGATCGCGCCGCGGCGCTCCAGGCTCGTCAGGACGCCGCCCACGCTGGGCCCGCGTGCCAGCGCGTGCGCGGGAGCGATCGCGGCGGTCGTCCCGACCACGACGACGAGCACCGCGAGGACGCGCACTCTATTCGCGGCCCACCTCCTGATCGTCAGCTTCGAGCATGTCCTCCTCCTCGTCGTCGGCGTCCCCCTCGATCGAGTGCTCGCCGCCCGCGTGATAGGTCACCTGGAAGCGCTCGATCAGCTCGTCCCGGCGGTGCTCGTCGACCGGCAGATCGTCGGACACGAGCACCCATTCGGTGCCCTCGAGCTCCTCCATGTTGAAGATCTCGTGATCCATCTCCGGCGAGTCGTCGACGATCAGCAGCACCTCCGTCTGCGGGTTGAAGTACGTGCCCGGACGGTTCGTCAGCTCGTCCAGCTCGAACGTGCGATGGCTCGCCATGGCGCGTTTATACCCGACCGCGGCGCCGGTGCGCGCTCATGCGTCGAGCTCCGCCAGCGTTCTCGCCACCTCGTCCTCGATGTCCAGCGGCTCCAGTCCCTGCCGTTCACGCCGTTCGTTGCGCGCGACCACCAGCTGCAAGACCTCCTGCGCGATCCCCTCGTCGCGCCGGGGAGCGCTCGCCGGCGCGATGGCCGTCAGCCGCGCCACCTCGGCGTCGACATCCAGCCCCGGCTCGCCCCTGCGCACGAGCCGCTCGCTGCGCGCCTGCACCATCTGCCTGATTTCGAGCTCGCGCTCGGACCGCTCCAGCTCGGGCCGTCTCACGAGCGGGCTGTCCGCGAGCTCCGGCGGATCTGTGGCCCTCGCCCCGGCCGCCGACCCGTCCCGCGATCCTTCAGGCCGGCCGCCCGGCTGCTCGCCCTCGCCCGTGAGGCCGCCCTGGCCGATCTGGTCGTACAGGCTGCCTTTGCTCACCAGGAACACGATCGACATCACGACCGACAGCCCCACCGCTCCGAACACCACGACCGGAAACGCGCTCTGCATCGCTTGATTGTTGCGAACCTTCGGCTCCCACGCCAGCTCAGAGCGCTACCCTGGATGCGCACAAGTGCGATTGACTGATCAGTCAATCGGCCCCCCGCCGAGGAGATCACGAACAGACATGGTCGATTTCACGCTCACCGACGAGCAGAAGAACCTGCGCGAGATGGCCCACGACTTCGCCGAGAAGGAGATCCGGCCGGTCGCCTGGGAGTATGACAAGCAGGGCACCTGGCCCGAAGACATCATCAAGAAGGCCTGGGAGGTCGGCTTGATGAACACCCACATTCCCGAGGAGTATGGGGGCGCCGGCGCCAGCTACCTCGACGGCTGCCTGATCGAGGAGGAGCTCTCCTGGGGCTGCTCCGGCATCCAGACCTCGCTCGGCTGCAACGGCCTCGCCACGGCTCCCGTGATCCTCGGCGCCTCCGAGGAGGTCAAGCGGGAGTACCTCGGCCGCCTCACCGAGGCGCCGCTGCTCGCCTCCTTCTGCCTCACCGAGCCCGATGCCGGCTCCGACGTCTCGGGGATGCGCACCACCGCCGTCCGCCAGGGCGACAAGTACGTCATCAACGGCTCCAAGTGCTTCATCACCAACGGCGGCTACGCCAACTGGTACACCGTCTACGCCAAGACCGACAAGGACGCCGGCCACCGCGGCATCTCCGCGTTCGTCGTTCCCCGCGACGCGGGCGTGATCGTCGACAAGAAGGAGGACAAGCTCGGCCAGCGCGCCTCCAACACCGCCACCGTCTCCTTCAACGATGTGGAGATCCCCGCCGAGAACCTGATCGGCGAGGAGAACAAGGGCTTCAAGCTCGCGATGATGACCCTCGACCGCACCCGCCCGGGCGTCGCCGCGATGGCCACGGGCATCGCCCGCGCCGCGTTCGAGTTCGCCACCGACTACTCCCGCGAACGCGTCCAGTTCGGCGTGCCGATCGCCATGCACCAGGCGATCCAGTTCATGATCGCCGACATGGCCACCGAGATCGAAGCCGCGCGCCTGCTCACCTGGAAGTCGGCTGTGCTGCTCGACCAGGGCCAGCGCAACACGCTCGTCTCCTCGCACGCCAAGCGCTTCGCGGCCGACACCGCGATGAAGGTCGCCACCGACGCCGTCCAGGTCTACGGCGGTTACGGCTTCATCAAGGAGTACCCCGTCGAGAAGCTCTTCCGCGACGCCAAGATCATGCAGCTGTACGAGGGCACCTCCCAGATCCAGCGCCTGGTCATCGCGCGCGAAACGCTGCTCCCCCGGCGCGTCGAGGAGCCGGCCGCGGCCGCCGTGCCGGCTTAGCGCTCTCGGCGGGGGCGACTCAGGGCTCGCGTGGGCCTTTGCTCTCTTTTTTTGAGGCCCGCGCGCGTGTGCGCGTGCGCGCGCGGGCCCCGCTTTTTCTTTTGAAGGCCACCCGCCGGCCAACGGCGGGCGCCAGAGGTGCGGCCTCGCGCGGTAGGCTCCGCGAGAAGAGATAGTTCGCCGCGGACCTTTACGAGCAGACAGGAGACCGACAAGCATGTTCGTGTTCAGAGCCGCCGTCGTGGGCGCCGGGACGATGGGTGGGCAGATCGCCCAGACGATCGCGGCCGCCGGGATTCCCGTCGTGCTCAAGGACATCGACGACGCGCTCGTCCAGGCGGGCCTGGACGAGGCTCGCAACGTGACGGCCGGGCAGGTCTCAAAGCTCGTCGAGAAGGGCAAGCTCACCGCCGAGCAGGGCGAGCAGCGGATCGCCGAGGTGCTCGGGCGGATCGCCGGCACGACCACCTATGAGGGCTTCGGCCAGGTCGACTTCGTGATCGAGGCGGTGCCCGAGCGGATGGAGATCAAGCAGGGCGTGTTCGCCGAGCTCGACGCCGCCACGCCCGGGCACGCGATCCTCGCGTCCAACACCTCCTCGCTGTCGATCACCGAGATCGGCGAAGCCACGCTGCGCCCCGACAAGGTCGTCGGCTTCCACTACTTCTACCCCGCCTCGATGATGCCGCTGATCGAGATCGTCGAGGGCGAGGACACCTCCGCGGAGACCGTCACGACGGCGGTCACGTTCGCGCAGGCGATCCGCAAGCAGCCGATCACCTGCGCCGAGGTCCCAGGCTTCGTCGTCAACCGCATCCTCAACTCGGGCATCTCCGAGGTGTGGCGCGCGCAGGAGGAGCAGGGACTGTCGATCAAGCAGATCGACGAGGGAGTCGGCGCCTCCGGCCTCGTGCCGGTCGGTCCCTACCACCTCGTCAACCTCCTGGGCCTGGACACGGTCCTGCACGTGGCCGAGCACCTCGCCGAGTCCTACGGCGACGAGCGCTTCTACGTGCCGCCCGGCATGCAGAAGCTCGTGTCCGAACGCAAGCTCGGCGCGAAGACCGGCGGCGACGGCTTCTACGACCCCCAGGGCCAGCCGAACGTGCCCGGCGACGCCGCGCCGGACATCGAGGAACTCGTCGAGCTGCTGTCGCTGAAGACGTTCATCGAGGCCTGCCTCGTGCTCGAGGAGGGTGTCGCGAGCCATCGGGACATCGACTTCGGGATGATGGCCGGCGCCGGCCTGGATCCGCGGCGCGGACTGATGCCGCCGTTCATGCGGGCCGACAGCGAAGGCCTCGACAAGGTCCTGGAGCGCATGGAGAACGCCCAGGAGCGTCACGGCGAGCGCTTCGCCGCGCCGACCATCCTGCGCCGCCTCGTGGCCCAGGGACGGCTGGGGCAGCAGAGCGGCCAGGGCTTCTACGCCTACCCCCGCGCCGACGCCGAACAGCCGGGGGAGGTCATCAAGTTGGAGACACGCGACGGCGACTTCGGCGAGGGCGACGGCTCCGTCGGCGAGGGTCGCGTGGCGATCGCGTGGCTGGCGAACGGTCAGATGAACTCGATCTCCCCGCAACTCGTCGAAGACCTGGCCAAGGTCTGGGCGCAGGTGAAGGCCACGGGCGCGCGCGCGCTCGTGATCGCCTCTTCCAACCCGTTCCTGTTCAGCGCGGGCGCGGACATCAAGGCGTTTACGACGATGGACGAGTCGGGCGGGCGCGAGCTGCTGCAGCGCACGCACGCGCTGCTGCGCGAGATCGGCGGCGCCGGCGTGGCCACGATCGCCGCGGTCAACGGTCTGGCCTTCGGTGGCGGCTGCGAGCTGGCGATGGCCTGTGACGTGCGCATCGCGGCGCGCTCGGCCCTGTTCGGGCAGCCGGAGATCAAGCTCGGGATCATCCCCGGCTTCGGCGGCACCCAGCGCCTGCCGCGCCTGGTCGGGCAGGGCAAGGCCCTGGAGATGAACCTGATCGGCGATCCGATCCTCGCCGAGGAGGCGTACGAGCTGGGCCTCGTCAACCGTGTCGTCGAGGATCACGAACTGCTCGACACCGCCCTGTCGTGGGCGCGCAGGCTCGCCGGTCAGGCGCCGCTCGCGCTGGAAGAGATCAAGCGGGTCTCCGGCGCGGGCGATCTCGACGCCGGCATCGCCGCCGAGCAGGTGGCCTTCGCCACCGCGTTCGCGAGCGCCGACGCGCGCGAGGGCATCTCCGCCTTCCTGGGCAAACGCGCGCCTCGGTTCGAGGGGAAGTGAAGGTCCAGGCGATGGCTCTGCGCAACGACAGAAGCGAGATACGCCTCCTGGCGAAGCTGGTGCGGGGCGCCCGCTCGGTCGTCGCGCTCACCGGGGCCGGCATCTCGGTGCCCTCGGGCATCCCCGACTTCCGCTCCCCGGGCACCGGGATCTGGCGGAAAGTCGACCCGCTGAAGGTCGCCCACGTCGATTCCTTCCGCGCCGACCCGGTGCGCTTCTGGCGCTTCTACGGCGAGCGCTTCGCCACCCTCGGGAGCAAGCGCCCGAACGAGGCGCACCGCGCGCTGGTCGCGATGGAGCGCCGGCAGATGCTCGACGGGGTGATCACGCAGAACGTCGACATGCTCCACCGCAAGGCCGGCACCGAGGAGCTCGTCGAGATGCACGGCTCGATCGCGCGCTGCACCTGCCCCGACTGCGGCGGCGACATTCCCCAGCTGGAGGTGCGCGCGCGCCGGCTCGGCGACCCCGACGGCATTCCCCGCTGCGAATTCTGCGGCGGCCCGCTGCGCCCCGAAGTCGTGCTGTTCGGAGAGCCGCTCTCCGAACAGGCGCTCGCCCGCGCCCGCGAGCTGTGCGCGCACGCCGGTCTGATCCTGTGCATCGGCTCCTCGCTCGAGGTCCAGCCGGTCGGCGCGTTGCCGCTGCTCACGCACGAGGCGGGCGGCGCGATCGCGATCATCACCGAGGGCTCCACCCCGCTCGACGAGCTCGCCGCGGTGCGTCTCGGCGGCGACGTCGTCGAGGAGCTCGGCGCGCTGACCGCGGCGCTCGAGATCGACGACGCCCGCCCGCGCGAACGGCCGTTCACGTAGGGCTACGCGGCCCTGGTCAAGTCCCGCGCCGGGTCGATGCCCCAGCGCCCGGCGACGGCCTGCAGCTCTTCGTCCAGCGACCAGCGGTCCGGGCGGGCCGGCCCCTCGTGCGCCGGGTTGGCGCCCTTCAGCGCCATGCAGCCGGTGTTCTCGCCGATCGTCCTGATCGCCTGAACCTCGTACTCGGTGAGGGGCGGGGTAGACGGCGTGGCGGCCAGCTCGGCGCGCTTGTCCTCGATCGGCCGCGCCTCAGGTCCGGGCTCTTGGATCAGCGTCGGCGCGACGCAGCGCACGGGCGTCTGCGCGAGGCTCCAGGCGCACGCCAGCTGCAGCATCGTCAGGCCGTGCGCGTCCGCGTAGGGGCGCATCCGCTCGAGCTTCGCCCGGCCCTCCTCGATCCAGCCGTCGGGTCGGAAGCCGCGATGGTCGTGCTCGGGGAGCTGGTGCCCCGGCAGCACGTCGTCGTGGAACAGGCCGCCGTAGTCGACGACGCGCGCGATCAGGCTCACGTCGTTGGCCTGGGCCGCGCGCAGCGCCAGCTCTCCCGGCCACGGCTCCAGCGGGTTGAGGATGATCATCGCCCAGTCGATCAGCTCGCCGTAGCGCTCCAGGCAGCCGATCAGATCGAGCGTGAACCCGTTCGCCGGGCCGGGCGCGACGCCCAGCCTGCGCGCCAGCCCCTGCTCGCGCACGGCCGCCATGCCCCGCCACACCGCCTCGCTGCGGTAGCCGACGCTGTCGGGGTTGTGCAGCAGCAGCAGGTCGAACCGCTCGACGCCGCAGCGCTGGAGGCTGCGCTCGGTGGCCATCCCGATGTAGTCGGCGTACCCGTCCTCGCCGCGCAGGCTCGGGTCGGTGAAGCGCGGATATCCCTTGGCGCCTTCGCGCTCGCCGGTATAGAAGTCGTGTCCGATCGCGCCCACGATGCAGTAGCTGTCGCGATCCACCCCCTCCAGCGCCCGCCCGAGCAGGCGGTCGGCTTCGCCGGCGCCGTAGACGTCCGCGCTGATGACCGTGTCGATGCCGTGTCCCGGCTTCAGCAGCGCCTGCAGGCGCGCGTCTGCGAGCGGCTCGCCGAAGCGCATGAAGCGCCCGCCGCTCCAGGTGCCGATCGCGGTGGCCGTCGGGTCCATGGTGATCCTCACTTTACGGGCGCCGCCGTGCTCGCGGGGCCCCGCAGGCGGGCCCTGGCGGGAGAGGAGCTCAGGCGCGGTCGAACCCCGCCGCCGAGCGCGCGCGCAAAGCGGCCTCCAACCGCCCGAGCGCGTGGCGGATCGTCTCCTGGTCGGGCTCGGTCTGCTCGTCGGCTTCCCGCGGGTGGGCGGGGGCATGGCGCTCCTCGGGCATTCCCGCCTCCGGGTGGACATCCGGAAGCGCGCCGCGCGCCGCGCGCGCGACACCCTCGCGCAGGGAGGCGAGCTCGGCGACGCGCAGCGGCAGGTCCCCGGGCCGCTCGTCCGCCAGCTCGATCAGCGCGGCGGAGTAGGCGCGGTCGAGCTCCAGCGCGGCGTGGGCGATGCGATTCTGGTCGAGATCCAGGCGCGCGCGCAGCGCGAGCTCCTCGCACAGCAGTGGACGCTCGTGCGCGCCGAGCAGCCTCGCGAGACGCTCGTGCGGGCGCAACGCCGCCGAGCGGGCTCTGATCGCTCGCAGCGCTCCCGCCGATCCGCCGCCGGGGGCCGCCGCGGGCAGCTCGACCGCGTGCAGCCAGCGGCCCTCCGCGACCTGCTCGCCCTCGCCCCAGCCGGCTCGGATCGTCGAAGCCTGGGTGGCGGACACCTCGCGCACGTATGGGTCGGCCGTGGCGATCCGCTGCGCGTGCAGCACGCGGTTGAGCACGGTCACGGCCGCCGCGACGTCGCGCTCGGCGTCGAGGTCCGCGAGCCATGCCTGGGCCTGGCGCTCGGCGGACAGCGGGATCGGGTCGACGATCGTCGCGCGTGAGCTCGTCACCGCGGCGGGCTCGGGCAGCGCGGGAACGCTTCGCCGGCGGGACGCCGACCTGCGCCGCAGCGGGCCGGGCCGACCGGAGGACGAGGCTCCGCGGTCGCCCAGCGTGCCGAGGACGACCACGCGCTCGGGCTCGCCGTCGAGGACGGAGCGCAGCAGGTAGCGGCCGTCGGGCGGGCCGAGCTGCCAGGGAAACTCGAACTGCACGAAGAGGAACAGTCGCTCGGGCACGCCTGCACCGTATCCTTCCTGTACCGCCACGACCGCTTCTTGTACCGCCACGACCGACACCCGGGGGTCAGATGTCCGACGCGAGCACTGCCGTGAACAACCTGCGCGAGCGCCTCGCCGGCTCCGGTGAGGACCGTCTCGCCAAGGCGCTGTCCGACCTGCTGGAGAACCCGCTGCTGACGGGGGCGATCGGCCGGGCGTTCGACGCGCGCGAGAAGGCGGCCCAGGCGCAGGAGCTGGCGATGGGCGCGCTCAACATCCCGTCGGCTGCCGACATCGAACGGCTGACGCGCCGCCTGCGCTCCGTCTCCCAGCGCCTGGAGGGCATCGAGGACGGAGTCCACCGCCTCGACCGGGCGCTCGCCACGCACGGGGTCGAGTCCAGGCTGTCGAAGATCGAGGAGCAGCTCGGGACGCTGACCAGGAAGCTGGGCGACGAGCCGAAACCGGCGTCGCGCAAGTCAGCTTCGCGCAAGCCGGTGTCGCGCAAACCCGCGCCGCGCCGCAAAGCAAAGCCCGGGAAAGCCTGAGGTTCGCGCGCCCTGAGCCGCGGGCCCTGGGCTCGGGGCCCTGAGCTCTCACGCCGCGAGCGCGGCTACGGCGGCGGCGCCCATCGCTTCGGCGGCGGCGAGCAGACGGTGGTCGTCGATGCGGGTGCGCAGGCCGTCGGAGCCGAACGTGTCGGAGACCGCGAGCACGCTGGCGACGGGCACGCGCGCGGCGGACCCGACCGCGAACAGGCTCGCCGACTCCATCTCGATCGCGAGCGCGTCCTCGACGCCTTGGCGCCGGTCGGCGTAGTAGAAAAGGTCGATGCTCACGATCGGACCGATGTGGGCGCTGGGCGTGGCGGCGATGAGCGCCTCGGTGAGGGCCGGGTCGGCTGGAACGCGCTCGCGCGCGCCGAGCGCGCGCGAGGTTCCGTCGCGGCAGATCGACGCGCGCGGGATGACGAGCTCGCCGAGCGCGAGATCCGGGTGCAGCGCGCCGCAGGTGCCGACGCGGACGGCCCGGCGCGCGCCGAGGGAGATCAGCTCGGAGAGGACGATCGCCGCGGACGGACCGCCCATGCCGGTGCTCTGGATCGTCAGCGGCTCGCCGTCGGCGCAAGCCGGGCCCGTGTAGCCCCAGAGGCCGCGATGGTGGTTGAACATGCGCGGCTCCGCGATCAGGGTCTGCGCGAGCGCGAGCGCCCGTCCGGGATCGCCCGGCAGGAGCACGCGCTCGGCGAGCTCGGCGGTGGGTCGCAGGTGGATGGGCTCGGACGGGACCACTCGGAGGACTCTAAGAGTGCCTAACAAAATAGGCGGGTGCGGTCGAGGCGGTCGTGGGTCGAGCGGGGCGCGGACGCAGGGTCGTGGCAGTAGTAGAACTACGGCGCGATCCCGAGAACAAAGCCCCGCGAAGCGCACACGGCCGCATCCGGACGTGCACGCATTTTGTTAGGTGCTCTATGGACTCCCGGGCGCGGGGCGGCGGCGAGCGCGCGGGCCCTAGACTCGAACGATGGCGACTCCGTTCCGCTCGAAGGCAGAGTTCCGCGAGGTGATGGACAGGCTGTTCCAGATGATGAGCGAGGACCCGGAGATGGGGCCGAGGCTGCGCGACGCGGACGTGCCGCAGCGGTTCGAGTTCGAGGACTTCGATCTGGTGATGAACGTCAGGGCGCGGCGCGGCTCGGAGCGCAGGAACTTGCACTGGGAGTGGAGCGACGAGGTGGACTGGGAGCCGAAGGTGCGGATGACGATGGGCTCGCAGACGGCGAACCGCTACTTCCAGGGCAGGGAGAACATCCCGCTGGCGATCGCTCGGCGCCGGATCAAGACGGGTGGCGACGTCGGCGCGGCGCTGCGGCTGATTCCGATCACGAGACCGATCTACGCGCGCTACCGGGCGCTGGTCGCCGAGGAGTATCCGCACCTGAAGGTGTGAATGCGTAGCCGGAGCGTGCGCGCGGGGCGCCGCGACCTAGACTGCCGCACAGATGGCAACGTCGCCCGCCAGCCCCCCGAGGGCCCGCGTTACGCTCGCACAGGTCGCCGCGCGCGCGGGGGTGACGCCGGGAACGGTGCGGCGCTGGGTCAGGGACGGACTGGTGCCGCAGTACGAGGGGACGTGGACGCCGGCGGCGGCCTCGCACGTGCGGATCGTGGCGCGGCTGCGCGAGCGGGGGCACTCGGTCCAGCGGATCAGGGAGGCGAGCCAGAGCGGGAAGCTGGCGTTCGGGTACGTCGACGAACTGCTGCCGAGCTCGGAGGCGCGCTACACGCTGCAGGAGGCCGCGCGCGAGACGAACCTCGAGCCGGCGCTGATCGAGCGGCTGACGGCGGCGATGGGCCTGAACGCGCTCTCGACGGAGTCGATCTCCGAGGAGGACCTGCAGGTGTTGCGCTACGGCGCCGAGATCCTCGCGGCGGGCCTGCCGCTGCCGGCGCTGCTGCAGCTCGTGCGGGTGTGGGGGCAGGCGATGGCGCAGGTGGCGGACGCGGAGGTGCGGCTGTTCCACCTGTACTTGCACGAGCCGCTGATGCGCGACGGCGTGCCGGGCATCGAGGTGGCGCAGGCGATGGAGGGGATGACGCGCGAGATGCTGCCGTTCGCGGCGCCGTTCATCAACTACCTGCACGGGCGGCTGCTGGGGTACTTCGTGGAGCAGGACGTGATCGGCCACATCGAGTCGGACCTCGACGACGAGGAGACGGCGGAGGAGGGACGGATGCGGGTGGCGATCGCGTTCGCCGATTTGGCGGGGTACACGAAGCTGACCGAGGAGGCGGGCGAGGCGGAGGCGGTGGGCGCGGTCGAGCGGTTCGTGGAGGCGGTCGAGCAGACGCTGCCGATCGATGCGCGCGTGATCAAGACGCTCGGCGACGAGGTGATGGTCGTCGGGGCCGACGCGGCCGCGCTGGCGGCCTGGGCGGTCGGGCTCGGCGGGGAGCTGGGAGAGGGCTCGCCGCCGCCGCGGATCGGGATTCACAGCGGCGCGGCGATCTACCGCGACGGCGACTACTACGGCCGGGAGGTCAATCGCGCGGCGCGGGTGGTGGCGCGGGCGGCCGGCGGCGAGGTGCTCGTGACGCGTCCCGTCGTCGACGCGGCCAGCAGGCAGGACGGTCTGGAGTTCGAGCTGATCGGCGGGGTGGTGCTGAAGGGGTTCAACGAGCCGACCGAGCTGTTCCTGGCCCGCGCCCGCGGGGGTTAGCGGCGCGTGTGTGCGCTGGCCGATCTCCGATCGG
Organism: Solirubrobacteraceae bacterium; assembly: GCA_035632775.1. Classification (GTDB taxonomy): domain Bacteria; phylum Actinomycetota; class Thermoleophilia; order Solirubrobacterales; family Solirubrobacteraceae; genus Palsa-744. The sequence continues at coordinate 2,815 of DASQGE010000159.1, read as the reverse complement.
CGGGGTGTGTTTGGGTGGGAGACCCGGTAGCCGGCTCCCCGAACACAGTTGCCGGCGCCGGTCTCCGTTGGGGGCGACGCGAAGGGGGCGGCGCGCGGTGACACCGGCAGAGCTGCGGGAGCGGGTGCGCAGGGAGGGTCTGCTCGGGCGTGAGGGGCCGGTGGTGGCGATGGTCTCGGGCGGGCGGGACTCGGTGTGCCTGCTGGACGTGGCGGTGGCGGTTAGGGATGCGGAGAGCGTGAAGGGGCTGCACGTGAACTACGGCCTGCGGGGCGCCGATTCGGACGCGGACGAGCGGCTGTGCGTGGAGCTGGGCGCGCGGCTGGGGGTGGAGCTCGAGGTCGTGAGGGCGGAGCCGGGGAAGCGCGAGCGGGGGAACCTGCAGGCGTGGGCGCGGGAGCTGCGCTACGGGGCGGCACGGCGGCTGGCCGATGAGCTGGAGGGGCGCTCGGCGGGCCGGCCGGCGACCGTGCGCTCGCGGGCGCTCGTCGCGACAGGGCATACGGCGAGCGATCAGCTCGAGACGATCCTCTACCGCCTGGCGGCTTCGCCGGGCAGGCGGGCGCTGCTTGGGATGGCGCCGCGGGAGGGGAGGATCGTGAGGCCGCTCTTGGGGGTGACGCGCGAGCAGACGGCCGCGTACTGCAGGGCGCGCGGGCTGAGCTGGCGCGAGGACGAGAGCAACGACGACGAGCGCTACGCGCGCGCGAGAGTGCGGCGCGGGCTCGTGCCCGCGCTGCGCGCGGTGCACCCGGCTGCGCAGGAGAGCGTGTTGCGCACCTCAGAGCAGCTGCGCGAGGAGTCGGAGCTGCTCGGCGAGCTCGTCGAGCGGGAGCTCGCCGGGAGAGACTCGATCGCGGTGGAGCGCCTGGCCGAGCTGCATCCGGCGCTCGCGCGCCTGGTGGTCGTGCGCCTGGCGGAGGACGTCGCGGGGGACTACGTGCCGCAGGCGGGCCGGCGCGTGGGGGAGATCCTCGCGCTGGCCGCCGATCGAAGATCGGCCGGCGGCGGGCGGGCCGAGGTGCACGTCGGCGGGAGCGTGGGCGCGGTGATCGAGGGCGGAGAGCTGCGCATGGTCAAGCTGCCCGCGCGACCCCCCGCGGACGGTTCCCGCGGCGACGGTCGCGGCGGCGGTCGCGGCGAGGGTCGCGCTGACTGAGGCGCGGCGTACACTCCCGCGCGTGACCGTTCCGGCCCCCACCCAGGCCAGCGGCGTCTCTGCGACCCCCGCCGAGGGCGAGGTCGGCGAGGTGCTGGTCAGCGCCGAGGACCTGCAGCGGCGCGTGCGCGAGCTGGGGGAGGCGATCTCGCGCGACTATGCCGGCAGGAAGCTGCTGCTGGTGGGGGTGCTGAAGGGGGCGGTGTTCTTCTTGAGCGACCTGATGAGGTTCATCGAGATCCCGGTCGAGGTGGACTTCATGGCGGTGGCGTCCTACGGCTCGGCGACCGACTCCTCGGGAGTGGTGCGGATCCTGAAGGACCTCGACGCGGCGATCGAGGACAGGGACGTGCTGATCGTCGAGGACATCGTCGACTCCGGTCTGACCCTGCAGTACCTGCTGCGCAACCTCGGCTCGCGCAACCCGAAGACCCTGGAGGTGTGCGCGCTGCTGACGAAGCCCGCGCGGCGCAAGGTGGCGTTGCGGGCGAAGTACGTGGGCTTCGAGATCCCGGACACGTTCGTGGTCGGCTACGGCCTGGACTACGCCGAGCGCCACCGCAACCTTCCGTTCGTGGCGGCGTTGCAGAGGTAGAGGGGATTAGGTGCTCGAGCCGGCGTACAGCCGGCTCGTTGATTGGGACGAGCGCCTCCGTGCGCTCGTGGCCGGCCCTGGCGGGCCTTTTGCCGGCGTCCAGCCGGCTCGTTGATTGGGACGAGCTCCTTCGCGCGCTCGTGACCGGCCCTTCGGGCCTTCTGGATCGCTGCCCATGCGCCACCGCAACCTTCTGTTTGCAGTGGCGTCGGAAGGCGTAGGGCGCACGGCAACCGCCGGAAAATGGGGCCTTGCGTGGTACGCTAGATGACTGGCGGCCACGACCGAAACCGGCGCCAGAACCCTGTGATATCGCCATGAGCCGTTCCTTCAAGAGCGCCGCGTTTCCGATCCTCATCGTGCTGGTGCTGTCCTTTTTGGCCGTGAAACTGCTCGGCCAGCCGTCGAGCAACAGCCGCTCGCACAGCTACAAGACGCTGGTCACGGAAGAGATCCCGAAGAACGAAGTCAAGTCGGTCGAGTTCAAGAACAAGGGCAAAGCGCTCGAAGTCAAGCTGAAGAACAACGAAAAGTACGAAATCGGCTACGTCGAACAAGAGGCGCCGGAACTCTTCAAGCAGCTCAAGGAAGCGGGCGTCGCGTCGTATAACGTCGAATCGGAAAAGAGCAGCGTGCTGCTGTCGCTGCTCACGTACATCCTGCCGTTCGTGATCTTCCTGGGGTTCTGGATCTTCTTGATGAACCAGGTCCAGGGGGGCGGCAGCAAAGTGATGTCGTTCGGCAAGTCGCGCGCCAAGCGACTGTCGGCCGACTCGCCGAAGATCACCTTCAGGGACGTGGCCGGTGTGGACGAGGCGGTCGAGGAGCTGCACGAGATCAAGGAGTTCCTGGAGAACCCGAAGAAGTTCCAGGCGCTCGGCGCCCGGATCCCGACGGGCGTGCTGCTGTACGGGCCGCCGGGGACCGGCAAGACGCTGCTGGCCAGGGCCGTGGCCGGCGAGGCGGGGGTGCCGTTCTTCTCGATCTCGGGATCTGACTTCGTAGAGATGTTCGTCGGGGTGGGCGCATCGCGTGTACGGGACCTGTTCGAGCAGGCCAAG
>DASQGE010000158.1:0-8138 GCA_035632775.1 Solirubrobacteraceae bacterium | reverse complement strand
GAGCTTCGTAGCTCAGCAACCTCTGCCTTAATCCGCTGATGGAGAGACGAATCCTCGACACCGTCGAAGACCGCGCGAGTCCACTGAGCAATCTTGCGCATCTCATCCTCTTTCATACCACATGTCGTCGCCGCGGGCGTTCCAAAACGGATTCCGCTTGGGCGAAATGGTGGATTCGGATCGTACGGAATGGGGTTGCGATTGACGACGAGCCCAGACGCCTCAAGCGCATCCGCGAACAGCTTGCTCGTCAGCTCGCGCTCTAGTGAGGTGAGCTTGACGACCATTAGGTGAATGTCGGTTCCGCCCGAGACCAGGTCGAATCCCTGCTCGATAAGCGCCTCGGCAAGCGCCTGCGCGTTTGAGACGACCTGTCGGGCGTATGCCTTGAACCCCTCAGATTGGGCTTCGTGAAGAGCAACGGCGATACCAGCGATGTGGTGCTGGAAGGGGCCACCCTGCAACCCCGGAAACACGGCTCGGTCGATCGCGTCCGCGAACTCCTCCCTACACATTATTAGGGCTCCCCGAGGACCGCGGAGAGTCTTGTGCGTTGTCGTCGTAACCACGTCTGCGTGTGGCATTGGCGACGGATGCACTCCCCCCGCGACCAGGCCCGCCACGTGGGCGATGTCTGCAACCAGTCGAGAACCCACGTCCAGAGCAATCTCGGCGAGACGCTTGTAGTCAAAAAAACGGGGGTACGAACTCGAGCCGACCCAGATGAGCTTTGGACGACACTCTCGCGCGAGTGACGCAAACGCGTCATAGTCAACGACTTCGGTCACTTCGTCAACGCGGTACAGCGTCGGACGATAGTAGCGCGCTATGAAGGTGACCGGCGAGCCGTGACTAAGATGTCCTCCGCTCGGCACCTCGATTCCCATGGTGCTATCGCCGGGCTGGCACAGCGCCATGTAGACCGCATGATTCGCAGGCACACCGGCCAACGCCTGCACGTTGACGTGCTCCGCACCGAAGAGTTCTTTGGTACGAGAAATGGCCAACTCCTCGATGCCGTCGATGTAGCGGTTTCCCTGGTAGTAGCGCTTGCCAGCGTAGCCCTCGGAATACTTGGCGGAATTAACGCTCGCAATCGCCTCGATGACGGCCGCGCTGGCGTAGTTCTCAGACGGAATCAGATCGATCGTGGTTGCCTGCCGCTCGGTCTCGGCTGCAAGCAGGTCAGCGACGTCCGGGTCTACCGCTGCTACGCGCTCAAAGCGCCTTGATGTGGCGGTCGAAATCGTGCTCGTTATGGCCATTCTAGAAGCTCAAATCCTCCACGTCCATGGTACCGACAAACTCCCGATAGCGCCGACGCGATATAGCATATCGCGCGGTGCGCGACAACGACGCCGATAGACGTCGAGGCCTCGGGGATGGTAGCATCGCCGAGCGTTGCCCTTGCGGGGCAAGCGCGCAACGAGCCCTCCGAGCGAGCGAGGCTCTCTCTGCCGATGCGGCTTGGACCGCGGCCTTTTTTCGCTCCATGCTGCCAACTGTCGAGCGGCATGATGAAGGACACGGGCGCGTTCACGCGGCAGGCCCGCGCATAAAGATGACGCAAGACGGCAGGCATGTGCACTAACAAAGTGCCCCTTCACAGTAGTCAATTCTCGTTCGCCCATCGGTGAAGAGTTGGTTGACGACCTCGAGACCGTATGGTCCGGAGCGCATCGGCTGCCGATGGCGCCGTAGTGAGCTGGACTGGGTTCGACGTCTTGAGCGCAAGGCCGCGCGCGGCGGCCCGACCGGACCCTGTGACCGGGCCCCGGTCACAGTGGAGTGTCCCCCTTTTGTGGACATGATCAGCGACTCCGCCAAACCCAGGTCAGATCAACAACTCCACCAAAGCCAGGGTAGATCACCTTGACCACGAGAACGGGGGCGGGCCACAGGGGGTCAGGCCACCGGCTACCGGCGCTCCTCTGAGGGACTCCCTCAAATGCCCGGGGATGATCAGCAAACGGCCATCAACGCGTCAAGCAGCTGCCGAATCCGCTCTGTACGAGCCTCGGGCGCCGAAGCCCCGGCTCCCTTGCCGGGAACCGGGGCGGTTCGACCTTCGTCAAGATGGTGGAGCTAGCGAGACTCGAACTCGCGACCTCCTGGGTGCGATCCAGGCGCTCTCCCAACTGAGCTATAGCCCCATGCCCTCGCAATCCGTCGCGCAGAGCTCTGCAAGTGTAGTGGCGGGGACCGCGCGACGGTTGCGAGACGATGGCGAGGAGGGCCGCCCAGCGCAGTATGGTTTGCCGGCGCAATGGGACTGCTCGATGACGCCATCCGCGAGCACCTGGAGCTGAAGCGTCGACGAGGCGCCGATCCGGGGCTGGTCGCCCACGAGGAGCAGGAGGCCTTTGGTCCTGCTCGAGGTGGGGGACCGCCAGCTGCGGACGATCGCGATGCCGCTAGCGCCGAGCTCGCAGTCGAAGATGCTCTGCCGCGAGGGAACGACCTCTCCGACGCTCCAGGGTCCGCACACGCGGGAGGCTTCTCGAATGTCGGGCAGGAGACCGCCGAGCTGGACATGCGCACGGTGCTGGACGAGGAGCCCGGTGAGAGTGCTGCGCCCGTCGGGCCGGTGGCTGTCGGGCCAATCGGAAAAGACCCTCGGGCAGGAACCGCCGATGCGAGCGTCGATCCGGCCGAGGAGTCGCTTGAATGGGAGGTTCCGGGAGGCGGCGGTTCGAACGACGAAGCCGCGGACCACCAGGGCGGCCGGGAGACGGGCGCAGGCGATCCACATACCGGATCCGCGGAGATGTCGGACCAAGTGGACGAACCGGTCGAGGACGTCCTCGAGGAAACCCCCGACTTCTTGCGTGACACGCCCGAGCAGGATCGCCTGTGGTTCGAGCAGCGCCCGCCACGGGACTTCGACTTCGACAAGTAGGTCCCATAAGGCGGGGCGCCTGGCCTACACTCGGAAGGCTTGGGGCCATAGCTCAGCTGGGAGAGCGCCTGCTTTGCAAGCAGGAGGTCGCCGGTTCGATCCCGGCTGGCTCCATTGAGGAATATCCTGCAAATCGACGTGTTTTGGTGGATGTGAGGGCCCGTCGAGTGCGCCTCTTGGAGGGCGATTTTGGCCCTTCCGTCCCAATCGCCGTCCCAATGGGCTCGTCTGAGGGCGCCTTGGGCCGCTTGTGGAGCAGGGTGCGGGCCTCGCGGACGAGCTCGTCGAACCTGGCTCCGTGGTCTCGCTTGGCTCGCTTTTGCATCTGCGCGTAGATGTCGAGCGTCACCTTCGAGTCGGCGTGACCGACCTGATCCATGACGTACTTGACGTCCCATTCGTAGGCCAGCAGCGCGATCGAGATGTATGTGCGCCGCAGCGTGTGGGGTGTCGTGTTCGGCAGCGCCGGCATGCCCCTCTTGACCAGTTCCTCGGAGGCCAGCTCGGCGGCGTCGCGAACGATCTGCTCCACCCTGCCGTAGCTCATCCGGCCGCCCTTCAGGTTGGGGACCAGATAGTCCTCGGGACCGGTCGGGGCGCCGAGCCTGCGCAGGCGGTCGATGTGCTCGACCACGACCTCGACGAGGTCTGGGCTCATCTCGACCTCGCGGATGCCCGTCTCGGTCTTCGAGTCCGGGATGTTGAAGCGGGCGCCCTCGGGGTCGTGCAGCCGTACGTGCCCGATCTTGATGTCGCACAGCTCGCTGGCGCGAGGGCCTCCACGACCGAGGATCTCGACGACCACCCGCCGACCCACGTATCCCCTGCCGACCTCCAGTCCGAGGCGCCCCAGGTGGTGGCTCACGGTGGACTTGGCGAGGCCGAGCTGGGCCGCGATGCGCTTGGGTGACTTGCCCTGGGCGAAGAGCTGAGCGACCATCGCGGCGGTGAGCCCCAGCTCGATCGGGGCGACGGTCTGGCCGAGGGAGATGTCCTGGGCCGCCGCCGCATCGATCAGGGCCGCCAGCTCGTCCATCTCCAGGAACGTCCGCTTGGGTTTGGGGACATGGACGCGCATCCGCTTGCCGCGAGCCGCGTTGTATTCGAGGTGGCCGTCCTCGACGGCTTCGTCGAGGACGGCCGCGAGGGTGTCGATCATCTTGCGGATCGACGTCGGCGAGAGCGGCACGACCTTTTGATTGCGGTTGTCGCGTAGGACGGCGCCGGCCGCAATCGTCTCTCGTCGCTCTCTGGCCTGCTTGAGCAGGTGGGCCTTGAACGCGAGGCACAGCTCGCGGTCGAACTCGTCCATCCGGTAGTCGGCGAAGAACGGCAGCAGATGCGACTCGAGGCGCCAGCGATAGTTGTCCTCGGTGTTCCTGCTGATCGGCTTTTCGCCGTTGACGCCGTCGATCTTCGCCTGCAGCCAGCGCGAGCTGTAGGCGTGGAAGAGCGGTACGCCGGCAGCGACCGGCTTGCTCGCCCGTGCGGCCCGTTTGGGCGGCTCCCACACGCCGGACTTCACGCGAGCGATGATGTTGTCGAGCTCCACGGCGGCCGTTCGCTCGTTCCAGCCCCCGCCGCACCGGTAGTCGCAGTCACAGTCGCGAGCCTCGTGCAGATAGACCGTCTGGCGTTTGCCATAGGCGCGGAAGCGGAGACGGAACGCGAGAGTCCCATCGGCGAGCGTCTCGGCGGTGATCCCGCCTTTGGGTTGGGGCGCCATCAGCAGCCCCCGATGCTACGACGCCCCGCCGGAACGCAGGATCGTGTTCGTCGGATATCCCTGCGGCGGACCTCGAGCAGCTGAGCATCTTCCGTCGCAGGCAGCCGTGTCGGTCTATGGGGTTTGGTCCCGGCCGGCGCTGGTGTTCGGCCGGCCTGATGTTGCCCGAGCGCGGTCTTGGCGGTGCGCAGGTCGAATCGTAGGCGGGCCTTGGGGCCGTCTCCGAGCCTGATCGCTCCGAGCTCGTCGGCGTGCTCGTAGACCCATGCGCGGTTCAGGTGCAGGTGCTGGGCGAGTTGGGAGACCGTCAGCATTCCTGTCGGCTCGCTCATCCGCCGGCGCTCCTGGTCTTCCTGCTGGCGGTGGAGCAGCTGCGCGACGCGGCTGGCGACCTGCTCGACGGCTTGTGGTGTGAGATCGACGGCTACGCGGCGCGCCATCGCGCCCAGCCCACGTGGTGGTGGTGAGCGGCGGTCTGGTGTCGCGATCGTGGGAGTGGCGGTGCGGGTGTGCATGTCGGCTCCTTCAGAGGTCGTTGTGTGGTGTCGGAGCGGGCGCGGCGGGTTGCGCGCGGAGCTTCGCGATGCGGGGCTTGGTGTAGGGGTGTGAGGCGCGGGAGAAGCGCATGTTGCGGATGGAGCGCTCGTACGGAAGGGAGCTGTATTCGAGGGTTCGTGCGAGCGCGGGTCCTTGCCCGAGGCGTGCGGCGTACTGGTCTGCGGCGAACTCGCGCGAGCGCCAGTAGGTCTCCCACGGGTTGCTGGTGAACCACTGCACCGCTTGTCCTGAGGCGAACCATGCGAGACCGCGGAACGGCAGCGACCAGAGGGGGTGCAGGGTGGGCGTGTCCATCGGGGCGAGGAGTAGGAGGTTCAGTGCGCTGGTGAGTCGCGCGTCGCTTGTGCGTAGGTATCCGAGCTCGTGCGCGATGACCGCGGCGGTGTTGGGGCTTTCCAGCAGGCCCCTGTCCACGCTCAGCGAGGAGGAGTAAGCGGAGGCGTTCTGTCCGGGCTCTTCGGCGACGAACCAGTGTCGTGGCGGGCGCAGCCGGGGGTCGATCTCCTGCAGTTCGTGGAAAGCGTCCTCGAATGCTTCGCGCTCGTCTTGCTCGGGTGGGCGTCCGCCGGTGCTGATCTCCCACCAGCGCCCGTCGAGGGGCGCGATCAGTGGTGGGCAGATCAGGGTCAGCAGCGATATCGCGAGGGGTGCGAGGGCGAGCACGGTGGCGGTCGTGTTGACCGGTATCGGCCAGCCCGTGACCAAGCCGATCAGCCCCAGCACGATGTAGAGGATGAGGTATCGCGCGACTGCCGAGAACCAGTGTGCAGCGAGGGTGATCGCGTACAGTCCGATCCCGACGAGGCTGATTGCCCGCAGGGCGTCGAGTGTCCTTGTGGCTGGGTTTGTGTTGATGCTGGGCATCAAGGGGTCTCCTTGTGTTGCGGTTGCCCCCCTTCGTGCTGGATCAATGACCAGCGGTTACGGTGCTTTTCGAATTCCCCATCCTTTTTGCCGTTGCTGAGGTGCGTCCCCACGTTCGTAGGGGGTACGCCGAGGGCTTCGGCGATCTCCACCGCGAGCGAGCCGGGATGCTTCGCGAGATAGTCGCGGATGTCTTGGCGGGCGAGACGGCGCTGATGCTTGCGTGGCACGGGTTCCCCGCGCAGCGCGGCCTGCGCCGCGAGCAGTCGCTTGACGCGCTGTGCGGCCTCCTTTTCCTCCATCCTGGCTTTGCGTAGCTCGTTGTCGATCTCGCGCATCGCGCCGAGCGCGTACCTGCGGGGTGGCATCAGCCGATCCTCATAGTGTTGCTTAGCATGTTGAGCAACACTAGTGTATACTGCCAGTCATGTCAAGGAGGATCGGTGATCGGTCGTCGTGGGGTCCTTCGCACCAGTACACGGACCCGCCGTTTCGGCGCTCGCATCCGTTCGCGTCGTGCATGGGGGGATTGTTCGCGCTGGTACTGGTGTTGTGCGCGGGTGTGTTCTTGCGCGCGGCGATCGGATCCGGTTCGGGGAGCGTGTTCGCGTGGGCGATCGGCCTCGTGGTCGTCCTGGTGGTGCTGAGGGTGGCGCTCACGCTCGGCGTCGGTGCCCTCACCCGAACTCCCCGAACCCCCGCGCGGCCGCTCCCGCGAGTTCCTGGTACGCGCGGTGGCGCGGTGGCGCGCAGGCCGGTGAGTGCGGCTGCGCGTGTACGGGAAGGACTGTTGCGGGTCGGGGGAGGGGTGTATCTCGGTGCCAACGAGTACGGGAATGGGTCGCAGCGGACCCCGAGAGCGCTGTGATGATCCTCGGGCCGCCGCGCAGCGGCAAGACGAGCGCGGTGATGATCCCCGCACTGATCGCTGCCTCGGGGGCGGTGGTGAGCACGTCCACCAAGCCCGACGTGATGCGCGCCACGATGAATGCTCGCATGGAGATCGGCGAGGTCTGGCTGTTCGACCCCTCCGCGAGCGAGCCCGTACCCGAGGGCGCCAGACGCCTGTCGTGGTCGCCCGTCAGCGCGTCCTCCTCGTGGGATGAGGCGCTGGTCATGGCCAGGGCGATGACGGCCGCCTCCAGGGCCGGCGCCGGCACGACGAACGAGAACCACTGGTCCGAGCGCGCCGCCGCGCTCTTGGGACCGTTGCTGTATGCCGCGCACCTGAGCAACCGTCCGATCGAGGACGTGCTGCGCTGGACGTTGCGCCAAGACCTCGCGCCGGCCCTGGAGGTCCTCGCGGACGCCGAGACACAGATCGCAGCGGATGTTCTGGTCGGGATCGAGCGCACGGACGCGCGGGAGCGCTCGAGCATCTTCTCCGCCACAGCCGGGGTGCTCAGCGCGTATAACAGCGACAGCGCCAGGCAGACCGCGGCGCGCCCGAACTTCGACCCGGTCAGGTTCGCCGCCTCGACGGACACGCTGTACATCACCTCTCCCGAGCACGGTCAGGCCGTGTTCGCACCGTTGATCGTGGGGCTCTTGGAGCAGATCCGTCACGCCGTCTACGAGCAGGCCCGCAACAATCATGCTCCCGGACCCGGAATGTTGTGGTTGCTGGATGAGGTCGCGAACATCGCTCCCGTCCACGATCTCCCCGCGCTCGTCTCCCAGGCCGGGGGACAGGGGTTGCAGGTCGTGATCGGCCTGCAGGACCTCTCCCAAGCACGCACCCGCTGGGGTGTGGACGCGGCCGACGGGTTCCTCTCCCTGTTTCAGTCAAAGCTCATCCTCAACGGCATCGCCGACACCCGCACCCTGGAGGCCGTCTCTGTCGCGCTGGGGGAATACGACCGTGACGTGACCAGTCAGGCGCTCGGTCACAGCCAACTGCAGGAGTGGTTCAGCCACCCGACCCATAGCGACACCGTGAGCTATCAGACCCAGCGCCAGCGTGTCCTCACACCCGGTGAGATCGCGCGGCTCCCCGACGGGCACGGGTTGCTGTTGCGCGGCACCGACTGGGAGCTCTTGCGGCTCACACGCTGGTATGACAGCGAGCCGTGGCGGACCGTCGGCGCGGGC
>DASQGE010000157.1:0-14569 GCA_035632775.1 Solirubrobacteraceae bacterium | reverse complement strand
TTCATGGTGGGCGCCGGCGCCGTCGTCGGCCTGGCGCTGCTCTTCGAGGAACGATTGGCGGGCGGGACGATCACCGTCGGAGAGCCGACGTCGTCGGTGTCCAGCTCGAGCAGAACCGAGTCGCGCGAGCCGTGGGGGGGAGATCCGTGAAGGCTGGGATCGCCTGACGGTGAGCGGGCGTGGCGTTCAAGGCGAAATCGATATGGCGTCGACGGTACAAGGGGAAGTACGTCGGGTCGTTTTACGGGACGGTCCACAGCAAGAGCCTGCGGCTCGAGACTCAGGACGCAACGATCGCCCTCGAGCGGTGGAAGCTGGCGAAGAAAGGCAAATGGCCCGAGCGGACTACTTCCCCCCCGGAGTCCGCCCTCCCGTCCGACGGACAGAGCAGCGCCCAGAACGCGGCGGCGCTGGTCGACCAAGCGCTGCAGTTGTCGTCAACCCCATCGCCAACACCGCCGCCGAGCTCGCCGACGTCTGCTTCGGCATCTCCATCGCCGCCAACCTCGGCGCCGTCGTCACAGGCAGCAGCCGCCTTGCCACCGTCGGCCTCGTCTCCCTCTGTGCCGGGTTCTTCGCCATGGGCGTCGAGTACGGAGCCCGCCGCGCCGAGCCCGTCCACGTCCTCGCGATCAAGCGAGAACCAAACCCCGTCGGCTGACGCCACCGCCGCGGCCGCGGACGCCGCCAGCGCCGCCGGCGAGGTGGCAGGCACCGCCGCGGCCGCCGAGGACGCCGGCGCCGCCGGCGAGCCACAGCCCGGCGGCATCAACCCGGCCGATTTCCTCGAGCAGATCGGCGCGGCGGTGGTGATGGGCATCAAGATGTTCGGCGCTTGGGCCGCTCACAAAAAAGGCTTCCGCATCCGCGAGGTCACCGATCCGCGAGCGAAGCAAGCCGAGGAGCTCGGCGACAACCTCACGGCCGAGTCGGTGAAGCAAACGATCATCCGCTACCTACCGTCGACGGCGACCATCCACCCCGTCGTCGGTCTCGTCGCCGGCGCCGCCGTGATCCTCGGAGTGCAGGCGTTTCATCTCGAGCAAGGGCCGCCGGAGGCCTCCGGCGGAGATTCGCCCAACTTGCGGACGGTCGCGTGAGCCGTGGAGCAGTGCCCGAAATGCGGCTACAGCGATGAACTGCCACCAGATCCTCATGCCCACCGTCGAGTGGGCCGCGGCGAGAAGCGCTGTTGCGCCTACGGTTGTGGCGCGCCCTGGCCGGCCGAGCTGCTCTCTCGATCGGGCCGGTGCCCGCCGTGTGAGGAACGATGGCAGCTGCATCGCCGGCGTCTAAAGCAGCTGCGTCGGCGGCGTGGAAAACGGCGCCGCTCGTATCTGGCGTTGTTGCAAGCCGGGAGGCTCTCGCCCCCCTCGCGTTCGGCGAGGCACCTCGGATCGGAATCCTCGGGGACAGCGGCACCGGCAAGACGGAGGCCGCTCGAGCGCTCGTCAAAGACTGGATCACTCGGGTCCCGAGCTTCGCGCTCGTCCTCGATGACAAAGAGCTGCGCGCACGGTTCGAGGGACAGGAGCGGCGCGATCTCGCCGACCTCGCCGCCCAGCCGCCGGCGCCCGAGCCCCGCGTGCTGGTGTTGCGCGGCGACGTTCGTCGGGGCGTTGAGGTAGATCCTGAGGAGGCGGCCGCGTGGGCGTGGGCCATGGCGGCGCGCAATCGCGCTTCGCTGGTCGTGTATGACGAGCTCACCCGTGCAGCGCGGAACGGCCGATGGCTCGCCGGCCGAGATTCCCTCTTCCCCAAGACGTTCGGCCAGGGGCGCGCGGCTGGCCTCTCCTCAATCTGGGGAACGCAGAGCCCACAGGACGCGCCGCGCGAGCCGTTCGAGCAGTCGAGCGTGATCTACTGCTTCCGTCTCGATGGCCTCGGCCTCAACACGCTCGTCGATCGCAACTACGTCCTCGACGAGGGGCTGGCCGAGGTGATCCGTTCGCTCCCCGGCGACGAGCTCCCGCCGCCCGAGCGCGGTTACTTCGTGTTGCTACGCCGCGGCCGCCCCTGGGACGGCAACGTGTACCGCTACAGTGCGTCCTGAACCACCTGCACGTCGCAAAGGTCTCGCTCCGGCATCCAAGCGGCATCGGTCTCCCGCGAGAACCTGTCACCGTCGGGGCCGATGGGCATGCACATTTGATCCCCCGCGTACGTTCCTTCATCCGCGGCGCCCATGGCACGAAAGAGCAGCCGCTTGCCAATCCACGCGGCAACCCCGGGTTTCAGATCGTCGGTGCGGACTGGCCTGACGGTCGCATAGAAGTTGTCGAACTGCTCGAGCGGCACGGGCTTAAAGCCAGTATCCCACACCCGCGCCGATTTTTGGCTCCCCCCAGCCGGGCGGGCCGGCGCGCACGCTTGGGGGTTGGAGGTTCCGTCCATGGGCAAAATCATCATCACCAGTCTCGTGACGACCGTCGTCGTCCTGGTCATCGTCGCGCGGGTGAAACCCGTGCGCGTCGTCGTCGGCCTCTAGGCCGCTCGAGCAGCTCCACCACCACACCGCCACACCGCCACACCGCCAACCTAGAGGGTCATCATGGGATTTTTGAAAACACCGACGGGGTACCAGGCACGGGCGCTTTCCGTCGGCACCTCGGACAAACCCACGCTCCCGACGGGAGCGAACCTGTCGTTCGATCTGTCGCCCCTGCCCTGCGACGACGGGAACCTGGCGTACTACCTGCCGGGGTTCTTCGTGACCTTCAAAGGCGCGGTGACCCAATCCGGCGGCACCGGCAACGCGATTCCGCAAGAGGTGCTCTTCAGCATCCTGCTGGACTCGATCGCGCTCAACAACGCGATCCACGGGACGCCGCTCTCTCCCAACTTCGTCAAGGGCTGGGGGATGAACACGATCAGCTACGTCGGCGGCGGCTACAACTACGCCACTCCGAACCGAGGCGCCATCCCCGCCGGCAACGGCACCTACAACTTCGCCTTCTCGAAGTTCATCCCCCTCTGTGCGGGCAACGGGGAGCGGCCGCACCACACGGCGCAGCTGCAGTGCCTGTTCCGCAAGGCACAGCTGGTGCTGCAGTTCAACACTGTGGCGACGGTGCTCTCCAACTTCTCGCCGGGCGCCTCCCTCGGGACGACGACGGTGCAGGTCTCGGCGCTGCAGCTGCCCGAGCGCGAGATCCGCGTCGGTCCCGGCGTCGAGTGGGTCGACTACCAGACGCCGGCGAGCTCGGGCCAGACCGAGGTGAAGCTGCAGAGCTTCGGCAACAACACCCAGCTCAACAACACCGAGCAGGGCGCGGGCGTGTGCTTCGCAATGGCGATGGCCCTGAGCTATCAGCAGCCGGGCAGCTTCGTGCCCGACAATCTGCAGCAGCTGCAGATCCCCTTCCGTGGCCAGATCCAGACGACCCACGTCGAGCCCATCGTGCTGCACCAGCTGCTCGCCTCGATGGGCGTGCGCCGCCAGATCGCCAGCGACGTCGCTTTCGCGACGGCGCCCACCACGCCGAACGACATCCAGGATTGGCCGTACGGAGCGACCAACAACCCGCAGTCGCTCACCACGGCCGCGCCGGAGCTCAACGGCGCGCTGGGGCTCGTGCTCGTGCCCCAGGGCATGAACTTCGAGTACTCCAAGGTCCAGGTGGTGAACGGCGACACGTCCTACTACCTGACCCTCTCGTCGGGCCCGTCCGGAACCCACCACACGCTCGTGCAGCACCTGCGGTCCTGGACGCCCCAGATGTGGGCCGACGCGGAAAAGGAGATCGTCGACTCCAAGGTCAAGTCCCACCTCTTCGGGAGCTCGACCTTGAAGTGGGTGCCGAAGCTGCTCTACGGGAAGTCGGCGGCCGACGTCGACCCGAAAAAGCTGCGGTTCATCCCGATGACCATGAAGCCGGTTCGGGCCGGGGGTCGCTTCGCCGCCAAGATCGGTTGAACCCCGATGACCACGGGTGAAACGGTCGCGATCACCATCGGCGCCGTCGGAGTGACGGCGCTGGTGGTCTACCTCGTCGTCAAGAGCCAGAAGAAAACGATCGGCGCCCCACCGGGGCTGAAGCAGGCGGCCGCTTCCCAATCCGTGGGGAGCCTCATCGCCACGGCGGGAGGGGCGGCGGTTGCCCAGCTGGGAAAAGAGGCGGGCTCGGCCTTCTCGGGGTGGCTGAGCGACGAGTTTTCGTAAGCGGCCGCTGCTGCGCGAGGTGCTGAGCCCATGTCGAGACTCACGGTCGGACTTCTCGCCGGCGCCGCCGGGCTGGCCGTCGGCCTGGTGGTCGGCTACGTCGTCGTGAAGCAGGCTTGCAAGGACCGGATCGTCTCGGGCGTCGAGGGCGCGGTGAAATCGGTGGGGCTCGGCGCCGGCTGGCAAAACCTCGCGGGCTCGCTGGTGCGAGCGGCGACCGACAGCACATGACGCCGGAGGAAGCAGCCACCGCGCTCCGCACTCACCGGCACGCTCGAGCGGCGCTCGGGATCGTGGCCGACAACCTTCGCCGCGGCTATCAGGTGATCGACTCGATCGAGCCGTCGCTGCTGACGGAGGTCCTCGCCCCGGTGATCGGCCTCGTCGCTGAGGCGAGCGACGCGGACGTCCGGAGCGCGGGGCGCGATCTGCTCGACCGGGTGAACGCCTACGCCGAGGGCCTCTACGCCACCATCCACGACGACGACCAGGCCCTCGAGGACGACACTCGGGCCCGCGTCCTTACGGCCATGAACCAGGCCGACAGCGATCTCGCGCTGCTCGAGAAGATCCAGGCCAACCTGGTCGAGACCTTCGAACAGGACCTCGAGGATCTGGTGGCCGCGATCGGCTCGGCCACCGAGGCGTCGGTGAAGTTCATCGCCGACAAGGCCAAGCAGATCGTCGGATTCGTGATCCCGCCGGCTGTCTGGTGGGCCCTCGGCGCTGCGCTCATCCTCGGCGCCGGCGTGTACGCGTGGAGGCTCTCCCGATGAGCCTCAAGCGACGGAGCGGCGGCACCAACGACGGTGTGAAGGTGTTCGAGCCGCAACCTCTGCGGCTCGCCCACATTGACACCGATCTCGGCCCGCTCGCCCCGGCGCCGATCTACTTCCGCGTCCCCACGGCCGATGGCCGCGTGCAGGCGAAGATCGCGATCGTCGCCGCGCCCGACGTGTCAGGCCAGACCGGCGCGCCGGTGCCGTCTATTCCGTTCGACGTCACCTTCGGCGGCACCGTTGGGGTGACTCTCTGGATGTGTACGCGCGAATGCGACGAGGGCTCGGGGCTCTTTTTGCCGATGACCAACCTCGTCGGCACATTCGCGACGCCGCAGGTGCTGCCCTTCGACTCGGGGCTGATGGTGTTCTCCGAAAGCGTGCTCTCCGACGGCGACGACGTTTTCGGAATGGTCACCTTCACCGTGGCCGCGGGGAGCGAGCAGCAGAACCCGATGAACTGGCTGTTGAACGTGAAGTACACGCCCGTCGTCGAGATGAGCTACGAGGAATGGTGCCGGCTGGTCCCGACATTCAACCCCGAGCTGATCGGGAGCACGATCATCGACCTGGAACCTGGTGGTCCGTGAGGCCATGGCATGGGCCAAGTGGTGCTCACGATTCTGGCAGGCGTTGCGGTCCTGGCGATGGTGGCCGGCTTGGGGTCTGTCGTGGCTGATGTCGTCATTCACGGGACCAAGCTCACTTCCGATCACACCGTCTCGATCGACGGAACGACCCCCGCCGATCCTCAGGTCCTCGCCTCGAGCGCGGGCTACTCCCTCCCGATCTATGCGCTGGGTCGGATGGTTGAAAGCGAAGCGGGGGGCCTGCCCGAGCTCGGCAAGCTCGGCGTTGCGTTTGCGGCACTGACCCACGCTGCGAGCGCTGGAAAATCGATCGACGATCTGCTGCTGCACTCGACGGGCGCCGGCAATGGCTATTTCGGCCGCCAGGATCAGGGCCGCTACGCGGCCACCTCGAAAGATCCGTCGCCGGCGGCGCTCGATGCGGCCGACAAAGCGAGCACCGGTGAGGTCGACGATCCAACGGGGGGCGCCGACCAGTGGGATTCACCCTGGTCGTACAAAGACGATCCCGTGACGGGCGAGACCGCGGCCGAAAAGGCGGCCGCCGTGGCCGCGGCCCGGCGCGCCGCCGGCAAAGAGGTGGTGACCCTCGAGGGGATCCCCGAGTACAAGCTGCGCTTCTGGAGGGCCGCGTAGTGGCGTGGCCGTTCAAGAGCGGCCCGACGGGTCTGCCCGCGCTGCCCGACGGCGTGCCCGTCATTCCGGGTACGATCAACCCGGGCGGCCAGTCGCTTCGGATCGGCGAGTCGATCCCCAACGGGGTCGATCCGAATGTCCCCCCCGGGCTCGACCGCCCGATCGGCGATCGGGTCACGGCGCGGAACGGTCTCGCGGCCTGGGACAAGGTCGGGCCTGCCCCAACCGATTGGAGCTTGCTCGGAGCACCGAGCGGTGGTTCGGCGCCTCCCTACGTACTTTTCTTCTCGGGCCCGAACCCTCAAGGCACACCACCGAACGAAGGGCCAGGACCGCAAGTCAACTGCGGACTGTGGGTCCCGGTGCCCTCAGTCGAGCTCGGCTCGTGTGCCTGGGAAGCCTGGCTCCGCCCGCAACGGGTGGCGAACGACGTCGCCGAGTACTTCATTGCCCAGGGCTTCGGCGGCGGGCACTCGATGCTGGTGGGTGTTCAGTTCGTCGGGGGATTCTTTCAGCTGACCGGGCTCTATCTCAAGACTGCGATCGCTTCGGAAGGGTTCCAGTCGCAGGTCTCGGACAGGGTCAACCCCGACGAGTGGATCCACGTCGTGATCGTCGTCGACACCCTTCTGGGCAAGACATACGTGCTCTTGGATGGCGTGGTGACCTGGTACGTGACCAATTCTGGCACCGGCCGATACAGCCCCACGGATTCCTCGGAGCTTTTCTTCGGCGGCCACAACCACCAAGACTTCAAGGGGTACATGGCCCGGGTCACCGCATGGGACGCGCGGCAGAATCCGATCGACGTGTCGCAGTCCGAAGGGCCCGACCCCATCCGGCCCTGGTTCACGGCGCGGGAGATTCTCTCAGGCGCGTCGACAAAACTCCCTGATGGTCTCTGGGACATGACGGCCCCCGGGAACATGGTCACCGATCTCGGCCTCAACCAGCTTCCCCCGCTGACGGGCAGTCGATTTCGGATGGCGCCGCTGCACCCGGGCTCGCTGCAGTGGTCGGGCTCGACATTCGAGCAGGCAAACGAGCCGCCGCTGTACGATCGGCCGCAGTTCGTCCAGGATCCGACGTGCCCGATCTATCTGCCGGGCCCGAGGGTGACGGCCAACGCGTACGTGAAGCCCGCGTCCGACCCGGTGCCGGCCGACATCGCGGCCACGTGCCTGGCGTGGGATTCCTTCGGCCACAAACGCTCATCGTTCGTCGAGACGGCGACACCCGTGCTTGGTACCACCGAGGCTGGCTCGCTCGCTCCGCAGACCTACGCGATCAGGCCCCAGGACAACATCACCAAGCGTACGTTTGACTTCGGGGTGCTCTTTGGTGCGGGCGTCTACATGGGCGCGGGCGACGTGTACGGCTTCGCCGTCGTCGATTTTGCGACCGCGAACCACGGGGTTCAGTGCCGACGGACGCCCGGCTGCATCGCTGGCGACAACGCCAACCACATGGGCCCGGTGATGTGCCTGCGCTTCATCGACGGAAGCAATTTCTGGGGCTGGGACTGGATCATCGGGCAGGTCCGTGCGTTCAAGATGGTCGCGGGCGTGAAGACGACGCGCGCGTTTGTCGGCGCTATCGGGACCTTCGACTCGGTCCGGATGGAGAACCACGTCGCCGGCGTCGCCAACGATTGGCGCCTCTCCGTCGGTGTGAACAACGCCGCGTGGGTGGTGGTCGACACGTGGACGGATGCCGCTCTCAACACCGGCACGAAGGGCGGGTTGCTCGGGTATCGGAGCTTCTCCCGCTATGACAACTGGGGAGGGTTTTCGACGTGAGCCAGGTGTGGGGCTGGCTGACGCGGCCGTCGTGGCACCCCGAGGAATTCGGGCAGTCCGACGCGCCCAACACGGTGATCGGGATCTTGAAGTTCTCGGCGCTCTTCGAGTTCGCGTCGGAGGGCCTGACCGAATTCTTCGCGGCCGACGAGGGCGCGATCGCCGGCGGCCAGGGCGCCGAGTCCCTCGGGACCGCCCCGCACTACTTCCTCAGGCCTTGCAGGATCCAGGGCCTGCACCTCGTCACCCAAAACAACACGATGGCGATCGCGACGACGTTCAGCCTCTACAAGAACGGCGTCGCCACCGCGGCGAGCCTCTCGATCGGCGCCGGCACCAACAGCGTCGTCGCCGACGGGTCAGGGACGATCATCGCCTTCAACGGCACCACCGACTTTCTCGGCTTCGGGTGCCTCGGCGGCAACTCCAACGGTACGGTTTTCGCCTGCGCAACCTGTGAGGTCCTCCCGCCATGAAGCACGACATCAACCCCGAAGAGTTCCCCGCGCTCGCCCACGCGCTCGACGTCGGCGCGGTGGTGATCGACGGCGACGGCGACTATCGGATCGTCGACGGCGCGGCGTTCGGCCATCCGGGCAGACCGGTCAAGCTTTCCTCGAGGGACCGGCGCGCCGAGGCCTCTGCGGAGAAACTCCTCATCGAGAAACTGGGGGCTCCACCATGAAGTATCTTCTCGTCGGCCTGGTCGTGCTCGGCGCTGGCGGCGCGATCGCCTACGTGCTCTATGAGCGCCACCAGCAGCAGCTGGCGCTCGCGAGCGGCGTCAAGCCGGGGATCGCGCCCTCGGGTACCTTCTCGAAGATTTGCAAGCCGGTGGCGACGGCCGCCGGCGCGGCGGCCGCTAGCGCCTACGGAGCTCCCCCGGCTGCTACCGCGGGCGTGGCACCTGCCGCCGCCGGCGTCGGCTGCAGCATCCTGCAGGGTGCCGCCAACCTCGCGGGCAAGATCGTCGGCGCTCCCATCGCGTCGCCGAAGGGCGCTGTTCTCACCAACCTGGCCGTCGCGACGGGAGGGACGTCGATTCTCGTCGCCAAGGCAGTACCGGCGGTGAGCACCGTCGCGAAAACGGCGGGCAGCGTGATCAAAGACGTGAGCCCGGCGGCTCTGTTCAGTGGGCAGTCGTCGGCCGCCGATCGCTGCGCCGCTGCCCAGAAGATCGGCGGGGGCCTCGGCAAAGTGTTCGCCCCGCCGGGCTGCATCGTGTGACGTGAGCACTGCCAACTGGCTGACGCTGCTCGGGACGCTTGTAGCTATCGCTGCGACATGGGGGGGGTTGCTGGTGCGGGTACGAGTGGCCGAGGGCGCGGTGAAGCGCCTGGAAGCGAGCCGCGAGCGCCAGGGGGAGCGGATTGGGGTGCTCGAGGAGCGCGTGGCGGCCATCGAGGGCGCTACAGGCGCGCATGTCGGCCGCGCGCGCACCAGGACGCGCCCTGTGCCTGTCACAGATTCGACACCCGACGAAAGCGGGGAAACCCCTACAGACCCGCTGCGCCGCTGACGGAAAACCGGGCTTGACCTTTTTCGTCCCCTGCCGATACTGTTGAGAGGACGAAAAAGTGGGCCCCCCGGCGTTAGCGCGCCGGAGGGCCCGAGCCCACCCAAGCGTTAGGAGCGCTCGGATGAACTACAACTGTAATTCCGTTCAGCCCACGTGCAAGCCCCCCGGCTTCGACAGGGGAGGGGGTGAGTCGTTCGATGCTTGGGTTTCACGGAGTATTTCTTATCGGACAAACGGGGCTGAGCCGGAGGGGGGGCCTGAAGGCACCGCCACCGACGGGCGGTGGTCGCTGTGAGCCCGAAGCGGCCGCCGGGCCGATCCCCGGTGGTTCTGTCAACTCATCACCGGTGCCACGCGGCAGGCTGCGCGGCCGAAGTGCCGCCGCACATGCTCATGTGCCGGCGCCACTGGGCGCTGGTGCCGCAGGACCTGAAAACAGCTGTCTGGGCGGCGTTCCGACCAGGTCAGGACCGGGATAAGCGTCCCTCTGCCGAATGGCTCCGCGCCGCGCGCGCGGCGATCGATGCCGTCGGCCGCCTCGATACGCAGCGAGCCTTGCCGGGGTTTGACCCGTGAGGCGCGCGCGCTTCCGCCTGGTCGGCCGCTTCAATGGCACCTCGAGCGCGACGGTGATCGTCGAGCAGCTCGGGCCCGACCAAGCCCTGATCAGCGTGCGGCCCTTCCGCTCGAGGCGCCTCTACACGCTTCCCCTCGCCGCCGTCGCGCGCGGGGTCATCTACGACGTCGTCCGAAGCGAGAACCCGATCACGCGATCCAAAAGGAGGTCCGGAAATGCCTGAGCTACACCCACCGACGGAGAAATGCACCTGTGGCGCCATCACCATCGGCGCGCCCGAAACGATCCGACTCGTCGACGTTCGTCACCGCGACGGCCGCCGCGGCCTCAAGATCGCTCGCTGCTCCATGTGTCCGGACCGACCGACGCGTGGGGCTTCGCGCGATGCCTGACTCACAACCGGCCGAGCTGTACCTGGCGCTCCGCGACGGCGACACCGTGCATTGCACGTGTTGCGGCCGCATGGTCGACTGCGAAAAGTATTTGCAGCTGGTCCGCCGGCGCGACGGCCGCCTGCTCGTCACCCGTTGCCACCACTGCGTCGCGGGCGACTCGCTTGATATCGCCGGCGTGGTGACTGAGCTTCTCGAGCAGCTCGGGCCGCGCCAGACATTGCGCCAGCTCGAGCGGATCTTGTTCTTGCCCACGGCGGGATCTCGCTGGCGCTGGCGCTCGAGCACCACCGAGCCCGAGACCTGGACGCTCGAGTTCGCGCGCACGACGGCGGCCGCCGGCGACGATCCATTTGCGAACGTGCTTTGCATGTTCGACCAGATCGACGAGCACGGCGCTCGCAACCCCGTCATGTTCACGTTCGAAGAGTGGCAGGAGTACGTGCGCGACGGGCGGGCGGTTCGCGCATGAATCGATTCGACTTCCAGGCTCGAAGGTGTCGGCGCTGTGGCTGTACACAGCTGCAGGCCTGTTCTCTCGTAGTCGGCAAACGCGTCGTCTCCGTGTGCGCCTGGGCCACGCGAACGCTCTGCTCGGCCTGCGTCACCGTCGAGGAAGACTCGCGCCAGATCGCGCTGCCAATCAAGGCGCGTGCTCCCAGGGGCCGCTGGATTCGGCCCTGGGTGAAGAGGAAAACGCCGTGAAGTGGGTGCCTTCCGACGTCGCTCTGCAACAGAGCGTCGAGTGGTTTCGGATACCTGCGGACCTTCGCGGGCACTGGCACGCCCTCAACGCCTATTGCGCCATGACCGAGAACAGCGGCACCCTCGTCACCGTCGGGTGGGACGACCACACGTGGCTCCGCGTCGCGGGCTTCACCGCCTCGCGCACCCTGCCGAGGTTAGTGAAAGCAGGCCTCGTGACGAAGCTTCCAGGCGGCCGCGTGCAGCTCTCATTCTGGAACCAAGCGGCCCAAGAAAAGGCACAGCAGAGCCGCGAGATCGCGTCTAACGTCGCGAAAATACGATGGTCAGCTCATGCGTCACGCATAGCCGCTCGCACTGCGGAAGGCACTTCGGCGCGCACTCCGGCTCGCACTGCGGGCCGCGATGCATTGGGACAAGAGAAGACAGGACAAGAGATCCGATCGATCACAAGATCTCCCCCCCCTCCCCCCCCCTCCGGGGGTGGCCGAGACCGCGCTGCGCGCGATCTGCAGACCTTCCTGCGAGTGTGGCCGCGGCCGCGCACGCTCCACGTGGGCCGCGTGGAACGCGTGCTGAAGGATCTCAAGCCGCACATGGCCGACGTTCTCGACCAGCTGGCGCGCGACACGCGCTTTTACATCGAGCGCCGGCCCGAGCTCACCGCTCACGGCTGGTTGAGGGCGCAGCGCTGGAAGATCCCGCGCGCCGAGACCGGAGAAGCGCCGTGGGTGCCGCCGCCGAAGAAAAACGGCCACAATGGCCACAACGGAAAGGACCGCGGCATCGCGTGGGAAGTGGGCTGGCTCGGCGATCCGGACAACGCGGGCAAACAGCCGCCGTGGGGGAAGTCGCCGGCGCCCGAGCTCCTGTCCTTTCTCCGGGGAGAGCTCGAGCGTTGCCGGACCGGCTCGGCAAACTGGGCCGCGGCCGCGGCGCGCCTCAAGCAAGCGATGGGGGAGCTGTGAGAGTCCCCTGGATCGTGAGGGCGGAATCCGATCGCCAGCTGCCGATCGAGCGAGGCCTATCGCATCGGCGGATCACGCTCGTCGCGTTGCTGGTCGTACGGGTGCTGCGCTCGACCTGGGTGGGCCTCGTGCTGCTGGCGCTGGCTCTGTTTCTACCCAAGGACTGCGGACGATGAAGAAAGCGGCGGTCTACCTGCGGGTCTCGACCAAGAAGCAGGACGAAGAGAATCAGGAACCCTCGTGCCTCGAGGTGTGCCGGCTCCGCGGCTGGCAGCCGGTGATCTATCGCGAGCGGGAGAGCGGCGTGAAATTTCGGCCCGAGTGGGATCGGCTGCTCGCTGACGCGCGCGTCGGTCGCGTCGAGGCGGTGGTGTTCTTCTCGATCATGCGCCTCGGCCGCAAGCGGGTCCAGATCGCCGGCGATCTGGCTGAGCTCGCTCGGTACGGAATGGCGCTGGTCTCGGTGCGCGAGCGGTTCCTGGACGTCGACGGCTCGCCCGAGCTCGCGCGCCTGCGACCGCTGTTGGTGCAGTGGTGGGGCTGGTTCGCCGAAGCGGAGCGCGACGAGATCGTGGCGCGGACTCGAGTCGCGCTCGACCGCATCCGCGGCAACCTCGAGGCGCGCGGGCACCACACCTCGAGCAAGAGCGGGCGAACGATCACGACGCTCGGGCGGCCGCGCAAGTACGACGACAAAACGCGGCGGCGCGTGCGCGAGCTCGTCGAGGTGGCGCGCGCGCTGAAGGTGGCCCCGAAGGTGGCCGAGATCGCGAGGCAGCTGCAGGCCGAGGGCTTGCCGAAGGTGAGCCGCCAGACGATTCGAGACTGGATGATCACAGCAACAGAAGGGAGCAAGGATGCGAGCGCTGGTTAGACTCTTCGTGGTGTTGGTCGGCATCGGGGCGTGCTCAACCGACGAGGTGAAGCCTTTTGGCAACAACGCTCTGCTGGGCGGGACGGGAGGCGCCGCGAGCTCGAGCACGGGTGGCGCAACGAGCGGCACCGGTGGCGCGCGTGCCGAGACCGGCGGCGCCGGCGGCGCGCGCGCAGGCACGGGCGGAACATTGGCGGCGGGCGGCGTTGGTGGTATTGCAGGCGGGCCGACTGCCATCCCAGGTTCGGGCGGGGGAGGAACTGGTGGTTCTAGCCCTCCCCCGCCCTGCCCCTCGGACGCTCAAGGGTTCGCGTACAACACCGGCACGTCGTGCGCGAGCTCGGGGCACCCGCTCTGTTACCCGATGTGCGATCTCAACGGTCAGCACGTCGTCGGTTGCGGCGGCGGTCCCGACGGCCGCTCGTGCGTCGCCAGCTGTTCGGAGTGTGCGCCATGAAGGTCGAGCTTGAGAGCACCACGCGATTCGTCGAAGCCGATGGCTTGCGAATGCGCGTGTGGCAGGGCGAGACGGCCGCGGGGATCCCCGTCGTCGCTCTCATAGTCCGCGTTGCCGTCGAGCGGACACAGGACACGACGGAGTTTGAGCGCGAGTTGCAAGAGCACGCGGCGCCTCGAGCCGACGTCGTGGCCTTCCCGCTACGTTTCTTCCTCGACTGAAGGCCCCGCTCGACGGAAAACGGGTCGCCGCGGCCAGCTCGCAACCCCGCAATCGCGCCGCGGGGACGCGGCGCGCCGTCGCACCGACGAAAAACGACCGTTTTCCGTCACTGGTGTTGCGGCCCGATCGGTGCGCACAATCGCGCGACGGAGGTATCGCCCATGGCCGTCGCCGAAACGCTCGTGAACCACGCGAAGAGAGTCCCACACCCCGACCCGAAGCTGCGCAAGCAGGGCGCGACGGTGCCCGCGTCGGTGTTCCCGGAGTGGCGGCCGATCAGGCGGCTGGTCTGCAGAGCGTTCGTCGCCGACGAGGACATGCAGATCCCGTCAGACGCTCATGGCATGCAGCACGTGGACGCCGGCGACGTCGTGCTGCAGGACGAGCTCGGCAACATCCACAAGCTCACGCCCGAGCAATTCGCGCTGCAGTTCAATTGGGCGGAAGCCCCGCCGGACTTCGCCACCGCCCCGCCGCCGTCGGCGTTGCCGCGGTCGGTGACCAAGCAGAGCGCAGCACCGACGAGGACGCCTCCCTCGGGCGATGCGAAGCAGAGCGCGGGCGAGGGAACCGAGTAACACCCCCTCGCTCGTGACCTGGCGGCACTGGATAGCGATCGTGCTTGGCGCCGGCGCCGGCGTCGCCGTCGCCGTCGGCCTCCGAAAGCTCCGCATCTACACCGGCGCCTCGGTGACCGAGGCCCAGGGCTCGGTGGTGTACTGAGATGCGGCCGCTCGGCTGGTTTCTGTTCATGGTGGGCGCCGGCGCCGTCGTCGGCCTGGCGCTGCTCTTCGAGGAACGATTGGCGGGCGGGACGATCACCGTCGGAGAGCCGACGTCGTCGGTGTCCAGCTCGAGCAGAACCGAGTCGCGCGAGCCGTGGGGGGGA
>DASQGE010000156.1:0-14498 GCA_035632775.1 Solirubrobacteraceae bacterium | reverse complement strand
TTCATGGTGTCTCCTCGCCGTTACGCGGCTCTGGTCGTGATGATCGCGGTGTTAGCGACGCTCGCCGTGACTTGCAATGGCCCCGCGGTATTCAACAGTGCGGGCTCGAAGTAGTAGATCGTGTCCGCCGTCGTGCTGCCCGTGTAGACGTAGTGCGTCGTGTCCTGCGCATTCGTGTGGTCGCGCATGCCGCCGTTGAACGTCACGGTCGCAGCGACGCCGTTCTTCCGGATGATCAGGCAGTACACGAGCGTGTCACTCGCGGCGCCGGTCGCACCTGGAACTCCGGCGGCGAACGCGACGGCAGTCGCAACGCCGAGGACCGTCGGAACGCTCGGGCCTTCATTGAGGTAACCGCTCATCGTGAGCTCCTTCGCCGCGTCACAGTGTCAGGTCAGCCGCTGCCGCTGCGTCCGATCCGCCCGCATGGCGCTTGATGCAGAAGACCGTCGCCGCATCATCGGGACCATGTCGCGCGGGACACGAGTCGAACAAAGCCTGCACGGCGCTCGCGTCCGCCTCGGTATAAGCCACGCGCCAACGGTGTCCATTAGTTCGCGGGCATGCGCAGTCGCGCGCAGCGAGCGCGTCCTCCAGCCGTTCAAGTCGTGCGATCAGGCTCAATTGGTCCTCCGGCTCGTCATGCCGATCAACGGACGAGAGTTCGGCAGGGGCCGCTCACCAGCAACATGCTTTTCGAGCTCGCGCAGCCGACGATCGACGACTTCAACTTCGAGCGCCTTGATGACGGTGCTCAGCGCGTACACGACTGCGTTCGATCGCGGCGGGTCTAACCTGCCGTCAAGCGTCGCTTGCGCAATGCGTAGCAGCGCGCGACGCGCGCCTCGCGGCGTGTTCGCACGGCCGATCAGCACCCGAGGGGATTGCGGTTTGTGCGCCGCGTCAGTCACTTGTCGCCCTCAAGCGCGCCAGAATCGGCGGGCTCGTCGTCCCGTTTCCCGCCCTCGATCAGGGTCAGTACCGGGCGCCCTCCAGCCCGGGCGAGCTCACGCTCCAGTCGAGCGACGTTCGCTCGCACCTCGGACGGGTCGACCGCCCGGTCGTACTTCGCGTCCCAGAGCCCGCGGGAGGCCCGCTCGGCCTTAATTGCGGCGAGCTCGGCCGCCACGTCCGCGTCTTTAGACGGCCATTCGCCGATACCGGGGAGCTGAGCTTTCAGGTCGTCGAGGCTCACGCGGCCTCCAGAAATTGGCGCACCGCGGACGGGTCGAGGCCGAGGTGCGCCCCGATGTCGCGCTCGGTAAGGCCGCGCCGTGCCAGCTCGTTCACCTCCCGTGCCAGCACGGCGCGATCCGTCGGCTTGTGCATGTCGGCGCGAGCGCGCCAGTCGAGGGCGTCAACAAACCCGTATCCCGTCACGTTTTCGTCACTCATACGACCCCACCTTTTTTTCGGAGCCCGACGGCGAGTACACTTCGGCTGCGCGCTGAAGCGGTTCCCGCCGCCGGGCCGGCAGTGGTAGTGGATGAGTAACTACTCCGGCCCGAGCCTTCTCCCGATGGACCGGAATCCGATTGCCATGCTCGCGAATCGCGAACACGGCCAAACCCATGAATTGCTGCCAGGAATTGCCATCCGCCCCCCCCTTTTAGGCGGGGTGGGGAGGGGTGGGGATGGGAGGGGAAGGAGAGCGTCACGGTTCCTGCCTCCCGAGGACGCGCTCCACGACTGAATACTGGTTCACCTCTGCGAGCTGCTCGCCGTCGTGATCGAAGGCCACAAGCCGAACTCGCACACGTATGCCAACACCGATTAGCGAAGACATCGGAACTCGATCCCACCGCTCCGCCGGGCGGCCGAACAGAAGCCGCCAGTCACGGGCGAACTTCGAATGCCGCCCGACCGTGAACCCCTTCCCGATGGCGCGGACGCGGTACCAGGCGGTCAGCACCTTCTCAAAAGCGCCGCCGGGCGTCGTGATGGAGAACTGCACAGCCAAGCGCGCGCCGCCGAATGCCTGCCGAACCTGGTGGCGTACGTACACGGCCGCGTAGACGCCGGGCTCGATGCGGACGAGGTCCTGCTCGGGCGCCGGGAACGTGATGACGTTGCTGTTGCTGACGGCGACCATCAGCGGCACCGTGCGCTGCGCCATTCAACGTCTGGCAGTCCGCGCTCAAGCCCGCGGGCGAGGATGCGGAAGCGGTTGCGGTCGTTTCTAGATAAATGTCCCACGCATGGGACATTTCCATGCGGGCGCCCTTTTTCGGCCTCGCCCAGCAACTGCCCGATCCTCGCCTCGACGCGACGCTGCGCGCCGAGCATCGGGGCGTTGAGCTGTTTGCCACGAAGCTCGTCGACGGCGCTCACGTCACGCGGCCTCGGGTGGCTGGGCATGCCCAGGTGACGGGTCGGTGCCGATCGCCGCTCCTGCGCTGCGCCCGCGGGTAACGGCGGCCATAATTCGGCGCTCCGTAAGCCACCAGCCCGTCGAACTCAGCGCCATTCCGGCTTGGAGCATTTCCGGCACGCTCATGCAGCGGCGGTCGATCCCATGCCGGCCAGTACGGTGCTTGTCGAAAGCGGCGGTCGAGTTGAAGTACTCGCCGCACCCGCCACCGGCGTCGAACGTGGAACAACGGCAGTGGTCGCCGCGCAGCTTGCGGGAGCCGACCATCATCTAGGCGGCTTCGGCCGAAACCCGTGCCTTGCGCTCGTATTCGAGGACCGTTTCCCGGTACCACGCGTCGCCATCCGGCAGCGTCAGGTCAGCCGGCGGGATCTTTCCTTTCGACTTCCAGCGCCACCACGTGGTGCGCTCGCGGCCCGGTGCCCAGCGCTGGCGAAGGATTCGATCGGGGACAATGGCCGGCAGGCCGTCGGCGGGGACATCCATGAGCCACTCCACGTTGCATGGTGTGGCTAATACATATAGTGCAGGGATTTTCCCTTTTGCAAGCCCCTATTTTTCGAGGCTGGTCAGATGAGCAGCCCATTGCTCAAGGGCCTCGCGCTTCTCGTCGACATAGGCGTGCACGTCGTACGTAGCCACGATGCCCGGTTGTGCGTGATTCAGGACGCGCTCGGCGATATGCGGCGGGACCTTGAGGCGGGCGAGGCCGGTCCGCACGGTGCGGCGCAGGTCGTGGATGGTGAACGCTGCGACCTTGTGCTTCGCGAGCGCTTTCATGTGGCGGGCAAGGCTTCGGGTCAAGAGCTTCGGGTCGGCTGCGCCGTTACCGCTCGCGGCGGGGAACACCCATTGCGACCGATCGGCCCGTTTCTTGAGTTGTCGGAACTCCGCGATCGCCGCCGGGGCGAGCGGTACGAGGCACTCGACGCCGGTCTTCGAGTTCTCCGCCGGGATGCGCCAAAGAGGCGCGTTTCCGTCGAGCGTCACGTCACGCCACCTGGCGAGCCCGAGCTCGCTCCGCCGGCAGGCGGTGTGCAAGGCGATCCGAGTGGCGGACGCGGTTTGAGGCGCGCGCGCCATCACCTCATCGAGCGAGGCGAGCAACGCGGCCAGCTCTCCGTCATCGAGCGCGCGATTGCGGGGCCGCTCCTTGCCGCCTGGTTTGTATAGCAGTTGCACCGGGCTTGATTCGACTGTTTGCCGCTGTATGCCGAACCGGAACATCTGCGACAGGATGGCTGCGGTGCGATTGGCCGTCGTACGAGCACCGCGGTCCACAATCGCGTCGAGCAGCTCGATGACGTCGCGTGGCTTGATGCTGCGCGCGTCGCGTTTCGGCCACCGCGATAGCACTTCGACATCCAGAATGCGTTTTACGTACTCGGGGCGCTTGCGGTTCGGCGTCACGAACCGGAGCATGAATTCGGCCGCCAGCGCCTTGACGGAATGCGGGTCCGCTGCCTCTCCGTCGGTGCCGACTGACGGCACGGGCGGAAGGCGAGGGCGGCGCCCTGCGCGCGGGTCGATCCCTTGCTTGAGAAGCTTGCGGAACTCGTCGGCCTGATCGCGGGCCTCGGCGAGCTTCCATTGCGGATGCGGACCGATCGACAGTCGCACTTGCTGGCCGCGCCATTTGTACCGGAAAAGGTAGGTTTTCGACCCGCTGGGCTCCAGGCGTAACACCAGCCCGCGCTTCTCGGGATCACTGACGTCGCGCTGCCGGTGTCCACAGCTCAGGCTATGGACACGTGTAGCGGTCAGCCGCGTGCTCTTTTCCCGCCTCAGAAGGGGTCGGATGGGCGTTACCGTGGACACCTGTTGGACATTTCGCATCGCAACAGTATGCAACCACGCGCTACGCTACGCAACGCGAACGTGCGTCGAAGTGCTTAAAAAATAGGCTTCAGAGCCTCAGATACGGTTGCGTTCCGTTGCAGCCCGTTGCATGCATTATCCACATGGGGTGCAAGGGGTCGCGAGTTCAAATCTCGCCGCCCCGACCAATCACTTACGAGCGTCGACGAAAGTGGCTATGGACACCTTCGTGGACACCTTCTCGGATGAATTGGGCTGACATCACTGCTGTAGTTGGCGCCGCGGCATGGCTGCCGCATGTTCTGCGGTTCTTCCAGAAGCCGCGCGTGACGGCGTATGTTGGCGGCACGGTCGAAGTCGGTTTCACGTTCTTCGGCCCGATACTGAACCCCGCGGCAGCCTTTCGAACCGAGCGGCGAGACGCGATTATTGCCGGGGCACGGCTCAGTGTGACGCACGAGCGCGGCCAAACCGCACGATTCCGTGCGGTGCAGGTTACCGACGTCGGACCGCAGTCCGCCACCTCGACGGGAGTAACGCAGGCGTACGCGCGCGTCCAATCGGTAGTCGTGCTCGCACTTACACCTTCGGTCGTCCCGGAGCGCAAATTCCAGTTCAGATCCGAAGAGAGTTTGCGCGGCTTCGATCAACTTCACGCTGGGTTCAACGCGGCGCTGCGCCGCTTAGTGGCGCCTGGCATGCCGTTCCCACGCGATGAGTTCGGCCGCGCGCCGGAGGTCCAGACACTGCTCGATGCTGCGCGCCAAGGGTTCTTCTGGCAGACCGGGCGGTACACCGTGCGCGCCGAATTCGACGTTCCAGAATTATCGGCGCCAGTGACGGCCACATTTGCATTTCAGCTCACAGACGCACACCTAGTGACACTGACGGCGAACCTGACCGCGCTTGAAGCATCGCTGCGGCAAGGAGCGGACCCGCTAGGGGCATCGGGACTGCCGCCAGCTACCTACAATTGGGTGCACCCGCTCGTGACGAGCGAGGAATAGCCCGCGGTGTCCGGCAGCTTCCGTGGCCGATCTACGCGTTTCCAGGCTGCCCGTGTACGGGCAGTTGCCGTTCGCGTAGAGACAAGCACGCCCGGCCTCGACGTGTTTTTGGCGAGCTTCCGCGTTCGTCCCACACACTGGGCATGACTCTGCGCTCGTGGTGGGCGACCTCCCGAGCGAAAAGCGACTGGTCGCCGCCCTTGCTCGCTGGTATCTGCTTCAGCAGCTCCCCGCACCTGCGACGGATCAAAACGGGAGCCACGTAGGCGCATTACATGCCCTGACCCTCTCGACAAGGGCCTTGTCCTTATCTCTGCACGTTTCCAAACAGGCGTTCGACTTCTCGTCGCGCGATGGTGTATCGACCGTCACTCCGCATTGCTTTGTGCACTGATTCGACACCGATTCGAACTCGCGCAGATCAGCCTCTCCGCGTTTCATGGCTAATGTCAGCGCCACGGGATCGAGCCGTTCCATTCGCGGGAGCAGGTACGCTTGCAGTCGATTTAGAACTGACTCCTCGTCTGAAACGCTCTTGCGCGCGTCGGCTCTAGTTCTTGCGACCTGCTGCGCGAACTCGGATGTTGGCGGATTCTGCCGCCAGTATCCGTCGATCGAGTCTGCAATATCGCGAGCGCCCTTGACCGCCCACTGCAACACCGGGATGCAATACGCCGAGCGTAATTCGGCGTCCGACGGAACACTGTCCTGCGCAAACGCGACCTGCGCAGTGCAACCAAGAAGCACAATCAGAACTGCTTTGTTCATTGACCTGGTCGTACCGTCTAGAGCCGCATCGCCCCGCCCGCACTGTGCGCGAGATGCAGCGCAGTCAAGGCAACCTTGTATGCCTGAGCCGGGTGCGCGCGAATGTCCGCTTCGATCTCCTCGCTCAGCGGCTCGCCCAGATCGAACCGCTTGAATAGTTCTTCCCTGCGCACCTCAAGGTCCGGGACCTCGCGGAACGGGTCGCCCGCGAGCGCGGCGCGCGCGATGTCGATCGCCTCGGCCGCGATTTCCATTCTCCACGCCTGGTACTGGAACCAGTCGGCCGGCAGCGCGAGGCGCGTCACTGGCGCACCGAGTCGGCAAGCTCTGGGAACCTGCGCGCAATGGCAGCGGCGATGATTTCCGTCAGGGTGTCGGTCGACATCGAGCCGAGACCATGAGCCGCGGCGGCTGCGAATACGGTGTGGTACAACCCGGTCACGGCGACACTCACCTGAGCGCGCGCGACTCGTTCGACGCGGCGTCGCGCGACGCTGTAGGACGCCCGGCGCTTTGGCCTCGCGGGAGCAGCCTTCGGGTGGAACTGCAGGATGATTGCGCTACGCTGTTCCTCAGCCATCGGCAGTGCTCCTATCACTGTTGCGGGTCAGGCGGTCGGCGGTGCTGAACACACCGCCGGCTGCCGAATCCAACACTAGCACCGCGTCAGTCAACGGTGGTTGACCACACGCGAAAATCGGTCGAACAGGCTGCTGTTGCTCGTGACAGGAACCCCGGCATCACGGTGCTGCGCCAAGTGCGACTCGAACTGCTCGTCAGGAATCCCGGCCTTCGCCTGCCAGCGCGATGACTCGTCCTTGCTGATGCCGGTGCCGATCTCGGAGAGCTTCGGCGGAGGTGCGGTCGAATCTGTCGACCGCACTGGGCCGCCCAGGTTTTTCGGCTGTTTCAGCAGCAGTTTGCCGGCCTGTCGCTCGGCGCGCTCGCGGCCTATAGCGTCACTTCGCCCGCCAGCCGATCGGCGACTTCATTTCCTCGTCGAGCGCCTGCATCCGGAGCTTTTCGGCATCGCGCTGCTGCGCCTGCACCTGGCGCGCGTGCGCCATGGCATCGGCGACCATCCTTTCCCGCACTGCGGCATAGTCGCCGGGACTGACCGGCAGCTGGTAGCGGAGCGGCTGCTGGTCGCGTCCGCGGAGCACGTCATAGGCCCCTACCTTGTCGGGTGCCGTGAGCGCCCATACCTGCCCGGACGTCCTGGCGGTGTCGTCCGTGGCGGTCAGATGCACTTTCGAGGGGTCGACTGCGATCCCGTTGTGCTCGATGCTCGCGGCCACGTCCCGGCGCACGACGTCTGCCGTCAGTCCCGGAAACATCTGCTCGGGCGCGTATGGCATGAGCTCGCGTTTGCCGTTGACCCCGGTTACGCCCCATTTGCGCTTGAGGTCCTCGGCGGCGAGCTCGTGCGCCTGCGCGAGGTTCCCGCCCGTGTGCAGGTAGTAGTCGTGGCTCAGCTCGTTGAACTCGCCTTCGAGCGCGTCCGGGACGTCGGGGACGCCGGTAAATAGGCCGGGGCGATACCGCTCGTCGCCCTTCAGCAGCTCGCGCAGCGCGCCGGGGGTCGCGGCATCCGTCTTCAGCTGCCGCCAGCGTTCCTCGATGATCTTGCGCTGCGACTCCGGAAGGTTCGCGTTCTGCCGCGCCACCTCGACCGCGGTCACCGCCGGTGTCCCCGCGTCGACGGCGTCCTTGATCGTTTTCACGAGCGCATGCGTCTTCTCGTCGACCGCGAACCCGGCACCGCGTGGCGTCGCTTCCTGCACCCGTGCCAATGCCTCGGCGGCCTTGACCGCCTGGTCCGGCGTACCTCCTACCAGCTGCGCACGCGACCACGACACGACGGGCTCGGGTATCACGCCCGTGCGCGAGGCGATGTCGGCGCCGCGATTGATCCATTCAGGCGTACCCGCCTGAAGGTCGCCGGCCAGGTGCGTGAAAAGGCCCGTCACGGCGTCCTTGACGTCCTTCGAGGCCGGGTCGAGCGGCCGGCCGTCGGTGTACGCCTTGCTGACCCATTGCAGGTTTGCATCGTCCGCCGCGTTCGACTGCGCGATCCGGTCGAGCTGGGCGAGCTTGGTCGCGGTTTCCTGAGGGCCGAATGCGCCCTTGTTGTGCAGGTCCCACACCTGGGCGCGGGCATTGGCGGGGGGCTTGCCGGCCGCGATGCCTTCCTCCAGCGGGATGATCTGCTGCGCGTACTGCTGGCGGCGCTGGCCCTGGAGCTGGTCGAGGCCGGACTCGACACCGCGGCGTATGTGGTCCTTCAGGTCATCGGGCAGCGGAAGGGAGTCGACATTGGCAAAGGCTTTTGCCCCTGCAACCGGGCCTTGATTGCGGTACACGTTCACGACGGCGTCGGCCTGGTTCTGCACCGCATGGCCGCGGGCGAGCTGCTCGACGCGTGCGCGGGCTTCCGGCGTCATGCCTGAGAACAACGGGTCATTCGGGTCGACGAGCCGACCGAGCGTGCCCTGCGGGTCGCGCTTCGCGTAGCCGTTGCCGGCCGCCTCGCTGATCCACCCGTCGATCTGGCGCCCGAGCATGAGGCGCTGCTCGGCCGGCAGGCCCTGAGCGTTCAGCGCGCCCATCTGTTCAGAGCCTGCCTTCTGCCACGAGTCCGGGTCCTGCTCGACCGCGGCCGCGGCTTTCTTGCCGGCATCGAGCGTACCGGCGATCCGGTTCGCGACGTTGGCGCCGGCTTCGTAGTTGAGCGCCTTGCCGAACACGTCGGCACGCATGCCGGGGATCATCTGCTCCAGCAGCTGGGCGGCGTAGTCGCTTCCCCAGCGGGGGTGGTTCTTCAGGTCGCTCAGGACGCCGTTGACGTCCTTGTCGAACTCCTCGCGCGCATTGCCGGCGAAGTTGTCGGTACCGCCGGATGGGTTCTGCTGCGCGGCGAGCTTCTGCTGTTCCTCGCGCTGCGCCTGGCGCATCCGGATCTCGCTCACCTTGTTCGCCGCGATGACCGCGCCGTCCTTGCGCTGCTTGTCATCGAGCAGCTGGCCGAGGTTCTCGATCGCCGGGCCGAGCGACACCGGCGACATCTCGGGAGTTACCTTGCGAGGCATCGACTCCTGCGGATTGATCTCCGGGACGTACACGCCGATCGCGGGGGACTGTGCCATCGTCGACTCCTGTTACTGCCGGCCCTGCCGGACCGCGCGCTGCTCGTTCGAGGTACCGGGCAGGTCGAATGTATCGCCGACCCAGTCCTCGGCATCGTTGACCGCGCGGCGCGCATACCAAAGGTTTTGCGCAGGCATGAGCCTTCGCAGGAAATGCAGGTCGCTGCGGCGGAACTGCGTGTCCTTCGATTCCTGGTCGCCGAACAACCGGGCGGGGTACCTGCGCTCGAATGCACTCGCGACCGTTCCGGCCGAAGGTCCGAGCAGTGTCTCGACCGGATCGCGGTCACTCCAGCGGCTCAGGTCCTTGAACCCGAACTGCCAGAGCGCCGGGAATATCACCGTTCCGGCCCATCCGAGCATGTTCGACTTCTCCAGCACCTCGGCCGCAAAGCGCGGCGAGTCCCACGGCTCGATCGGCTGGCCGGCCGCGAGTTGCTTCGTGACGTAGGAGAGCGTCCCGGTCGCGGCGAGCGCGAGCATGGCCTGCGCTGCCTTCGGGTCGCCATGAGCGATACCTTGCAGGAGCGGCGTCACGACCGAGCGCGTCGCGGCGAATGCGAAGGACTGGAACTGCTGAATCGTCTTGCCGAGCTCCTTCGACATAAAGAGCGGCGTATCCCCGACGCCGGGGCGCAGCGTCACCGAGTGCGCATCGCGCAGTACCGCCGACTCGAATGCGCGCGCTGCGCCCTGGTCGGTCCAAAGGTCGGACATGCCGAACTTGAGGCCATTCGCCTCGCGCCCGTGCTCGGCCGCCTCGGTCGCGATGCGCTCAAGCATCGGCGTGTCGATGCCGGCACTCGCGAGGCGTGCCGACAGCAGGCGGCTGACGCTCCCACCTGCGGCTACTTTCTCGGCAGCCGTCACGATCTCGTGCTGTGCGAGCGTCGAGGTCAGTGCCTGGACGGCCGTAATGAGCGGAGTCTCACCGGTCGCGATCGTGAAGAAGCGCGTGGCACGGGCGAGCGCCCGCTGTTCCATGTACTGCGAGTGCGCGGCGTAATCGCCCAACATCGAGGCCGTGACGTTCATGGTCATATCGAGCGCCGCGCCCATGCGCTTGGCTTCTGCGCGCGTGAGCTGGAGCGCCTCGGGGCTCGTGAGCACGCGGGCGATCGCCGCGAAGGTCTGCGGCATTCCGAACTTCGTTATCACGTTCGCGATGTCGGGGAAGTGCGCGAGCGTCGCGGCACCGAGGAGCCGCAGCGCATTGTCGGAGCGCAGCACGCGACCCGCCCGAACGGCGAACGCCCCCGGGTCCTTCGGCTGCCCGAATATCCCGTACAGCCGGTCGCGCACCGCGCCGAGGTCCCTGAGGTCGTGCTCCATGCTCTTGCTGAGCGAAAGCATCCCGGCCTCATCGCCGGATGCACGTGCGCGTTCCATCAGGATCGAGTATTCGTCCTTGACCGCCGAAAACTGGTCGGCCAGGTCACGGGTTCCAAAGCGCTCGGTCATCTCGACTTGGGGTGCCATCGAGCGCAGGTAGGAGTGCGTCAGGTGGTCGATGTCCGAGTTGAGGTAGGGTTCGAGCAGCTGGTCGGGCAATGACAGCGTGCGTTGTTTCAGTTGCCCGGCGACCGGCACGATGTCGTCCATGACGTGCCAGTCCATCGTGCCGCGCTCACTGCCGAGGACGTTGCGCGTCGCCTTGTACGCGATGTCGGTCGCCTCGGCCGGCTCGACGCCTTGGCGGACGAACCCGTCGCGCAGCGTCTCGATCCACCCGCTCAGGTTCGCATTGATCTTGCGCGGGTCGTACTGGCGTGTCAGGTACGAATCCGCGAACAGCTGCGCATCCTCGGGCACGAGCCCCAGGGACTTCGCGCGGTCGTAGAGCGGCTGGAATACCTTCGCGCGTGTCTGACTCGCGGCCTGCGCGACTTCAGGGATCGAGGACTGATCGCCGCGGCGCATCGCGAAGGCGATCGCCTCGTTGAACTCGCGACGCGAGAGCGGCTGCTCGCCGGCATCGGCCACGCGCGAGGCATATTTCGCAAACGCCTGGCGCCGGTCCTGGAGCGACTGCCACCAGGTGCCTTCGGTGCCCCACAGGATGCGCTCGACGGGATTCGCGCTCGCGATGCCGGAATAGTTCTTTTCGGTAGCTTCCGGCAGATTCGCGAGTTCCTGAAGGACCTGCCGGACGGTCAGGCTCGGGCTGTTCATGAGCCGCCCGCTTGGGCTCGCCTGGCCGATGGGACCTGCCAGCACGGACTCGGCACCGCGGCCGATCGTTTCCTGCGCCATCGTGGTCGCGGGCATTGCAGCAGCACCGACGGTCGACTCGCCAGGCGCAACCGATGCATTCATGTGCGTGCGGATCGTCCCGGTGAGCTTCTCCAGCTCAGCGGCGGAGAGCTTCGGTGGGATCGCAGCGCCGAGTATCCCGCCGAGGATCGCCCCGGCCCCGATGTTGAGTACCGACTCCTGCGGCGTCCGCAGCAACTGCGTCTGGTGCAGGAACGCCTCGTCGGCCGCAGTCGCACCGGCATTGACGAGCGCGAGGCGCGCAGCGTTCGCGAGGCGTGTCGGACCCGATACGGGAATCGCCATCGAGGCAAGACTGACCGGCTCGGTCATGCCAACGGCCATCGTCGCCGCGAACCCGCGGACGCCGCCCTGCGAAATGGTGCGCCGGTCGCTCAGTTCCTGGTCGATGCGCTGACGAGTCCAATGCATTTCCTCGGGCGAATCCGCGCCGAGAAACCGCGTCGCGTACTGCTCGTAGCCTTTCGGTATCGAGTTGAGCGGATCGAAGCCCGGAACCGGTGGTACGTCCGGCCGGCCATTCGAGAGCCGGTCGATGAGGCTCGCGACCGGGTGAGTCTGTCGCTCGATCGCCGCGAACAGGTCGAGGTTGCTCGGTCCCTCCGGCGGTGCAACGGCGGGCGGTATAGCCGCGACCGGTCCTTTCTGGAACTCAAGGTCCGTCGATTCAGGCAGTAGCGGCATGCGCGTTCCTCAACGGCGCGCTCACGTTCGCGTGCAGTTCGGCGAGCTTCTCGCTTGGCAGGTGGTGCACGAGCTCGGCGAGCGGCGCGCCGCGGGCCTTGGCCTCGCGCAGCAGCTTCAGGTCCGCGTGCGCCGCGTGTAACCGCGCAGTCTTCGTGATCGTCTGCTCAAGCGATGCAATGACCTCGCGCAGGCGCACGGCCTCGTTCCCGATCTTCTTGTCGAGGCCCTGCACTTCGCCGTTCGCAGCAGCGTGTAGCTTGTCGAAGAAGCCACCGGCAGTGAGATACGGGCCGAGGTCAGGGTCAGATTCCATCGCGTCCAGGTATTGCGGATGCCGCTCCACGAATGCTGCGAACGCACGCTTGAATCCGCTTGCGAGTGCGTGGTCCTTGCGCACCATGGAGACGAAGTGCTTTTGCTGCTCGCGCTCGACGGTGTCCTGCAGGTGATGCTTGCCGACGAGGTCGGCGAGCTGGACGAGCTCGGCGCTCACGTGGTTGAGGCGACCGAGTAATGCCGCGACGTCATCGGTCGACAATGGCGGCTGACTGTCGCGCCCGGCCGCTTCCTGTTCCAGCTGCTGCTCGTGCGTCACGAGCGCAGCGCGTGCATCGCGGGCGAACCGCGCTGCGACGTGGTCGATCATTTGCCGCCCCGCCGTGCGTGGTAGTTCGCGAGCATTTCGAGCTGCACGACGGTCTGCCAGCCGCCGAACAGCTCCGGCGCATCGCCCAGCAACCCGCCGATCGTCGAGCCGGCCGGGAACGTCGTCCTGAGGTAGTCGCGTACGCGTCCGATCCGGCTTTCGTAACCGGCGCCCCACATGCGGCGCAGTGCGGACTCGTTCGACTGCGCCCAGGAGACGAGCTCATCCGGCGACTTACCGGCGAGTTCCTTCGCCGTCTCATTCACGAGGTCGCCGAACCGGCTGCCTATCTCCGCCGGAACCCGTGCAGCGTGCAGGTCGTTGCGCATGCCGGTGTCGAGCGTGCGCGCGTGCTCGCTGTCGGGCTGGCCGGGGAACGCGTACTCGAATGGACTCCGCGCCGGCTGGATCGCATCGAGCGACGCCAGAGCCTGTGCGTCCGCCTGTGCGTCCGCTCCCGCCTGGAACATCGCGACGCGCTGCTGCGGGCTCGCGTACGCGATCGCGTCCTCCTGCTCGGCGACCGCTCTCGCGGTGGCTTCGGGCAGCGTCGGATCGAACGAGCGCAGCTCGGCGACGCGTGCATCGACGCTCGAACTCGGGCGTGGCGGTATCACGGGGGCCGTCACGGCGGTCGCCGGCGCGCCGTGATTGGTGAAACCGGCCGCCGCATTGTGCTGCTCGGCCAGTTGTGCCGCGATCGCGGGATCGGGCACGAATGCGGCGAAGTCCGCCGCGGTCACAGGTGATACTTCGCTCGTCATGATATGTCCCTACGCCGCGCGCGGCCGTGTCGGATCGTCGAACTCAAGCACGGCAGCGGCGCCGCGCAGGCCGATGCGGGTGTACTCAGTTACACGCAGGACCAGGTCGGCACGGCCGGACTGCCGCACCTGAAATGCGTTCTCGTAACCGACGCGGCAGGGACGGAATCGCCCTTCCGACTCGGCGTAGGCGCGCAGCGATAACACGGTCGACACCTCCGCCGGCAAGGCATTGTCGTCGAGCTCGGTCGAGCGCCTTGGCAACGAATCGCGCCACGCGAGCAGCCGCTCGCTCAATGCCGCGGACCGCTTGATGAGTCGGTCCCAGTCGTATTGCAGATCCGCAGCCTCCTTCACGCACGCGCGTGCGCTAGCATCGGCCGCAGCCAGCTGCTCGGCCCATCGTGCCTGCGTCTCGCGCCTCAGCGCCTCGGCGTGTCGCTCAAGCAGCACGGCGCGCGACTCGCTCAGCGTCGCGATGTCCGAGTCGAGGTCGGTCAGCTGCTTGCGCACCCGCGCGACCGCAATGCTCCCGATCGGCTCACGCGCGACTGCGTCCTCGCGCTGCTCGGCGAGCAGCAGTCGCTCGGCCATCTTGCGATCGAGCGCGGCATCCGACTCGATGATCCGCTCGCGCAGCTCTTTCGATCCCGGCGGCGCGGTGTCCTTCGCGCGTGCACTCATTGGATGCCGCCCGCGAGCGCGGCCGTCAGCTGCGTGATCTCCGCATTCAGCTCGCCGATGCGGCGCCCGTCACGGGTGGACGCGAAACTGCCGGCATCGACGGCAGTCAGCGGCGCCGCAGCGACAAGTGCGTCGCGCTCCAGCGTCTTGGCCCCGATCAGGTCCGTCAGTGCCTGGGCATCGGTCGGTACTTTCATGGTGTCTCCTCGCCGTTACGCGGCTCTGGTCGTGATGATCGCGGTGTTAGCGACGCTCGCCGTGACTTGCAATGGCCCCGCGGTATTCAACAGTGCGGGCTCGAAGTAGTAGATCGTGTCCGCCGTCGTGCTGCCC
>DASQGE010000155.1:0-33381 GCA_035632775.1 Solirubrobacteraceae bacterium | reverse complement strand
GGGCCCCCGGACCGGGCCGCATGCGGCCCGGTCTCCGACTGGCGCGGTAGCGTAGGTGCCAGGCGAACGTGCTGGAGCGAACGATAGGAGTGACATGGCGCCCGAGCAGCAGTCATCCCCCGCCGACTCATCTCCCCTGGGGCGGGTGTCGGCCCTTGGCCAGAGCGTGTGGATCGACTCGCTCTCGCGCGAGTGGATCAGGGGCGGGCGGTTGCGCGAGCTGATCGACGAGGCCGCGGTCGTCGGCGCGACGTCGAACCCGACGATCCTGCAGAAGGCGATGTCCAGCGGCGACTCCTACGACGAGCAGCTGCGCGAGCTGGCCGGGCGGGACGCGCGCGAGGCGTTCTGGGAGCTGGCGGTGCTCGACATCGGGGAGGCGTGCGACGTGTTTGGGCCGGTGTTCGAGGGCACGGGCGGGCGCGACGGGTACGTGTCGCT
Organism: Solirubrobacteraceae bacterium; assembly: GCA_035632775.1. Lineage (GTDB taxonomy): Bacteria > Actinomycetota > Thermoleophilia > Solirubrobacterales > Solirubrobacteraceae > Palsa-744. The sequence goes on along the minus strand of DASQGE010000155.1, from coordinate 32,940 downwards.
GGAGGTCGATCCGACGCTGGCGTACGAGACGCTCGAGACCTATCGCCAGGCGCTGAGCCTGCACGAGCGGGTCGACAGGCCGAACCTGCTGGTCAAGACCCCCGCGACCAAGCCGGGGCTGGCGGCGATCGAGGACGTGATCGCGCGGGGAAGGTCGATCAACGTGACGCTGATCTTCTCGCTGAAGCGCTACGCCGAGGTCGCCGAGTCCTACGTCCGCGGCCTCGAGCGGCTGATCGCGGCCGGCGGCGATCCGCGCGGGGTGAGATCGGTGGCGAGCTTCTTCGTCTCGCGGATCGACACCGAGGCCGACCGGCGCCTGGAGGAGATCGGCGGGCACGACGAGCTGAAGGGAAGGCTGGCGGTCGCCAACGCGAAGCTCGCGTACGAGCACTGCAAGGCGACGTTCTCCGGCCCGCGCTGGGAGTACCTGGCGGGCAAGGGCGCGACGCCGCAGCGGGTGCTGTGGGCGTCGACGTCGACCAAGAACCCGTCCTACCCGGACACGCTGTACGTGGACGAGCTGATCGGCCCGGACACGATCAACACGATGCCCCTTCAGACGATCGACGCCTACCAGGACCACGGCGACCCGCAGCCGCGCCTGGAGCACGGCCTGGCGCAGGCGCGCGCGCTGTTCGACGAGCTGGCCGCGGCCGGGGTCGACTACGAGGACGTCACTGACACGCTCGAGCGCGAGGGCGTGGAGAAATTCTCGGCCTCGTTCGAGCAGCTGCTGGACGGGCTGCGCGAGAAGCACGCCTCGCTCACGCCCGTCTGACGGGGCGACAGAGTGCGGGCTTTGGGGGGAGACCCGTGAGCCGGTCCCCGTTCGAACGCCGCCGGCGCCGGTCACCGCAGCGGTCGGCTTTGCGGGCGCGGAAAGGGCGCCCGGGGACCTACGAGTAAGGGATCGGAATCAGCACCGTGATCTGCAGCGGCCCTGACGGGAACGCCTGGGCGTGGAGCGTGAACACGTTGTAGTCGTGGCCGCCATAGCGGAACGGACCGCTCGCGGGGACGTGCGCGGGCACGGGATGGAGGCTGCTCATCACCAGCTGCGAGCCGCGGTGCATCACCACCTTCAGCCCGGCCAGCCGCTGGGCGAGCAGCTGATAGCCGAGGTCGTCCTGGATCGAGAGCACGAAGCTGCCGATCGACCGGCCGTTCAGGCGCAGCGGCGCCCGGACGGGCGCGAGCACGTACGGGCCGCCGACGTCAGACAGCAGCCGTGCGCCGGCGCTGACGCGCAGGCGCACGATGTGCTGGTTGAGCAGCGCCTCGATCGCCTTCCGCGTGGCTTCGGGGTCGCGGCGCGCGACGGCGCGCAGCAGCGCCCGGTTGCGCTGCACGCGACGGATCTGCGGGAGCGTTCGCCGGCCGGCCTCGCCCGCGTAGATGAGGCTCGCGACGCGGCTGGCCGTGTTGACGACCGTGTCCCGCGCGGTCGGGCCGCAGAGCTTGTGGATCGAGGAGGCCGGCTTCAGCACGTAGACCTGCAGCCGGCCCGCGGGGAAGACGGCGGCCGGGAACGAGGTGTAGCGGTAGCGGACGCCCTTGACCGTGAGCGCGCCCTGCGCGGGCAGCTCGCCGGAGGGCAGCGCGAAGGACCCGGCGATGCTCCGCCCGTTCTGGCGCAATGCGGTCATGCCCTCGGCGATGCCGTCCGTCTCGGCGACGAAGCCTTCGTCCGCCCAGACGCTGGCGAGGAAGCTCGCGACCGGCGAGCCCGAAGCGTCGAGGACGCTCCCGCGCAGGGGCGCAAGCGCGTTCGGGCCGCCGGCGTCGGCCAGCGTCTGGGCGCCGCGCATCACCTTCAGGTTCGTCATGTGCCCGGTCGCGACCAACGCTCGCGCGGCCGCCTGGGCGGCCGCGGGGTCGTCATGTTCGACCGCTTCGCGCAGGGGGATCGAGTGCGCGATGGAGTACAGCGCCGACCCGGTGCGCTCGCCGGCGACGCCCTCGTGGTAGACGCGCATCGCGACCTTGCCGAGCGTCGCGAGCACCGTCGCGGCGCAGCCTCCCGGGGTCGCCTGACCCGCAAGGGGATTGGCGCCGGCGCGCGCGCTGGACTTGCTCCTCGCGCTCGAGCCGCAACCGGCGAGGACCGCGATCGCCGCGCATGCGATCGCCGCGCAAGCCGCGCTTGAGCGCCCCTTTACCACGCGCGGAACCATCGACGCGGATCCTAAGCGCTGGCTAACCGCGCGGTGAGACTGCTCCCATCGCCGGCGCGTCAGAGGCGCGGCGCTCGCCTCTGACGAGCTGGAGCGCCCGTGTCTCTGATCCGCGTGGCGCGCTGTCCGCTAGGGTCGCGTCACTGTGCCGACGGCCTTGATCACCGGCGCCTCGACCGGCATCGGTCGCGCGACGGCGCTGCGCCTCGCCGCGTCCGGCTGGACGGTGCTCGCGGGCGTGCGCGACGCCGCGGCCGGGGAACGCCTCGCCGCCGAGGCCGCCGAAGGGGTGGCCGGCGGCGGTTTCGCAGGCGCTCGCGGCGCGGTGGTCCCGCTGGCGCTCGACGTCACCGATGCCGCCCAGATCTCAGCCGCGGCCGAGCTCGTGCGCGAGCGGACCGCCGCGGGCGGCGGTCACGGATCGCCGGTGGGAAGGCTCGATGCGCTGGTCAACAACGCCGGCATCGGCGTCGGCGGACCGCTCGAGCTCGTCTCGCCGGAGGAGTGGCGGATGCAGTTCGAGGTCAACGTGTTCGGCCAGGTCGCCGTCACCCGGGCGCTGTTGGGAGCGCTGCGCGCCGCGCGCGGGCGGATCGTGCTCGTGTCCTCCGTCGGCGGTCGCGTCTCGGTGCCCTTCAACGGTCCCTACGCGGCGTCCAAGCACGCGATCGAGGCGATCGGCGACGCCCTGCGCGGGGAGCTCTACAGCTCGCGCATCTCGGTCTCGCTGGTCGAGCCGGGCGGGGTGAAAACGCCGATCTGGGACAAGGCCCGCGCCACCGCCGAGCGCTTGGAGGTCCCGCCGGAGCTGCACGACGAGTACGGGAGCGCGCGGGCCGCGTTCGCGAAGGTCCTGGACGACACCGAGCGCCGCGGCGTCCCCCCCGAGCGCGTCGCCGCCACGATCGAGCGTGCGCTCACCGCGCGGCGCCCGCGTGCGCGCTACCTGATCGGGAGCGATGCGCGCGGGATGGTGCTCGCGCGCGCGCTGTTGCCGAGTGGCGCCTTCGACCGCCTGATCCGCCGCGTGCTCGGGATCTGAGCCGCGAGCGCCGAGGACGCCTCCGAGCGGACGCTTCTGCATCGACTGCGGCCTCGAACCGGCGATGGTCGCGGCCGTGCACGCCGCCTACGGCGCGCCTGTGCTCGCTGCGCTCAAGCGGCGGCCTGCGCGATCACCTCGCCGGCGACCCGGTCGGTCGCGGCCGCGGTGCCGCCGAGCAGGCGCCTGGAGAGCTGGGCGCGCCTGAAGTACAGCGGCGCGTCGTGCTCCCAGGTCGCGCCGATGCCGCCGTGCACCGAGATCATCGTGCGCGCTGCGTGGTCGAGCGCACGCCCGGCGACCGAGCGCGCGGCGCCGGCTGCGAGCGCGAACTCGCCCGGCGCGCCCTTGCGCGCCCAGCCGGCGTAGTACAGCAGCGAGCGCCCGTTCTCCAGCTGGCGCAGGACCTCGGTCAGCGAGTGCTTGACCGCCTGGTATGAGCCGATCGCGCGGCCGAAGGTGTGACGCTCCTTCGCGTACGCCACCGACACGTCCAGCGCGGTCTCGACGCTGCCGAGCGACTCGGCCGCGATCAGCGCCTGGGCGAGATGCCAGGCGGCGGCGAGCGCCTCCTCGGGGGCGTCGAGCACGGTCGCGGGGGCGTCCTTCAGCGAGACGTGTCCGAGCGAGCGGGTCGCGTCGTAGCGCGTCGTCGGCTGGACGCTCACGCCGCTCGCGTCGGACTCGATCGCGACGCCGACGGGCCTGCCGTCGAGCAGCGCGACGCCCACGAGCAGATCCGCGCCGGGGGCGTCCGGCACGAACGCGAGCTCGCCGCTGAGGGTCGCGGTCCCGTCGCCGTCGCTCGTCGCCGTGGGCACGGCGGGGCGCTGCAGGCCGCCGCGCGGGTCCACGCTCCAGCGCCCGTCCACGTCGCTCGGCGGGCTCGCCGGCAGGTAGGCGGTCCTGCGCTCGCCCGTGGCCAGCGCGCCGAGCAGCTCCCCCGCGCCGGTGCAGTCGCCGAGGATCGCGGTCGCGGGCAGGTGCCCGAGCAGCGGTATCCCGGCCAGCACGCGACCGCACTCGCCGAGCACGAGCATCGCGTCGAACGCGTCCAGCCCCGCGCCGCCGTGGGCCTCGTCGATCAAGAGGCCCGGCCAGCCGGCCTCGCGGGCGGCGGGCCACATGTCGGGCAGGGCGGCCTCGTCGCCGTCCAGCGCTTCGCGGGCGGCCTCAAGCGTCTGGAAGCGCGACAGCGCGCCGCGCGCGGCCTCGCGCAGGAACACCTGCTCGTCCGACAGGGCCAGATTCATGCCGCTGCTCCTTCCTTCGAGCGAAGCTCCGAGAAGGGGATGCCCTTGTCCAGCCGCGGCTCCGGCGGCAGGCCGAGCACGCGCTCGCCGATCGTGTTGCGCAGGATCTCCTCGGTCCCGCCGGCGGACTTCAGGCCGGGCAGGAACGAGATCATGTAGGCCCACTCGCTGCTCCGGCCGAGCGCGTCCGGGCCGAGCACGTCGGCGATCAGATCGCCGGCCTTGATCGCGCCGCTGACGATCGTGACCTTCGCCAGGCCGGCCTCCGGGCCGGGGATCTGGCCCCGCTGCAGGGCGGTCAGGGTCCTGTAGCCGGTGAACCTGACCGCGAGCAGCTCGCTCACGATCTCGCCGAGCTGGTGGCGCACCTGCGGGTCGCGCCTGGCGTGCTCGTCGCCGGCGATCGCTGCGGCGAAGCGGGTCGAGTTGTAGCCGAGCCCCTCGCCGCCGAGGCCGATCGTGACGCGCTCGAACATCAGCGTCGTCAGCGCCGTGCCCCAGCCGTTTCCGACTCCGCCGACGACCGCGCCCTGATCGAGCGAGACCTCGTCGAAGAAGACCTCGTTGAACTCGGCCTCGCCGGAGATCTGGCGCAGGCCCCGCACCGTGACCCCCTCGGCGTCGATCGGCACGATGAACATCGTCAGGCCCTTGTGCTTGGGCACGTCGGCGTCGGTGCGCGCCAGCAGGAGGCCGTAGGAGGCGAACTGCGCGTTGGTGGTCCACACCTTCTGGCCGCTCAGCTTCCAGCTGCCGTCGTCCTGCAGGCGTGCCCGCGCCTGCACCGCCGCCAGGTCCGAGCCGGCCGCGGGCTCGGAGAAGAGCTGGCACCAGACCTCGTCGCCGTGGAGCATCGGACCGAGGTAGCGCCCCTTCTGCTCGTCGTCGCCGTGGGCGATGATCGTCGGGCCGAGCATGCCCACGCCGATCGCGTCGAGGATCCCGGGCACCCTCGCGGCGGCGATCTCCTGGTTGCAGATCACCTGCTCGATCGGCCCGAGTCCCTGGCCGCCGTACTCCTTCGGCCAGGTCACGCCCGCCAGGCCGCCCTCGGCGAGCTTGCCCTGCCAGGCACGCCGTGCGACGATCACCTCGTCCTCATCCTCGATCGCTCCCGGACCTTTCAGTACCGGCGCCTGCGAGGAGTGCTGCTGAAGCCAGGACCGCACTTCGGCGCGGTATGTGGCCTGCTCGGGCGTGTCATCGAGATCCACAGCTGCTCCTTTTGCGTCGCTCGCCCTGGTTGACTGACCAGTCAATCTATCTGTGACGAACGGTACTACCTCTGGGACGCGCGCGTCGCGCGTGGGAGGGCCTCGCCTACGCCCCCGCGGGGATCGGCCCCCCGCGAGGATCGGCGCTACGCCCCCGCCGGCATCGGCGGCTCGGGGACGGGCCGCTGGTCATAGACGCCCTCGAAGCCGCGGTCGAGCAGCTGGCGCGCCTGGACGCCGGGGTCGGGCGAGCTCAGCAGCACCACGCCGAGGCGCACGCCGTGGCGCTCGGCGCTCGCCACCAGGCACCTGCCGGCGGCGAGCGTGTAGCCGGTCTTCAGGCCGGTGGCGCCCGGGTAGCGGTAGACGAGCAGCGGGTTGTTGTTGTACAGGTACAGCTTGCCGCCCTTGATCGGAAACGGCAGGATCGCGCTGTAGGTGCGCGTGACCTTGGCGATCCGCGGCTGCTGCAGGTCGACGTGCGCGAGCAGCGCGAGATCGGCGGCGCAGGAGAAGTTGCCCTCATCGAGGTAGCCCGACGGGGAGGAGTAGCGGGTGCAGCCCATCCCCAGCCTGGCGGCCTCGGCGTTCATGCGGGCCACGAACCGGGCGACGCTGTGGGAGATGTGCTGGGCCAGCGCGATCGAGGCGTCGTTGCCTGAGGGCAGCAGCAGGCCGTAGAGCATCGTCTCCAGGCGCACGTGCCTGCCGAGCGGCAGCACGCCGACCTTCGAGCCGGCCGACTCGACCGCCTGCCTGGTCACGAGCACGGACGCGTCCGGCGGCGCCGAGCGGACGGTCAACAGCGCGGTCATCATCTTTGTCAGGCTGGCGATGCGCAAGCGCTCATAGGGGTTGCGCTGCCACAGGACCTGGCCCGTGTCGAGGTTGAACAGCAGCCCGGCGCGCGGGGGGTGGTGGAAGGGGATTCGCACGGGGTCCCGCGCGGGCGAGCCGGTTCCCGTGAGCGTCAGCGCCGCCCTGCCGAGCGGCAGGCCGGCGGGGGAGCGCGCCGGCGCGGAGACCGCGGCCGTGCGGGCGTGGCGGCGCGCATGGGTGGACGCGGAGGAGTCGTGGGCGCCGCCGGATCGCGCGAGCGCCATCACGACGAGCGCCGCGACGATCGCCAGCGCGAGCGCTCCGGTCGCGATCGCGCGCCTGCGGGCGCGTCGGCGCGCGCGGGCCCCCTCGCGCCGGCGGCGGCTGTCCTCGGGGGTCATGAACGGGGAGTGACTCATCGTCATGAGCAAGGGCTTGGGGCGCGGGCGAATCCGGTCATCGTCGCGGGGGGTTGAAGAGCGCGCCGACGATCCCGACCGCGAGCAGCACGAGCACGAAGATCGAGACGGCGCTTGCCAGGGTAAACCCTTGCTGGGACACGGCGCTGAGGGTGAGGAAGGCGAAGCCGGCGATGAACACCAGCGCGACGCCGAGGACGAGCAGGCGGGTCATGCGGGGGGCGCGTGGCGCAGGGTCATCGCGGACGGCGTGATCGTGGCGTGGGCGATCGCAGGCGAATCGTCTCCTCAGTACACCGGCAGGCGCGGCGGCTCGGGCTTGCGCAGGCGCTTGGCGAACGGCCAGATCACCAGCAGGCCGAAGGCGAAGGGGGCGACGTGCGCGAGGTGGGGGCCGGCGCCGGCGCCGAGGTCGCGCTCGAGTCCGACCGCGCCGAGGATGACCTGCGCGAGCAGCCATCCTCCCAGGAGCAGAGCGGCGGGGAGCTCGACGATGGTCACGTAGAAGGGGACGACGACCAGGGAGATGACCCGCGCCCGCGGATACAGCGGGAGGTAGCCGCCGAGGACGGCGGCGATCGCGCCGGTGGCGCCGAACAGGAGGGGGGTGGGCGAGCCGTCGTGGACGAGGGTCCGGGCGGCCAGCGCGAGCAGGCCGGCGAGCAGGCAGAAGGCGCAGAGGCGTGCCCGGCCGAGGGCCTGCTCGACGCTCGGTCCGAGCAGGGCGAGGAAGAGGAGGTCAAGCAGGACCGAGACGAGTCCGCCGTGACCTGGGGCGAGCAGGTAGGCGGCCGCGTCGATCGCCGCCAGGGCGACCGTCGCCAGCGGGAGGCGCTCCCGCGGGATGTTGTCCTTCAGTGGGAATATCCGCGGACCCTACCCGTGCGCCGCCAGGGGACCGACACCGGCGCGGGGCTGCGGGACGTGCTGGTCGGCGTGGTAGCTGGAGCGCACGAGCGGGCCGGCGGCGACGTGCTCGAAGCCGAGCTCGTAGGCCCCGCGCTCCAGCGCGGCGAACTCCTCCGGGTGCCAGTAGCGGACGACCGGCAGGTGGCGCTCGGACGGGCGCAGGTACTGGCCGACGGTGAGCACCCGCACGCCGCTCTCGCGCAGCGCGGCGAAGGCGTCGAGCATCTCCTCGTGGCTCTCGCCGAGCCCGACCATCAGGCCGGACTTGGCCACGACCTCGCCCTCGCCCAGCTCTGAGGCGAGGCGCAGCACGCGGCAGGAGCGCTGGAACTGCGAGCCGCGCCGCGCGAGCGGGTACAGGCGGGGGACGACCTCGACGTTGTGGTTGAACACGTCCGGGCGCTCGGCGATGACCTTCGCGAGGGGCATCTCCTGGCCCTGGAAGTCGGGGGTGAGCACCTCGATCCGGCAGCACGGCGCCTGGCGGCGGACCTGGCGGATGACGCCGACGAACGCCGAGGCGCCCTTGTCGGGCAGGTCGTCGCGGTCGACCGAGGTGATGACCGCGTGGCGCAGGCCCATGCGCGCGATCGAGCGGGCCACCCGGGCGGGCTCGAGCGGGTCGTTCCAGGTGGGCTTGCCGGTCTTGACGTTGCAGAAGCCGCAGCGGCGGGTGCAGGTGTCGCCGAGGATCATGAACGTCGCGGTGCCCCGCTCCCAGCACTCGCCGACGTTCGGGCAGGCGGCCTCCTGGCAGACGGTGTGGAGGTTCTCCGAGCGGATCATCTCGGTCAGCTCGCGGTAGCGCTCGCCGCCGGGCGGGGGCACCTTGAACCACGGGGGCTTGCGCTCGCGCAGCGGCCTGACGTCGGGGCCGAGCACGCGCAGCACGTCCATGCCGCCCGGGTTCGCGCGCGAGCGCGTGGCGCTCATACGGAAATCACCTGTAGCGAGAGGTCGAGCTGCTCTGGCGACACGAGCCGCGGGCGGCGGCGGTGGGCGTCGCAGAAGTGGCGGGACATGCGCGCGCGAACATCGTCCGGGTCGATCGTGCGATCGGCGGGCAGCTCGTGGGCGATCGAGGTCATCGTCACGTCGGGCAGGCCACAGGCGATCACCCAGGTGAATGGGTCGAGGTCGTTCTCGACGTTGACCGCGAACCCATGGGTGGCGATCCCGCGCGAGACGTGGACGCCGATCGAGGCGATCTTGCGCTCGCCGACCCAGACGCCGGTGTAGTCGGGGCCCTCCGCGCAGCGCGAGCGGCCCTCGATGCCGTAGTCGGCGAGCGCGGAGACGATCGCGGCTTCGATCGTGCGCAGGTGGGCGCCGATGTCGTGGACGCGCATGATCGGGTAGCCGACGAGCTGGCCGGGGCCGTGGTAGGTGACGCGCCCGCCGCGGTCGGTGTCGACGACGTCGATCCCGCGCGCGCGGTAGAAGTCCTCGCCGACCCAGCCGTCCGGGCTGTGTGCCCCCAGCTCGCCGTCCGCGGAGCGCCGCCCGCGGGTGTAGACGGGCGGGTGCTCGAGCAGGAGCAGGGTGTCGGGCAGCTCTTTGGCCAGGCGGCGCGCGCGGATGCGCTCTTGCAGAGCAACGGCCTCGCGGTAGGGGACGGTGCCGAGGTTGCAGACGAGCAGCTCGTCGTCGGGGTGCTCGGGGGAGCCGATGTTCATCGGACTTTCAGCGTAGCGCTGGGCCCCGGGTCACAGCGTGAGCGAGGCGGGCCGTTCGAGCAGCTCGCGGATGCGCGCGAGGAAGCGGGCGGCGTCGGCGCCGTACAGGATGCGGTGGTCGCAGGCGAGGGTGACGGTCATCTCGTGACGGGCGATGATCTGCCCGTCCTCGCCGGCGACGGCCCTCGGACCCAGCGAGCCGACGGACAGGATCGCGGCCTGCGGGGGATTGATGATCGCGGTGAAGCTCGTGACGCCGAACATGCCGAGGTTGGATACCGTGAAGGTGCCGCCGCCGAGCTCGGGCGGCGTGATCGAGCCGTCGCGCACGCGCGCGGCCAGTGCGCGGGTCTCGCGGGCTATCTCTCCCAGGGACTTGAGGTCGGCGTCGAACACCGTGGGCACGATCAGCGCGCCGCCGGCGGGCTCGTCGGAGTCGACGGCGACCGCCACCCCGACGTTGACGCGCGAATGCAGCTGGAGGCGTCCGTCGCGGTAGCTGGAGTTCGCGCGCGGGTGCTCGCGCAGGGCCAGGGCGCAGGCCTTGACGACCATGTCGTTGTACGTCGGCGTCGCCTCACCCGTGCCGGCAGCCGCCGGTGGCCCGGCGCTCGGCGGAGCGTCGAGATGAGGAGCTAGTTTCTTCAGCTCGGTGCGCAGGGCGACGCACTCCTGCATGTCGACGTCGGCCTGGAGCACGAAGTGGGGGATCGTGGCCTTCGACTCGGCCATGCGCCGGGCGATCGTCTGCTGGGTGCGGGACAGCTCGATCTCGGTCGTCTCGCCCTTGGCCGTGGCCACACCGGCGAGTCCCGCGGCGGGCGGAGGGGCCGCGGCGGGCGAAGGCGCGGGGATCGCGGCGGAGGATGGCTTGCCCGCGCCGACGGTCTCGGCGCGCGGGGTGGCGGGACCCGCTGAGGCAGCGGCCTGGACGTCGGCCTTGACGATGCGCCCACCCGGGCCGGTGCCTGTGAGCGCGCGCAGGTCCACGTCGCTGCCGCGCGCGAGCCGTCTTGCGAGCGGAGAGGCCTTGACGCGCTCGCCCTCCCGCGCGATGTCGGACGTCGCGCCGGCCGGGGTCGGCACGGCCTCGCGCGCGGGCTCGGCCCGAGGCGCCGAGGGGGCCGCGCCCGGCTCCCCCGCGGATGGCGCAGGCGCCTCGGCACGCGTCCCGCCCGCGTCCGGGGCGTCTGGCGCGCCGGTCGCCTCGGTCTCGCCCACGCGCGCGATGACCGCCCCGACCGGCAGGGTGTCGCCCTCGGCGGCGACGATCGCAAGGAGGCCGTCTAGATCGGACTCGTAGATCATGGTGGCCTTGTCGGTCTCGATCTCGACGAGCTCCTGGCCGCGGCGCACGGTCGCTCCGTCGGCGATCAGCCAGCGCAGGATCGTGCCCTCCTCCATCGTGTCCGACAGGCGGGGCATGACGAGCTCGGCCATCAGGGGGTCCCCTCGGCGGCCGCGCCGACGACGGACAGCGCGGCGCGCACTATCTGGGGCTCGTGCGGGTAGGCGATGTCCTCCAGCGGCTTGGAGTAGGGCATCGGCACGTCGGCGCCGGAGACGCGCGCGACGGGCGCGTCGAGGTCGTCGAAGGCGTGCTCGGCGATCAGCGCGGCGAGGTTCGCGCCGACGCCGCCGTGGGGCCAGCCCTCCTCGACGATCACGCAGCGGTTGGTCTTGCGCACGGAGGCGAGGATCGTGTCGAGGTCGAGCGGGCGCAGCGTGCGCGGGTCGATCACCTCGGCTTGGACGGCGTGCTCGTCGGCGAGCGTTGCGGCGGCCCGTTCGGCGGTGTGCGCCATTCGCGAGACCCCGACGATCGTCACATCCGAGCCCTCGCGGCAGATGCGCGCGCGGCCGAAGTGCACGAGCGCGTCCTCGCCGTCGGGCACCTCGCCGCGGACGCCGTAGAGCGACTCGTGCTCGATGAAGATGACGGGGTTGTCGTCGCGGATCGCGGCCTTCAACAGCCCCTTCGCGTCGGCGGGGGTGGCGGGGACGGCGACGAGCAGTCCGGGCACGTGCAGGAACATGGCCTCCAGGCAGTGGGAGTGGGTCGGCCCGAGCTGGTGGCCGGCGCCCTGCGGCATGCGGATGACCAGCGGCACGGAGACCTGGCCGCCGAACATGTAGCGGATGTGGGCGGCGTGGTTGACGATCTGGTCGAAGGCGAGCAGCGAGAAGTTGATCGTCATCAGCTCGACCACGGGCCGCAAGCCGGTCATCGCCGCGCCGACGCCGATGCCGACGATCGTGTTCTCCGAGATCGGCGTGTCGCGGACGCGGCGCTCGCCGAACTGCTCGAGCAGGCCCTCGGTCACCTTGAACGCGCCCCCGAACACGCCGATGTCCTCGCCCAGCAGCACGACGCGCTCGTCGCGCTGAAGCTCCTCGTGCAGCGCGGCGTTCAGGGCTTCGCGGTAGCGCAGCTCTGTCATCCGTGGTACCGCCCGTGGACCTGGTCGTCGAGCACGTACACGTCCTCGTACAGCGAATCGGGCGCCGGGAACGGGGAGTTCTCGGCGAACTGGACCGCCCGCTCGACGCGCTCGTCCGCCTCGCGCTCGATCAGCTCGCGGGTCGCCTCGTCGAGGACGCCTGCGCGCTGGAGCTCGTCGCCGAACCGGGGTATCGGGTCGCGCTCGCGCCACTGCGCGACCTCCTCCTTCGTGCGGTACTCCTCGGGGTCGGCCATCGAGTGGCCGCGGAAGCGATAGGTGACGGCCTCGACCAGCAGCGGCCTGCGGTCCTCGCGCACGCGGCGCAGCGCCTCGCCGACGACCGTGTAGGTGTCGAGCACGTCCATCCCGTCGCAGCGCATTCCGGGAACGCCGAGCGACTCGCCCTTGCGCTGCAGGTCGGTCACGGCCGAGTGGCGGACGAGCGAAGTGCCCATCCCGAACTGGTTGTTGATGACCATGAACACCACCGGCAGGCGCCACAGCGCGGCGAGGTTGAGGGTTTCCCCGAAGGTGCCCTGGTTGGAGGCGCCGTCCCCGAACGTGCACAACGTCACCTCGTCGTGGCCGAGATAGTCGCTGCTCAGCCCGATGCCCGCTCCGATCGGCAGGTTGCCGCCGACGATCGCGTAGCCGCCCATGAAGCGACGCTCGAAGTCGAACATGTGCATCGAGCCTCCGTGTCCGGAGCAGCAGCCGTCGACGCGTCCGAACAGCTCGGCCATCACGCGCTCGGGTGGGGTGCCGCGCGCGATCGCGTGACCGTGCGAGCGGTAGGTCGAGATCAGGTAGTCCTGCTCGCGCAACGCCCGGGCGGAGCCGACGATCGTCGCCTCCTCGCCGATCGAGAGGTGCAGGAATCCCCCGATCTTGGCCCGCGCGTACATCTCCCCGGCGCGCTCCTCGAAGCGGCGGATCAGCGCCATCGTGGCCAGCCACTCGCGGGCGACGTCGGGCTCCGGCAGGCTGGGCATCAGTGCTCCACGGTAGCCCAGCGCGCGATGAACTCCTCGGCCTGCAGCCCGGACAGGTCGGCGCGCAGCGCGCGGGCAAGGCGCGAGGCGGCCTGCGGGGGGCGGTCCCAGAACAGCACGACTTCGCCGCTGTCGATCTCGACGACCTCGATGTGATCGACCCGGCTGGTGTCGGCGAGCAGCGCCGGGGCGAGTCCGCCGCGGGTGACGATCAGGCGGTAGGCGCGGTTGGCCTTCATGGTGCGGGGGCGGAGCTCGTGTCCGTGGGGCTGGTTGCTGTGGGGCTTGCATGGGCGGTGCTCGGAAGGGCGGCGCTCGTGTCCGTGGGGCTCGTGGGGGCGACTCCTGTGTCTGGGCTCGCGGGGGTGGGGCTCGTGGGGGCGACTCCGCTCGAGCCGGTCCCGCGCGTCCTCTCGCGCATGTAGGTCGCGGCATCCTGGAGGCAGCGCTCGCCTCCGAACACCCGCTCTCCCACGGCCACGGCGGGCACGTCGTCCACCCCCAGTCGGGCTGCGCGCATCGTGGTCTGGAGCAGCTGCTCGCGCACCGCGCGGAGCTCGGCGCCGCGGAGCACGGCGGTCGGGTGCATCTCGCAGGCGGCGGCGGCGATCAGGACGTTGTCGGGCTCCGCCAGGGAGCGCCCGCCGGCGAACGCCTGGCGGAAGGCCGCCTGCGCGAAGGGGACGGCGCGGCCGATCGACTTGGCGTACGTGGCGACGCGCATCGCCAGCGCGCTGTCGAACGGGAAGGGGCTCGGCCACTTCAGCGGCTGCAGCCCCTCTGTACGCGCGCTGCGCTCGATCTCCGAGCGGACGACGTCCTGCTCCGTTCGGCAGCGGCAGGCCTCGAACGACTCGGCCCTCGGCAGCGCGCGCGCGAGCACCGGCTGCCACTCGGCCGGTCCGGGCAGCACGTGCAGGACGCGCTCGGCCGCGAGGTAGGCGAGGGGGCTGCCCAGGTCGAAGTAGAAGGCGGCGTCCGGCGCGGTCATCTCGCCGAGGCTAACCAGCCGCCTAGCCGTGGATCAGCCAGCCGTCGGCGGCGCGTGCGGCCTCCATGACGGCCTCCGACAGGGTGGGGTGGCCGTGGACGATGCGGGCGACCTCCGCGTAGCCGCCCTCGAGCGCACGCACGTTTACGAGCTCCTGGATCAGCTCGGTCGCGCGCGAGCCGACGATGTGTCCGCCGAGCAGCTCGCCGTAGGAGCGCTCGCCGACGAGCTTGACCAGCCCGGTGCGGTCGCCGTAGACGGTGCCGCCCCCGACCGCGCCGTAGGGGACCTTGCCGACGACGACGTCGTGGCCCTGCTCGCGCGCCTGCGCCTCGGTCAGGCCGAAGGAGCCGACGTTCGGCGTGCAGAAGGTGGCGCGCGGGATGTCGACGTAGGCGAGCGGGTGAGTCGGCAGGCCGGCGGAGTCCTCGGCGGCGATGATGCCCTCGTCGGAGGCCTTGTGGGCGAGCGCGGGCCCGGCGACGAGATCCCCGATCGCGTAGACGCCGGGCGCGGTCGTGCGCATCGCGCCGTCGACTCGCACGAGGCCGCGCTCGTCGAGCTCGACGCCCGCCCCGTCGAGGCCGAGCGCCTGCACGTCCGGGCCGCGGCCGGCGGCGATCACGAGGTAGTCCACCTCGGCCGAGTCGGAGCCGTAGGTGAAGCTCACGCCGGAGTCGGACGGCTGTATGGACTCGATCGGCGTGCTCGTGCGCACATCGACGTTCTGGCGCTTCAGGCCGCGCTCGACCAGGCGCGAGATGTCCGCGTCCTCGCCGGGGAGCACGCGGTCGAGCGCCTCCAGCAGCAGCACCTCGCTGCCGAGGCGAGCGAAGCCCGAGGCGATCTCCGCGCCCGAGGCGCCCGCCCCGACGACCGCCAGGCGCGCGGGCAGCTCTCCGAGCGCCCAGGCCTCCTCGGTGCCGAGCACGCGCCCGCCGAGCTCGACGCCGGGTATCGCGCGCGGCGTCGAGCCGGCGGCGAGGATCACGGTCGCGGCGGCGATCTCCCGGTCACCGACACGCACGCGGATGGGGCCACCGGCGCTGCCGTTGCCGCCGCCGGCCGGGGGCGACAGCGACGCCTCTCCCTCGATCAGGTCGATGGCGTTCTTCTTGAGCAGGCCCCCGACGCCGGAGGTGAGCGTCGAGACGACCTTCTTGCGACGGTCCTGCACGGCGCCGTAGTCGACCTCGACGCCGGCGACCCGCAGGCCGAACTCCCCCGCGTCCCGGATCTCGCCGAGCAGGTCGGCCGAGCGCAGCACGGCCTTGGCGGGGATGCACGCGTAGTTCAGACAGCGCCCGCCGACCTTGTCCTTCTCGACGACGGCGGTCTTCTTCCCGAGCTGGGCGGCCCGGATCGCGGCGACATAGCCACCAGGCCCGGAGCCGATGACGATGCAGTCATAGGAAGTCTCCATCTGGAGGCGGAGCCTATCGTTCACCGGCTTGGATACGACCCATCACGCGCACAAGCTTCCAGAACAGCCAGCCGGCGAGCACGATGAACATCAGGCACAGACCGGCGGCGAGCAGCGTCGAGGCGACCACGAGCGCGAGCGATGTGACGACGATCTGGAACGCAAGCAGCGCCTCGAAGCCGAGCACCGCCCAGTAGCGGCGCCGGTACATCCCCCAGGCGAGCAGCGCCAGGACACAGGCGATGAACAGTCCGCCGGGCAGCGAGCCCCCGTGGCGGCTGAGACCGTGAATCGTGAGCGCGCCGACGACCACGCCGACGGCGAGCACGGCGGCGGCGACGACCCCGACGAGCAGCGCGGGGGGGCGCTCGCCCGGGGCCAGCGGAGCCAGCGCGGCCCGCGCGCGCTCCTCGCGCGGCTCGCGGGCGATGGGGCGATCCTCGCGCGGGCGCGCGGCGTCCCCGGCGCTTCGCTCCGGAGCACGTTCGCCGCGAGTCGGCTGCGGCATGCTCAGCTCTCCGATGGGCGTCCGCCGAGCGCTCTGCGCAGCTCGCGCGCCGCGCGCTCGGGATCCTCGGCGGCGGCGATCGCGCGCAGCACGCACACCCGCGAGGCGCCCGCCGCGACCACCTCGCCGATGTTGTCCGCATCGATCCCGCCGATCGCGAAGAACGGCACGGGGGCGTGAGCGGCGGCGTGGCGCACGAGGTCGAGCCCGACCGCCGGGCGTCCCGGCTTGGTGGGGGTGGCGTGGACGGGGCCGACGCCGATGTAGTCGACCAGCGCGGGGTCGGTACCGTCGATCTCCGCCGGCGCGTGGGTGGAGAGGCCGATGAGCATGTCGGGGCCGACCAGCCCGCGAACCTCGGCCACCCCCATGTCGTCCTGTCCGACGTGGACTCCGTCGGCGCCGCACTCGCGCGCGAGCAGGGGACGGTCGTTGACGATGAACAGCGCGCCGAGGCGCTCGCACAGCTCCCGGGCGCGACACGCGACGGACAGCAGCTCGTCGTCGTCCAGGGCCTTCTCGCGCAGCTGCACGACGTCCACGCCGCCGGCGATCGCCGCGGGAAGCAGCTCGGCGAGCCTCCGCCCGCCGTTGGTGGAGCGATCGCCGCCGCCGCCGGAGGCGGTGGTGGGCGGGCACACGAGGTACAGCCGCGCGGCGGCGAGGCGCGCGCGGCGGTCTTCGCCGGTGGGGTCGGGCACGGCTTGCGGGTGGGCCATCGACCGCAAGTCTGACACGGGGCTAGCATCAACCTGATGGCTGGTGCAAACGGCTCCAAGGTGGACGTTGTGGTGGTCGGCGGCGGGATTGTCGGTCTGTCCGCCGCCTGGCGCGCGCGCCGGCGAGGGATGTCGGTGACTGTGCTCGAGCGCGACCGGACCGGGCGGGGAGCCTCGTATGTCGCGGCGGGAATGCTCGCGCCTGTGGCCGAGGCCGAGTTCGGCGAGGGGGGCAGGAGGCTGCTCGAGCTGGGTCTGCGCTCTGCGGAGATGTGGCCGGGGTTCGCGGCCGAGCTGGAGGAGGCGACGGGCGAGAGCGTGGGCCTGTCGCAGACCGGCACGCTGATCCTCGCGCGCGACGAGGACGAGGCGCGCGAGCTCGAGCGCCAGCTCGCGTTCCGGCAGTCGCTGGGATTGCGCGCCGAGCGGTTGCGCGCGAGCGTCGCGCGCGAGCGCGAGCCGGGACTCGCGCCGACCGTGCGGCTCGCGCTGGAAGCGCCGGACGATCACTCGGTCGATCCACGCCTGGCGCTGGGTGCGCTGCGGAAGGCGTGTGAGGCCGGCGGGGTCCCCATCCGCGAGCACGCCGCCGTGGAATCGCTCGTCCTGGACGGCGCCGGCGGGCGGGTCACGGGCGTGGTCCTGCGTGGGGGCGAGCGGGTGTCGGCCGGGCAGGTCGTGCTCGCCGCGGGCGCGTGGACGGGGCAGATCGCGGGACTGCCCGACGACGCGCTGGTTCCCGTGCGGCCGGTGAAGGGCCAGATGTTGCGACTGCGCGATCCGGCCGGCCCGGGCCTGCTGGGGCGTGTGGTGCGCTTCGAGGGCGGTTATGTGGTGCCGCGCGCGGACGGCCGCTACGCGCTCGGGGCGACGGTCGAGGAGAAGGGCTTCGAGCTCGAGCCGACGGTGGGCGGCGTGTACGAGCTGCTGCGCGACGCGAGCGAGCTGGTGCCGGGGATCGACGAGCTTCGGATCGAGGAGCTGACGGTGGGATTGCGCCCCGGCACGCCCGACAATGCGCCGGCGGTCGGACCAGGCGCGCTGGAGGGGCTGACCTGGGCGACCGGGCATCACCGCAACGGGATACTGCTCGCCCCGCTGACGGCCGAGCTGGTGCTGGCCACGCTCACCGGCGAGGCGACGGAGCGGTCCGACTCGTTCCTGGCCGCCTGCGCGCCCGATCGCTTCGCGGCCGCCACGCGCGAGCCGCAGGCGGGGAGTCTTGCTCACCCCGGAGCGGGCTCGTGATCGTCGTGAACGGCGAGAGCGCCGAGCTCGAGCCGGGCGAGACGCTGGCCAGCGTGCTGGCGGGTCTGGGGTTGACCGCGCAGGCGCGTGGCGTGGCGGTGGCGGTCGACGGCGAGGTCGTGCCGAGAGCGCGATGGGAGACGTTCGCGCTGGCCGAGGACGCGCATGTCGAGGTGCTGACGGCGATGCAGGGAGGATGATGAGGGGCATGGGTGTCGTGCCCGAGCCGACCGGGATCGCCGCGACGGGTCAGCGCAACGGCGCGCCGCCGGACGCCGCCCCCTCCGCGGGCGAGGACGCGCTGACGATCGCCGGCAGGACGCTGCGCTCGCGACTGCTGCTCGGCACGGGGGGGTTCCCGTCGCTCGAGCTGATGGCCGCGGCGATCGCGGCCAGCGGCAGCGAGCTGGTGACGGTCGCGCTGCGCCGGGTGGGGGTGGACGGATCCCGATCTCCACAAGGGTCGCTGATCGACGTGCTCGCGGACGCGGGCGTGGAGCTGCTGCCCAACACCGCGGGCTGTCGCACCGCGCGTGACGCCGTGCTGACCGCGAAGCTCGCGCGCGAAGCGTTTGCGACCGACTGGATCAAGCTCGAGGTGATCGGCGACGAGGACACGCTGCTGCCCGACGCGCCGGAGCTGCTGCGCGCCGCCGAGGAGCTCGTGGACGAAGGGTTCGTCGTGCTCCCGTATACGACCGACGACCCGGTGCTGGCGCGCCGCCTGGTCGACGTCGGCTGCCAGGCGGTGATGCCGCTCGGCTCGCCGATCGGCAGCGGGATGGGCGTGCGCAACCCGTACAACATCAGCCTCATCCGCGAGGCCGTGGACGTGCCGGTGGTGCTCGACGCGGGCGTCGGCACCGCCTCGGACGCCACGATCGCGATGGAGCTGGGCTGCGACGCGGTGATGGCCGCGTCGGCGATATCGCGCGCCCAGGACCCGGTGCGCATGGCCCGCGCGATGCGCGCAGCGGTCGAGGCGGGCCGTGAGGCCCGCCTCGCGGGCCGCATCCCCAAGCGTCGCTACGCCACCGCCTCGACCCCCGAAGCCGGCACGCCGGACTTCGACTGAGGCCCTTTCAACAGGGCCGTAGGCCCGGTCACGAGGGCCTGGAGGGCTCTCGTCTCATTCAGAAGGGCCGGCTGGATGCCGGCCCGAGCACTACTTAACGACTTCGATGGTTCCGTTCATCGTCGTCGGGTGGATCGTGCACTTGTAGTGGATGATCCCCGGCTTGGTGACCTTGATCTCGTAGGTGCCGCCTTCGCCGAACTTCTTGGAGGCGAAGCTTGCGGTGGAGCCTTCGCTTGTGACGTCGTGTTCGACGGAGTCGTAGTTGGTCCACTTGATCGTGCTGCCGACCTTGACCCTGATCGTGTCGGGCGCGATCGCGATGTTGCGGTAGGCGACCTGCACGAGCCCGCTCTGCACCGGCGAGGAGGAGGACGGGGAGGCGTACTTGGGAGTCGTGTTCGGTTTCAGACCGCCCGAGGTCGAGGTGCCGGAGGCGCTCGAGGTGGTGGCTGGGGTGGAGCTGGAGCTGCTCGACCCGCAGCCCGCCGCGAACAGCAGCGCGGAGCAGGCGATCACGACGGCGGGTAGGCCTCTTCTCATCGAACGATCCTTTCTCGACGGATGTCGCCTCCAGCCTAGAGGACCCGCCAGTCGGCCGGGCCAGTCGGTCGGGCCGGTCGGCCATCCCTGTCGAGCTGACCTAGACTGGCCGCTCCATGGCACGCCATTTCCTCACCGGCGCCGAGCTGACGGCGGCAGAGCTGGATGCGCTGCTGAACCGCGCGCTCGAGCTGAAGGACGCGCCCCTGTCCTCGCGGGCGCTCGCGGGGCGCAGCGTCGGGCTGATCTTCCAGAAGCCCTCGACACGCACGCGACTCTCGTTCGAGGTGGGGGTGCACGAGCTGGGCGGCTGGCCGGTGGTGCTGCGCGCGGAGGAGCTGCAGCTCTCCCGTGGCGAGGCGCTGCGCGACACGGCGTACGTGCTGTCCCGGCACGTGGCGGTCGTGGGGGTGCGCACCGGGCCGGACGCGATGCTGCGGGAGCTGGCCGAGCACAGCGAGGCGCCGGTGGTGAACATGCTCACGGCGCTGCACCATCCGTGCCAGGCGCTGGCCGACCTGATGACCCTGCGCGAGGCGTATGGCTCGCTGGAGGGCGTGCGCGTCGCGTATGTGGGCGACGGCAACAACGTCGCGCGCTCGCTGGCGCTGCTCGGCATGCTCGCCGGCATGCACGTCGCGGTCGCCTCGCCCTCCGGCTACACCTTGGACGTGCAGGCCCCGCTGCCGGAGCCGGCGGGGGCGAGGGGCACGCTCACGCTGTACACGGATCCCCGCGAGGCGGTGGCGCAGGCGCAGGCGGTGTACGCCGACGTATGGGTGAGCATGGGCGACGAGGCGACCGCCGCCGAGCGCCGGGCGGCGCTTGATCCCTACAGGATCGACGACGCGCTGCTGGACCAGGCGGCGCCGGGCGCGTTTGCGATGCACGACCTGCCCGCGCACCCCGGCGAGGAGATCTCCGCGGAGGTGCTGTACGGGGAGCGCCAGCGGATCTGGGATCAGGCGGAGAACCGCCGCCACGCGCAGAAGGCGCTGCTGGAGCTGCTCGTCGCGCCCGTGCCCGGCGCCTCGCCGGCGCCATGAGCACCAAGCCGGTCACCGTCACGACCCATGGCCCCGGCGGGGGCGAGTCCGCGGGGGAGCCCGTGGGCGAGCGCCCGGCCCGGCCGCGGCCGGGGGACGAGCTGGAGCTGGAGGTGGAGTCGCTGGCGTTCGGTGGCGAGGGCGTCACGCGGCTCGGCGAGGAGGGCTATGTCGTGTTCGTCGCCGGCGCGATGCCGGGCGATCGCGTGCGCGCGACCGTCAGCCGGCGCAAGCGCAGCTATGCGCGCGCATACGCGACCGCGATCCTGCGGCCGAGCCCCGAGCGGATTCCCGCGCGTGCGGACCACCCGGGCGTCGCGTGGCAGGTGCTGCCCTACGGGCGCCAGCTGGAGGTCAAGCGCGCGCAGGTGGACGACGCGCTGCGCAGGCTGGGACGCCTGGACGGGTTCGAGCTTCAGGAGATCGTGCCGGCGCTCGAAGAGTGGCGCTATCGCAACAAGCTCGAGTACTCGTTCGGCACGGGCGAGCGGGGCGAGCTGGTGTGCGGCTTTCACGCGCCGGGGGGCTGGAAGGAGGTCGTGGGGATCGAGGACTGCATGCTCGCGTCCGAGCTGGGCAACCGCGCGCGCGAGATCGCGCTGCGCTGGTGCCGCGAGCAGGGTCTGAGCGCGCGAGACCGAAGCGCGAGGAGCACGGATCCCGGTCCCGACGGGCGCGCGCGGTTGCGCAACCTGGTCGTGCGCGAAGGCCGGCGCACGGGCCCGAAGCTGCAGATCAGGCTGGTGAGCACCGACGGCGAGCTGGACGCCGGCGCGTTCGCGCTCGCGTTGAGCGAGGAGCTGGGCGAGCATCTGAGCGGCGTGCTGTGGACGCGCTCGCGCAGCCTTGCCGAGACGACCGCTGGGGGGGAGACGGAGCTGGTGTGGGGCGAAGCGGAGCTGCCCGAGCGTCTCGGCGAGCTCGACCTGCGCATCTCGCCGGAGGCGTTCTTCCAGACGAACACCGAGATGGCCGAGCTGCTGTACGGCGTCGTCGCCGAGTACGCGGCGCTGCAGGGCTGGGAGCGGGTGTACGACCTGTACTGCGGGATCGGGACGATCGCGCTGACGCTGGCGCCGCGTGCGGGCGAGCTGTGGGGGATCGAGCTGGCCGAGCAGGCCGTCTCCGACGCGATCGCGGGAGCCCGCCGCAACGAGGTGACGAACGCCAGCTTCTTCGCCGGCGACGCCCGGCTGGCGCTGCCGGAGCTGATGGCGCGCGCCGGTCGCCCCGACGTGCTCGTCGTCGATCCGCCCCGCGCAGGGCTCTCCAGGAAAGTGGTCAGCCGCATCATCGAGGCGGCGCCGAAGCGGATCGTGTACGTCTCGTGCAATCCCACCACCCTCGCCCCCAACGCGGCCGAGCTGGTCGAGGCCGGCTGGGCTCTGAAGAAGGTGCGCCCCGTCGACATGTTCCCCCAGACTCACCACATCGAGTGCGTCGCGCTACTCGAGCGGGCCGATGGCCGGCGCTGGACGATCTCCGATCGGTCGGCGTCCTCGGTCACTCGCGTGCTGGCCGATCGGTGATCCGTCGATCGCCGATCGGTACGCCACGCTCCCTGCGTCCTTGACCTGCTTGGCCCTCGACCCGCTCCGCGCGGGTAGGCTTCTCGCGCGATGCGCGCCGTCACCATCCGCGAGCAGGAGATCGTGATCGAGGAGCACCCGGACCCCGAGCCGGGCGCGGGCGAGGTGCTGGTGCGGGTGCGCGCGGCGGGGCTCAACGGCGCGGACATGATGCAGCGCAGGGGGCTGTATCCCGCGCCGCCGGGCTCGCCGCAGGACATCCCCGGCCTCGAGCTGGCGGGGGAGGTCGGTGCGCTCGGCCCGGGTGTGGAACGCTTCGCCGAGGGCGAGCGGGTGATGGCGATCGTCGGCGGCGGCGGGCAGGCCGAGCTCGCGGTCGTGCACGAGCGCCAGCTGATGCCGGTCCCCGCCGCGCTCGACTGGCCGGCCGCGGGCGGGGTCCCCGAGGTGTTCACCACCGCCCACGACGCGGTCTTCACGCAGGCCGGGCTGCGTCCGGGCGAGCATCTGCTCGTCAACGGCGGCGCCGGCGGGGTGGGCACGGCGGCGATCCAGCTCGCGCGAGCAGCCGGCGCGCGCGTCACCGCGACGGTGCGCGATGCGCAGCTGCGCGAGCCGGTCTCCGAGCTGGGGGCGGAGGCGGTCGCGCCCGAGGGCTTCGCCGAGCGGGGTCCGTTCGACGTGATCCTGGAGCTGGTCGGCGCGCCGAACATGCCCGAGAACATGAGCGCGCTCGCGACCGGCGGGCGGATCGTCGTGATCGGGGTCTCGGCGGGCGCGAAGACCGAGCTGAACCTGCTCGCGCTGATGGCCGCGCGCGC
This sequence comes from Solirubrobacteraceae bacterium, assembly GCA_035632775.1. GTDB lineage: Bacteria > Actinomycetota > Thermoleophilia > Solirubrobacterales > Solirubrobacteraceae > Palsa-744. The sequence continues at coordinate 10,092 of DASQGE010000155.1, read as the reverse complement.
GCGTGTGCACGGCTCGACACTGCGGGCGCGTCCCCTCGAGGAGAAGGCGCTCGCCGCGCGCCGCCTCGAGCGCGAGGTGCTGCCCCTGTTCGACTCCGGAGCCCTGCGCGTGCCGATCGCGGCGACCTATCCCCTGCAGGAGGCGTCCGCCGCCTACGAGCGCTTCGCCGAAGGCGGGAAGCTCGGCAAGATCGTGCTCACTCTGTGACAGAACATCGACCTGGCTGTGCTCGGGCCGATAGTGGACATTGTTCTTTTCAGTTGCGTATTACAGCTGTAATACGGAGAAAAAATTTGAATGTATAACTTCTCTGTCTTTATCTTTCGGCCAGGCAGGGCTTGTCTCAATAAGGCGGCTGCGCCGCGTACCAGTCGCCCAGCGTCCGGAAGGACGCCCAGAAGGCGCGCTTGGAGTCCTGCTCGTCGAGCGATTCGTCGATGTTGGGAACGTACAGGGCGTCGATCGTCGGCGTGAGCTGCTGGATCTCGCCGAAGCGCGGCAAGAGCTCGCGCGCGAGCGGGATGTCCATCTCGGCGAGCGCGGCGAGCGCGTCGGCGCCCATCACGACGACGACCTTGGGCTGCACGATCGCGATCTCCTCGACGACCCGCGACACGCAGGCGAAGTCCGCGAGCGAAGGGTCTGAGAGGGGGCACTTCACGCACAGCGTGCCGTACACGGCGAGCGGGTCGATCGAGAGGCGCTTGAGCGACTTCATCAAGGCGCCCCCGGCCCGCCCGTAGAAGGCGACGCCCTCCTCGATCTCCGACGGCAGCGGCGCGTACTTGAGCATCATCACGTCCGCCTGCGGATGGCCGGAGCCGAGAACCGGCATCAGGTTGCCGCGCGGGCAGTGCGGGCACGCCTGGAGCTCGCGCGTGAGCGTGTTCAGCTCGCGGATGGCGCGCTCGAGGTACTTCTCGCGGATCTCGTCGTCGGTGGCAGGCATCGACCCCAGGGGTTTTGACGGCCGCGCGACTAGTCCTTGGCGCTGCACCACTACTTGCGGCTGCCGCCCAGCGCGCGCTTGACGCGCCGTGCGCGGCTGGCCCGGCGCGCGGAGGGCGGAGTGGCGCGCGTCTGCAGGAACTTGAGCGCCTGCACGTACAGCAGGCTGGTCGGCCGCGTGACGATCTCGGCGTCGCGCAGCGACTGCAAAAACTCGACCGGCCCGTCGAAGTCGCGCATCCTGATCCGCACCGAGCCGAGACCCTGGGCGACGTGCGAGTCCGAGCCGGCGCCGGCGACGATCCGGTACTTGGCGGCGAATCGCGCCGCCTCTTCGTTGAACGCGCCGATCGCAACGCGCGGGTTGAACACCTCGATCGCGTCGACGTCGCCGACGATCTTCAGCAGGTGCTCGTAGTCCGGGACCGCGTGCAGCCGGTCGAATGGGTGCGGCACGTACACGAGCCCGCCCTGGCGCCTGATCTCCGCGACGGTCTCCTGCAGGCCCATGCCGCGGGGGATCTTCTCCTCGATGAACAGCCCGATCACCTCGCCCTGATCGGCCGTCTTGACCTCCTCGCCGACGATCACCTTCATGCCCGCGCCATCCGCCTGCTCGCGGGCGGCGAGCGCGCCCGAGATCTCGTTGTGGTCGGTCACCGCGATCGCGCCCAGTCCCCGCTCGCGGGCGGTCGCCAGCAGCACCTCCACGGGCGTCGCGCAGTCGTGCGAGTGGTCGGTGTGCATGTGCAGGTCGACGTCGATCAGCGGGCGTCCCGCCAGTCGCCGACGCAGCTGTGGGTCCCCGTCGGGGTCGTGCCGGCGCGCGGCCAGGTCGGCGTAGATCTCCTCCAGCTGATCGACCGTGCGCTCCCAGCCGCTTCCGGGCCCTTCGTCGGGACCGTCACCCCGGCCGCCTCGGGGCTCCTCGTCGGAACCGTCGCCCTCGCCGCTCCGGCCCGCCGCGTTCGGGGACGGAACGAGGCGATAGTCGCCGGGGAAGTGGCGCTCCATCAGTTCGGCCGTCGCAGACGAGCCGGCGGTGCGCGCGTCGAGGCGTCCGAAGAAGCTCTCGACGAAGCGCCGCGCCATCAGCGCAAGCAGCAGGCGCTCGCTGGGCGCGTGGAAGGAGCCGACGTTCAGCGCGCGCGAGTGGCGCAGCGCCGCGTTGGACGTGCTCGGCGCGAACGGCTCGTGCACGTGGACGAAGTCGAGCGGCACCGTGCTCAGCAGTTCCTCGATCGTGCGCGCGACGTCGATCGGAAGCGCCGGCGTGCGCCTGCGCGAGGACGCCGCTCCCACGTCGAGCACCTCGCCGACCGCGATCACCGAAGGATCGCCGGCGTCGGTCGCGTCGAGCAGGCTCTCTGCGTGCCCCCGCGCAGCGCGCAGCGCGCGGCGCGAGACGCGTACGCGCTCCTGCGAGCGCGACGGCGCGAGGATCAGCACGCGGTGCCCGCGCGCCGAAAGCCGCTCGGCGACGGTGCGCACATGCGCGTTGAGGACGTTCTCCTGCGCCTCCCACGGATAGGGAGTCACATGGGCGATCGAGAACCGCTCCGAGAGCGCCATCGGTCAGGCTGCTGTCGCGCCGCTCCTGGCCTTCGGACGCGTGCCCGGCTTGCGTGCGTACTTGGCGATGAACTTCTCGGTGTCGGCGCGGGCCTGCTCGTCGGGTCGCTGCTTGTGGGGCGACTTCATCAGGTAGCTGCTCGGTCCGTCGAGCTGGCCGGCGACGCCGTGATTGAGCGCGAGCTTGCAGCAGCGCACGGCGTCGATCACGATCCCCGCCGAGTTGGGCGAGTCCCACACCTCGAGCTTGAGCTCGACGTTCAGCGGGACGTCGCCGAAGGCCTGGCCCTCGACGCGGATGTGCGCCCACTTGCGGTCGGTCAGCCAGGGCACGTAGTCCGACGGGCCGACGTGGATGTCGCTCGCCGGCAGCTCGTGGTCCATGATCGAGGTGACCGCGTTGGTCTTGGAGATCTTCTTGGACTCCAGCCGCTCGCGCTCGAGCATGTTGTAGAAGTCCATGTTGCCGCCGACGTTGAGCTGCGAGGTGCGCTCGATCTCCACGCCGCGCTCGGCGAACAGGCGCGCCAGCGTGCGGTGCACGATCGTGGCACCCACCTGCGACTTGATGTCATCGCCCACGATCGGCAGTCCCGCCTTCTTGAAGCGCCTGTCCCAGTAGTCCTCGCGGGCGATGAACACCGGGATGCAGTTGACGAAGCCGCAGCCGGCCTCGAGGATCTGCTCGACGTACCACTTGGTCGCCTGCTCGGAGCCGACCGGCAGATAGGAGACGACCACATCGGTGTGAGTCTCCTTGAGGATCCTGACGATGTCGGCGGTCTCGCCCGGGGCCTTGGTGATCTTCTCCTTGAGGTACTTGCCGAGTCCGTCGTGGGTCATGCCGCGGTGGACGGGCACGCCGAGGTGCTTGGGGACCTTGGCGAACTTGATCGTGTTGTTCTGCCCAGCCCAGATCGCCTGGCCGAGGTCCTTGCCGACCTTCGTGGAGTCGATGTCGAACGCCGCCGTGAACTCGATGTCGCGCACGTGATAGCCGCCGAGGTCGACGTGCATCAGGCCGGGAACCCGCTGCGCGGGGTCGGCGTCGCGGTAGTAGTGGATGCCCTGGACGAACGCCGAGGCGCAGTTGCCGACGCCGATGATCGCCACGCGGACCGCCTCGCGCTGGTAGCGGGCAGCGCCATTGTCGTTGATGGTCATCCCGAGAGCCTATATACAGACAGCTCGCGGCGGACGTGGAGGATGCGCTGGGCCACGGTGACGGTGCTCAGCGCCGCGAGCACGTACACCGCCGGGGCGAGCAGCGCGAAGTCGCCGAGCGAGGCGCCGCGCGCGAACAGCAGGCCGATCGAGAGGATCACGACGCGCACCGGACGGGTGGCGATGCCGACCTTGCACTCCACGCCGAGCGCCTCGGCGCGCGCGCGGGTGTAGCTGACCATCAGCGAGGCGAGCACCGCGACGACGACCGCGGCGGCCGCGACCCGCTGGCCGTGCAGCGCGAAGTAGCCGGCGACCGCGGCCAGCACGATTCCCTCCTCGACGCGATCGAGCGTCGAGTCCAGGAACGCGCCGAACGGGGTTCCCTTGCCGGACATGCGCGAGTAGCGCCCGTCGAGTGTGTCCATCGTCGAGCCGACGATGAACGCGATCCCGCCGAGGAAGAACAGGCGCTCCCATACGAGCGCCGCCGCGAGCAGGTTCAGCGCCAGGCCCGTGAGCGAGATCGCGTTGGGGGTCAGGCGCGACTCGATCAGGGCGTTGCGCATCAGCTCGCGCCGTTCGCCTGCGCCGATCGGGGCGCGCGGGCGCGGGCGCGGGCGCCGCGCGCGGTAGGCGCCGCGCCCGGAGCGGCGGGGGCCTTCGTGGCGACGGGGGGTCATCACCGTCGAGGAGCGCTCCGGCTCGCTCACCCGCTCGTCCCTTCGCGAGCGCTCGCAAACGCCGGCGCGGCGCCGGGGTGCGCGCTCCAGCCGCCCATCCGGGCATGGGCCGGCGCTGCGCCGTAGAAGCGCCATGCGGCCGGTCTTGCGCGGGCCAGCCGGCTCGCCCCGTACGCGGACGCCCCGGCGGTGAGCGCGCCGAGGAGTGCGTCGAGGATGAAGTGGTTGGCGGTGACCACGATCACGAACGCCATCAGGAAGGGGTACAGCAGCCAGAGCACGCGCACGGGTCGCCGGCGGGTGAGGCGCGTCAGCGGCAAGCTGATCATCAGCGCGAACGCGACGTGCATCGAGGGCACGGCGGCGTAGGGGTTGAACAGCGCGTTCATCGAGGCGCTGGCGTGCGAGACGCGCACGCCGGTGAAGTCCGACACCGAGTCGATGAAGCCCCACTCGGGCATGAACCGCGGCGGCGCGGTCGGGAAGACCGTGTAGCCGACGAGCGCGATGAACATCGCGATCATGAACATGTTGCGCACGAAGTAGAAGCTGCGGTTGTGGCGCACGTACAGGTACGCGAGCGCCCCCACCGTGACGGTCGTCTGGGCGTTGACGTAGAGCCAGCTGGAGAAGTCCATCAGCGCGCGGCTGCCGGACGCCCACGCCTGCACGGAGGGCTCCACGAACAGGTGCGTCGCGCGCTCGATCGAGATCAGGTCGCGCGCGTGCGCGAAGGCCGCTCCCCCATCGCCCTCGACCAGGCCGCGCACGAGCCGGTAGCCGAGGTACGCGAGCGCGAACAGCGCGAGTTGGCGCAGCACGTCGAGCCATCCCTGCGGCAACAGGCGCGCCTGCAGGACACGAGCGCGGGCGAGCATCGTCGAGAAGCCTAGCGTGAGGGCCCACGTCACGGTAGATGGTGGGTTGACGGCAGATATCGGGACGTGGGCCCCAAAGGGGCGGCGAGGGCATACAGCCGCCAATGCGACGAGCGCCAGACTTCGTGCAGATACGGCAGGCCGTGGGCGATCAGCGCGCCCTCTTCGCGGCCGGCCTCGTCCAGGCGCACGTCGGGCAGCGCCACATAGGCCACGCGGTTGGCGCGCAGCCACGCCTGATAGGCGGAGGGGCGCAGGCGCGGCCCATAGAAGAGGCTGGCGTAGCGTGTGTCGAGCTGGCGCTCCCAGCCGCGCGCGAGGGCGATGCCGTCGTGGCCGGCCAGGTTTGCGGCCTCCCAGTGCGAGCCGGTCAGGGGCACCTCCACGATCGTGCGCCCGCCGTGGGTGAGGCCGCGCAGCTGCGCGCGCAGGGGGGCGTAGTAGGCCGCGTGGACGGAGGGATCGCCGGCGAGCGCGATCTCGTCGTTGATCGGCGTCTCGATCTGCCAGTACAGCAGCACGGGGAGGAGCAGGCACAGAATCAGGCGGTGACGATCCCAGAGGACCCCGGCGAGCAGCGGACCGGCGAGCAGGGCTCCCAGGCGCGCGGAATTGCTCCCGACCGGGGTGTGCAGCGCGAAGGAGCCGATCAGCGCCAGCGCGTACAGCGCGGCCCCCGCGCGCACGACGTGCCGCGCGCGCGGCGTCAGCGAGCCCGGCGGCAACAGCAGGGCGATCAGCAGGACCCCGGCCAGCGCCGGCCAGAAGACCGACGGCGCGAACGGCTCCCAGCCGCCTTCGGGGAAGGCCAGCGCCAGGACCGCGATCGGCGCCAGCGCGGCGGCGGCGAGGGCCAGCCCTTCCCCGGGCGCTGCCCGCGGGCGCCGATCGCCATCGTCGGCGCCGCTCCCTCCCGCAGCCGGCGCGTCGGCCGGGCCCCCCAGCGCCGTGCTCGCCAGCGCCAGGCCCGCCAGCGCCAGGAACGCCCCCGCGACGGGGCTGGCGAGGCTGGTCAGGACCGCGAGGACGAGCGCGACGCCGGTGCGCCCCGCCATCAGCGCGAGCACGGAGCCGAGGCCGATCGCGAAACCCAGGTCGTAAGGGACGCGCCCGGACAGCAGCCCCACCCCAAAGCCCAGCGCGAACCAGCCGGCCGCCACGCGCGCGGCCGCCCCGCCGAACACCCGCTGGGCGATCAGCCCGAACAGCGCGGCGGCGGCGAGGGCGGACAGCGACAGCACCGCGTAGACGCCCAGCAGCGCCCCCAGCGCGGGCGAGAGCATCGAGTATCCCGGCAGGTAGTGCCCGTGCACGGCGTACCAGCCGTCATCGCGCAGCTGCAAGCCGGCGCGGGCGAACAGGTCGCTGCGGTAGGTGGCGGCCGCCAGGTCCCCCGCGGGCGGCTGCAAGAGCAGGTAGGCCAGCGCGAGCGGTGCGACCACCGCCACGGCCAGCGCCCAGGGCGCCACGTCCAGGCGCGCCCGCGATCTGCGCGGCGTCTTTATTGCCAGCGCCGGCGAGGCCATCGCCTACTCCGGTTCGGCGCCCCCGCCGAGGAAGCCGGCGACCCGGTCGATCACGTCCGGGCGGTCGAGCCATGGCCAGTGACCGGCGTCGGGGAGCTCGAGCAGCTCGCTCGAGGGCAGCGCGCCGGCGTACGCGCGGGCGAAGCGCGCCGGGATGTACGGATCGGCCAGGCCCCAGACGACGAGCGAGGGCATCGACAGCTCCGCCAGCCGCGCGCCGGCGGCCGCGAGCACGCCGGGCGAGGAACTGCGGTACAGGCGCAGGATCGCGCGCTGGGTGCCCTGGTCGAAGTGGTCGAGCACCATGTCCAGCCACGCGTCGGGGAGCGGGCCCGGAGTGGCGTTGGACTCGCGCGAGGAGAGGCGCAGGACGGTGCGCGTGGTGGCGCCCATCGCCAGCTCGCCCAGCAGCGGGGTGCGCCAGACGCGCGCGGTGCGGTGCCAGCGGTAGCCGGGCAGGAACGGCACGGCGTTGATCACGACCAGGCGGGCGATGCGCTCGGGGTGGCGCTGCGCGAACGCGAGCCCGACGGCGCCCCAGTCGTGGACCACGAGGCTGACGCGGGCCGCGCCGGCGAGGTCGAGGTAGCGCTCGATGAAGGCGGCGTAGCCCTCGATCGTGTAGTCGAAGTGCCCCGGCTTGCCCGAGCGCCCGAAGCCGGGCAGGTCGGGCGCGAGACCGCCGGTGCGCGCGAGGAACGGAAGCCATTCGTCGGAGTTGGTCGGCACCCCGTGCAGGTACAGCGGCGGGGCGCCCGCGAGCGCGCCATCGACCGGCGCCTCGCGCCAGAAGACGGGCAGCTCGTCGAGCAGGCCGTGGCGATCGTGGACCTCGGGCATGCGGCGAAGATCATAAGGGCGCCGCGCAGAGCGGTTCGGGCTTTGGGTGGTAGGCAAGTTTGTGGGTGACGTCTACAGCCGTAGCGCCGCCGGCCACGGACGCGACGACCCGGATTGGGCGGTCAGGGTTCGTAGGAGAAGAGATTGGGGTTTGAGGGGGTCGGGCCGTGAGTGCCAGACGACGCACGCGAGCGCAGGCGTGCTTGATGGCACGTCGAGCATCGTGGGTGGTGTCTGGTGCCGCGGAACGGCCGCCTCGGGCCCCAAGATATTCTTCTACGGACCCTTAACGGTTAGGGTCAGTCCCGATGCGTGCGGGCGCTGCGAGACGGCACGGCGAGTCCACGGCCTGGAAGCCCCCGACGCGCGCGCGGGTGATACGCGTGCGTGAACGCCTGCGCGCGGTGTACGGAATCCCGCGGATGAAGCCGCACGGCGACCCGATCGCCGAGCTCGTGCTGACGGTGCTGTCGCAGAGCACGAACGACCGCAACCGGGACGTCGCCTATCTGCGCCTGCGCGAGCGCTTTCCGAGGTGGGAGGCGGTGATGCGCGCACCGGTCTCCGAGATCGAGCGGGCGATCAGGCCGGGCGGGATCTCGAAGGTGAAGTCGGCGCGGATCAAGGCGATCCTGAAGGCGATCGCGGTCCGATCCGCTGACCCACCCAGCGGCCACGCAGCCCGACCCGGCCCTCCTGGCGGAGTGCCCCCGAGCGGCGGCCCTGATCGGGTGGGCGGGCCGACCTCCGCGCGCGATCTCTCGCTCGACTGGCTGAAAGAGGCGCCGATCGCGCAGGCGCGCGACTATCTCGTCGCGCTGCCGGGCGTCGGCCGCAAGACGGCGGCGTGCGTGCTGCTGTTCGCGTACGGCCTGCGCGAGGTGCCGGTGGACACGCACGTCTCGCGCGTCGGCATGCGCCTGGAACTGCTCCGTCCGGGCGCGCCGTTCACGGAGCTGCACGACCAGATGCTCGCGCTCACCCCGCCGGGCCAGGAGCTCGAGCTGCACGTGAACCTGCTGCGCCACGGCCGCCGCACCTGCCACGCGCGCGGCCCCGTATGCGGGGAGTGCGCGCTCGCGCGCATGTGCCCGAGTCGCAGGCTCTTCGCAACCTAGCGGCCCAGCGAAGCGACACACGATCGCAACTTCGGTCGGTCGAGCGGAGAGACACAGACGTGCGCAACCTGGATTGCCCGAGTGAAGCGACAGGCGACTCTTTGCAACCCAGGTCGGTCGAGCGAAGCGACACAGAGTGCGCAACCCAGGTCGGCCGAGCGGAGCGACAGCCGACTTCAGCTCAGCCCCGCGGCAGCACCGCGAAGGCGATGACCGCGTAGTGCAGCGCCGCCGCGGCGATCACGAGCGCGTGGAAGACCTCGTGGTAGCCGAACACCTTCGGCGCCGGGTTGGGCCGTTCGCTCGCGTAGACGATCGCCCCGATCGTGTACAGGAGGCCGCCGGCCGCGAGCCCGGCGACGCCCAGCCAGCCGATCGCCGCGGGCAGCTCTCCGAAGATCGCGGCCGACACCCAGCCGAGCGCGACGTAGACGGCCGCGAGCGCCCACTTCGGGGCGTCGATCCAGACGAGCTTGAACAGCGCCCCGCCCAGAGCCCCGGCCCATACGACGATCAGGATCGTGCTCGCGAGCGATCCCTTCAGCGCGAGCAGCGCCACCGGGGTGTAGGTGCCGGCGATCAGCACGAAGATCATCGCGTGGTCCAACCGGCGCATCCAAGGGCGCACCTGCGGCCGCCACGTCACCCGGTGATAAAGCGCGCTCGTGCCCAGCAGCGCCGACACCGCGACGGCGTAGACGCTCGCCGCGACACGCGCTCGCCCGCCCGACGCCGCCAAGATCAACCCGACGCCGCACCCGATCGACACGACGAACGCATACTGGTGGGAGACCCCCCGCAGGCGAGGCTTGACGGCGACAGGCTCGTCTGTCCCGGCAGGCGTCGAGGACGCGCTCATACCCGGACGGTAGCGCCGCGAGGGCGCGCCCGGCGCCACCGAGCGCGAGCCCTCAGGAGCCCGGCGTGTCGATCGCCGGCTTGGCGGTGGCCAGCTTCGCCCTGGCCTTCTCGGGCGTGACCCTCACGACCTCCGACGCCAGCCCGACCTTCGCCAAGCCGAGGATCAGCCAGCCCGACGGGTCGAGCTCGTACCAGCGCAGCCCGTGGAACGCCGACTGCGGAAACGCGTGGTGGTTGTGGTGCCAAGCCTCGCCCAGCGACGGGAGCGCCAGCCAGAAGACGTTCGTCGACTCGTCGCCGGTGTCGAACCTGCGCGTGCCGAAGAAGTGGCAGATCGAGTTGATGCTCCAGGTTATGTGGTGCACCAAAAAGATCCGCACCAGCCCCGCCCACAGCAGCGCGCTCAGCCCGGCCGTCAGCGCGCCCGCGCCGAGGGCGAGCCGGAGCAAAAACGGCAGCGCCAGGCTCGCCAGCGCGATCCACGGGAACGCCTTGTTGATC
>DASQGE010000154.1:0-2987 GCA_035632775.1 Solirubrobacteraceae bacterium | reverse complement strand
TGCGCCTACCGGAACATCTCTCAGGCCACTGAAATTACACCGCGCGGCTCGAGCGCGAGCGCCTGCGCCACGAGGTCCTTGACCTCCCCGTCGGCCCCCAGGCTGAGCGCGCGCTCCAGTGCCTGCAGCGAGCCCTCACGGTCGAGCAGGCGCAGGCGCAGACGGCCGAGGCGCTCCCAGGCGCCGGCGTCGGCGGGCCCGCGATCGGCGGCGCGTCCGGCGGCCTCCTCGGCGAGGTCGATCGCGCCGATGTCCTCGTAGATGCGCGCCGCGAAGCGGTGGGCGGCGGGACGGGAGTCGTCCACGCGCGCCCAGTCGCGCACCGAGCGCGCCGCCGCGTCGAGGTTGCCCGCCTGCCAGAAGGCGAGCGTCATCAGGCGCAGGACGGCGACGTTGCGCGGCTCGGCTTCGCGCGCGTAGACCAGCCGCTGGGCGGCGAGCTCAAACTCGCCTTCGGCCATCGCGCGCTGGGCGGCGATCATGAAGCGCTCGACTCGCTCGCAGGCCGGGTCGGGCTTGGAGAAGTCGACGAAGCGCATGCTCCCGGCCGGGACCGTGCGGATGCCGTGGCTGAAGCGCACGCGAGCCCACTGCTGGACCTCGTCCTCACCGGTGGGATCGCCGGTGAAGTAGATCCCGGCGACGGTGCCCACGCCCCACTCGGGATAGGAGAGGCAGCGCGCGTAGCGGTGCACGACCGAGTGGTCGGGGACGCGGCTGGCGAAGGGGTCGTGCTTGGCGCGGTCGGCCGCGTGGGCGCGAGCCCGCCGCTCGGCCTCGTACGCGCGCCGGCCAGCCTCCTCGCGCTCACGGCGGGCCGCGGCCGCGCTGGCGCGGACGGCGTTGCGTGAGACGCGCCCGCCGCGCGAAGTCTCGGCGAGATTCTCGAGCTGGTCGGCGGCCTCGTTGATCGCCTTGAGATGGCGCTCGTGCTCGAACTGGCGACCCGCGGGCGCGATGTCCGGATGCCAGCGCTTGGCCATGCGCCGGCGCGCGAGCTGGACGTCGCGCTTGTCGAAGGGCGGCTCGAGCTCCAGCAGGAGCAGATGCTGCTCTATGTCGAGCACTGAAGCGGGCATGACCAAACAACGTTAGCGGTCGACCGGCGGCGCGTGGGGACGGTGAGGACGACTGTATGCGGCCCGCGCGAGACCCCTCCACCCAGTCCCCGAGGGCAGGTTCGCCAGCGAGGACCGCCTATCCTGCTCGGCGCGATGTCGGCCCAGTACGTGTTCACGATGCACCACCTCTCGAAGGTCCACCCGCCGGAGGAGACGGTGCTCGAGGACCTCACGCTCGCGTTCTATCCGGGCGCGAAGATCGGCGTGCTCGGATACAACGGCGCGGGCAAGTCGACGCTGCTGCGGATCATGGCGGGCCTGGACCAGGAGTACCGGGGCGAGGCGGCGCTCGCGCCGGGGGCGACGGTGGGGATGCTCGCGCAGGAGCCGGTGCTGAACGAGAGCAAGGACGTGAGGGGCAACGTCGAGGAGGGCGTCGCCGCGAAGAAGGCGCTGCTGGACCGGTTCAACGAGCTGGCGGCCGGCTACTCGGACGAGACCGCCGAGGAGTTCGCCGAGACCCAGGCGAAGATCGACGCGGCGGACGCCTGGGACCTCGACACGCAGCTGGAGTACGCGATGGACGCGCTGCGGCTGCCGCCGCCCGACGCGGTCCTCGACACGCTGTCCGGGGGCGAGCGCCGCCGGGTGGCGCTGTGCAGGCTGCTGCTGAAAGCGCCCGATCTGCTGCTCCTGGACGAGCCGACGAACCATCTCGACGCGGAGTCGGTGGCCTGGCTCGAGCGCCACCTCGCCGAGTACAAGGGCACGGTCGTGGCGGTGACGCATGACCGCTACTTCCTGGACAACGTCGCGGGCTGGATCCTCGAGCTGGACCGCGGGAGAGGCATCCCATACGAGGGCAACTACTCGAGCTGGCTCGAGCAGAAGCAGGCCCGACTGGCGCTCCAAGAGCGCGCGGAGAAGGGCCGGCAGCGGACGATCGCGGCGGAGCTCGAGTGGGTGCGGACCAACCCGAAGGGACGGCGGACCAAGTCCAAGGCGCGCCTGGCCCGCTACGAGCAGCTCATCGCAGAGGAGCACGACGTCAAGCTGGATGAGGTCCAGATCCACATCCCGCCGGGACCTCGCCTGGGCGAGAAGGTGCTGAGAGCCAGCGATCTGCGCAAGGGGTTCGGCGAGAAGCTGCTGATCGAGTCGCTGTCATTCGACCTGCCGCGCGCGGGGATCGTCGGCGTGATCGGCGCCAACGGCGCGGGCAAGACGACCCTGTTTCGGATGATCACCGGCGAGGAGCAGCCCGACGACGGGACGCTCGAACTGGGCGAGACAGTGCAGCTGGCCTATGTCGATCAGTCGCGCGACGCGCTCGACCCCTCCAAGAGCGTATGGGAGGAGATCTCCGAAGGACTGGACCAGCTGAAGGTCGGCGACCGGGTGGTCAACTCGCGCCAGTACACGGCCGGCTTCAACTTCAAGGGCTCAGACCAGCAGGCCAAGATCGCCAAGCTGTCGGGCGGAGAGCGCAATCGCGTGCATCTCGCCAAGCTGCTGCGCACGGGCGGCAACCTGCTGCTGCTGGACGAGCCCACGAACGACCTCGACGTGGACACGCTGCGCGCGCTGGAGGAGGCGCTGCTGGGATTCCCGGGCTGCGCGGTGATCATCTCCCACGACCGCTGGTTCTTGGACCGCGTGGCGACGCACGTGCTCGCGTTCGAGGGCGACTCGCGGGTGGTGTGGTTCGAGGGGAACTTCGACGCGTATGAGGAACACCGTCACGCGCGGCTCGGGGCGGCCGCGGATCGGCCTCACCGGATCACCTACAAGCGGCTCGTGCGCGGCTGAGCCCGCGCACGCGTGGGGCCGTGCTCGAGGGCCCATCGCAGGCGAGGTGGGGGCGTGTTCCCGATCGGGGGCCCCGCGCGCGCACGCGCACGCGCACGTGGGGGCCGCTTTCGGAAG
>DASQGE010000153.1:0-5551 GCA_035632775.1 Solirubrobacteraceae bacterium | reverse complement strand
GAAACGACGACTTCGGGACGGTCCATCAATGCCCAGAATCCGTCAGTGCCTTCTTTTTCGAAATACTGGCCGTAGGAGGCATGATTGCCTTCGGTTCCGCCATACACGTTTTCGCACGGTTTAGCACACACAGTCTCTCGTTCTTCGTTGAAATAGCCCGGCACGACACGTTCATCTTCCGTCACCCCCTGTTTTGACCCGATCGTCATACGGCTCACGTATTGGCTTTCACTCTGAAACGGGATCACGGACCCGTAGACATAAGCCGCAAACATCCCGACTCGCGACGTGCCCTGCGTCACGTATTCAAAGCGCCCCCACCATCCCGTCGCGCCGTGCGAGCCTTCGAAGCGATCTTCCAGATAGCCGCCTGGCGCACCGAATTCACGGAAGTGGAAAGGCCCCGACGGAGGCGGCGTGGGACTGCTCCACTCCGTCCAATTCGATTCCGTACCGCTTTCGGTGATCAGCTGTTGATCGACCGCATACGGATCGGTTACGATCGGATACTGGTAGCGGCCGGAGGGATGCGGCACCGTCAGCATCAACGTGTCGCCCGCGACGACGCGCGCGGCCACCGGAACAAAGGTCCCCGCTGCATCTTGCGCCCCAGGCGCAAGCACGGTCGCGATAACCTGACCGGCGGCGAGCACCTGGACCGGCCCCGAGCCGTCCTGCGCAAGGCTCGCGCCTTCCGGCAGCCCCACCTTGAAGAAGATCTTTTCCGGCGAGCGCTGGCTGCGCAGGATCGTCTCCTCGCGGAACCCATACGTGTCCAGCTTCACCAGCGTGTCCACGTCCACCAACCCGGCCCGCGCGTCTTCGCTGTTCCCATAGAACACGCTCGCCCCGTCAACTTGACCGTTGCCTTCGAGCGGCGTCCCGCTTTCCGTGACGGGGGTCAACGTGACTCCAAGATCAGACAGCGACGCGCCTTCGCTCAACCGGCCGCCGACCCGCACATGCATCCTGGCCGCCGGCGTCACGGCCTCAAAGCCCGAGCCCGCCCGGCGCGGACTGACATCGACCGAGACCCGCCCGGACGGCGTCTCGACAGCTATCGGCGCAGGACTGTCGATAACCCCATGCTTGCCGTCGGCCGACACCAGGCTCGCGGCAAAATCCGACGGGAAACCGACGATACGCTCCCCTTCCGGCAACTGTGGCACACCACCATCCGGCGCGTTGACCAAGCGCGGGAACAGACGGCCCGCCAGTTCCTCGCTCTTGCCGGACCCCAGACCGGAATAGGCCATCTCGGATTCTTCGCGTTCGCGTTCGGCTTCGGGGCTGGCGTGCTTCGCTTCTTCCTGGGCCCGGAGTTGTTCGCCTTCATTCGGCGACCCAGGGATCACCAGCGAACCGCCCAGCGCGAACGAGGACGAGGACGAGCCAAGCCCGTTCGCCAGCGACGAGCTTTCTTCCGCAGCAAGGGCTGGAAGGGCGGCGAGCCCCGCCACACAGCACACCAGGCACAGCATCAGCAAGCGCATGCAGGTCCGCACTCCGGCCTCCTATCGTCTCGATCCCCACAGTTGACTCAGTCGAATGATTACTAATACTCGACAAAGCCCGGAACGAGCCTAGTCGGCGCTTCCTACATTTGGCTAGGAATGTTTCCCACTCCTCACCGCTCTCCGGCGCGCCGGTAACCCAGCCGTGCGGAGATGTGGTCGGCGGTTGCCACCAGGTGGGGGCCGAGGGCGTCGACCAGTTCCTCGATCGCGATCGCGGCGGTGTTGGCGGTCAACTCGATCGCGGCCGTCACCTCGCCGCTGTGGTCGAGCAGCGGCGCGGCGATGGCGATGCGCTGGGGGGCGAGCTCTTCGTCCTCGACGGCGAAGGCGTCCTCGCGCACCTGCTCCAGCTCACGCTGCAGCGTGGCCCTGCTGGTGATCGTGTTCGGTCCGCGCAGGCGCAGCGTCATGGGGACGAGCGCCTGCCGGCGCTCGCGCTCGGGCAGATGGGCGAGCAGGACCTTGCCGACCGCGACGCAGTGGGCGGGCAGCCTCGATCCGGGCGCCGGCGCGACATCGGCGCGATCGGAGAGGCGGCGCAGGCCCCGCACGCGATCGACGTAGACGACCTCGGCGCCGTCGAGCGTCGCGAGCGCGGTCGCATAGCCGGTCCGGCTGGACAGCACGAGCAGATCCGCGTGCGCGTGCTCGCGCAGCCCGGTCGCGCTGAGCGCGGACATGCCCAGCCTGGTGACGCGCAGCGTGAGCCTGTACTTGCGCCTCTCGCCCTGCTCGAGATATCCCAGCGCGACCAGCGTGCTCATGTAGCGGTGGGTGCTCGAACGGCTCATCCCCAGCCGACCGGCGACGTCGGCGATGCCGAGCAGCGGGTGCTCGGGCGTGAAGCACTCGAGGATCGCCGCTCCGCGCTCCAGCGACTGCGAGTACCTGGGCTCCGCCAGATCGGGGATCTTCCACGTGTCCGGATGGCGCGCGCTGACGCGAGGCGACATCGCTCACGGACCTCCAGCTCTCCTCAAGCGCGGCGCCGGCCCAGCGAAGACTTCGGGCCGGACGCTACAGCGAAGCGCCCGGCCCGCCACTGGTAGAGACGGAGGCAAAGCGGGGTCTCATGACATGCCGGCCGCGGCCGTGCCCGGCCTCGCCGAGCGCCCCCGTCCCTCGCTGCGGGAAGGCGGAACCCGGCCGGCTTCTCTCTCCTTGCCACCGCAGCCGATCATTACCGCTTCGCGCCCTCCTGTCTAGCGACGCGTCGCCATGCCTCTTCCCGGCGGCTCCGTCGAGCCGCCCACCCGCGTCCGGCGTCACGGGACCGCCCTCACGTCGTCACCCGCCCGTACGCGCGCGTCTTGGGGTCCTGCTCGAGAAAGCCGAGCAGCAGCAGCGTGCGGATGTAGCGGTGGGTCGTGCTCACCTCCATCCCCGTCTGCGCCGCGACCCAGTGCACCGTCTGCAGCTTCCCGTCGGGCGGAAAGCAGGCGAGCACCAGCAGCCCGCGCAGCAGCGAAGAGGAGGCGCTGCCCGCGTTCAGCTCTTCGCGGTAGCGGCGCTGCCACACCGCCAGCGAGAGGGGGCCTCCCTCCCCCAGCGCCGACCCATCGAGCAGCGAGGCCAGCTCGGCCTCGCCCCGTCCGGCGGCGCGCACGACCTGCCGGACCTGCGTCGTCGTCAGCGTGACGGCGATCCCGCCTCCCCCACGCCCAGTCCGACTCTCGTTCTCGTTCGCCATGTTGAGATGACGATACTGATCGACCGAACGGCGTATGAATAGCGACACGTCGCTATCAGCGCCCGAGAAGATACGCTGCCTCCGGCCGATCTTCGCTAAGAATTACGTTTGCGCCGGCGCAGGACGACGCGCGAGCCCGCGTGCGGCGTGACGATCACGCTGCGCCAGCGCGGGCGCTCGACGCGCCTGCCCGCGGGGTCGATCGTCATGCTCGAGAGCACCGTCCGCAGCACCGTCTTCATCTCCAGCATCGCCAGATGCGAGCCGGGACAGCGCCTGCGGCCTCCCCCCCACGGCAGCCACGCGTGCGGGCTCGGCTGCCCCTCCAGGAAGCGCTCGGGCCGGAACTCGTGGGGAGCGGGATAGATCGCGGGATCGTGGTGCAGCAGATAGATGCACCCGAGCAGGTGCGTCGGAGGCTCGTACGTCCAGCCGCCGATCTCGATCGGCCGCTTGACCGCGCGCGGGATCGTGAACAGGAACACCGGCCGGTGGCGCAGCACCTCCTGGATCGTCGCCGTCAGGTAATCGTCGCTCACGCCCGCGTCGATCTCCTCTATAAGACGCCCCTGCACCGCCGGATTGTGCGCGAGGAGCTGGAACGCCCACGCAAGTTGTGCCGAGGTCGTCTCGTGCCCGGACACGAGCATCGTCATAACGTTGTCGCGCACTTGCAGGCATGACTGCCGCGAGCCATCGGGGTTGTGTGCAGCGAGCAGTCTGTCGAGCAGGTCGCCGACATGATCGCCTGCCGCGCGACGCTCGTCAATCGCCGCATAGATCAGCTCGTCCACGTCGGAGCGCTGCCGCAGGAAGCGCTCCCAAATCACCCGTCCCGGGCCGTGCCGCAAGGCGGGCACCGGGAACACGGCGCTGCCGGTCACCGACAGCATCGCGAGCACACGGTCCCGCAGTGCGCGAAGCCGCTCCTCGGACCCGGGCTCCCGCCACGCGAAGATCCGTCGCAGGATGACCTCCAGCGTCAGGGCGCGTAGACGGGGATGCAGGGGGGCGGCGACGTCGCGGGGCCATGACGCGACCGTACGCCGCACGAGATCGATCACCCAGTCGCACTCCCTGTGAACCGTGCGTTTCCGCAATGCCGGGAGTACGGCTCTGCGCCCGCTCAGGTGCTCCTCCCCGTCCAGGAGCATGAAGGAACTCGCGCCGACGATCGGCATGACCTTCGCTCCGCCCTCTCCCGGATGCAGGACGTCGGCGGGCGCGTCCAACATCGCCTTGATGTCGGCCCGGTCGGACAGGATCACGAGCAAGGGATAGCTCGTCGCCCGCAGGGTGAAGCGGCTTCCATGACGTCGACGGCATTGCTCGCAGTAGGCGAATGGCGACCTCCAAAAGACGAAGGTCTGTGCGACCGTCGGCAAAGGTAGACTTGGCGGGAGATCCTCGTCGGCGTCGCTGGATACGAATCGCTGTGGTCTCGTCGCGCGCCACAGGTGCGCGATCGGCAGCAGCAGCCTCGTGAGAGGCCCCCCGGCTCGGGCGAGCTCACGAGTCTGCGCACGGAGTCCCGGCGTGTTGGCACTCTCAATCGAGAGGTGCATGGCGACGATACCCTCGGTAAGGACTGCATGACGACGGCCATTGGGGAGACTGCGGGCGTGGCCCAGAGTGCGTCTGATGATCGTTGCGAGGCGATCGAGCGCGACGGCCTCGGTGGCGTAGTGGGAGATGTAGCTGTGACTTCCATTCGCGGCATCGTCCGCTCGATCGACGTAGCTGTCGAGCATTGCGATCGCGAGGGAGACCCACGGAAAGTAGGCCGAATATACAGCGGAGACCTCGTGACACTCGCAGGATGGCTCGGACGCAAGCGCCAGGAGGACATGCGGCACGAAGGCGCCAGCCGCCGCCGTCAGCTCGAACCAGCTCAGCGCCGGCTCCTGGCCGCTTTCGCCTTCGGCCCACTCTCTCAGCGCGGCGTCGCGGCGGGCCGGCTCGGGCTCGTGGTTCAAGCTCTGTATCGCGCAGCGCTCGACGGCCGGAAGCATCAACTGGCGCACCTGCCGGTAGGACGGCAGCTCGGCGCACATGCGGCGACAGGTCTCCACGAGCGCCAGCAGGTAGCCGCCGTCGTCCTTCCACGGGTGGTGGCGGTAGTAGTCCGATATCGGAGCGTCCGGATCGAGCGCCTCGACGAGCGCGCGGTGCAGTTGACGCCCATTCCTCGGACCTGCGCACGCGCCCCGCTCGCTCACGCTGTCGAGGAAGTCCCACATGATCTGGTAGGCGACCAGCAGCTTCAGCAGCCGCCCGTCCCGACGCCTCGGCAGGATCGAGAACAGCGAGGCGCCTTCCACGTTGTCGCGCTTGCGGGCGAGCG
>DASQGE010000152.1:0-14397 GCA_035632775.1 Solirubrobacteraceae bacterium | reverse complement strand
TGGGCCGTTGATGTGGTTTTTATTGTCGCAGTTTTTCCCGTTCACGAACGGATCGTTCGAGTAAACTATCTCGCCGCCGCCTTCCAAGGATATGGCACCGTGATACGCACAGTACGCTTGATGTGCTTTTTCGGTGACGTTTGCCGAACATTCGGCTTCAGCGCTTTCTTCGAAGCAGCTCTCCACGCCTTCTGGCGTAAGCAGGAAGTACTCGTGTGTTAGGTCTGTGGGCAGTTTGTGTTCCGAGATGTATCTCACGAGCTCCGCGCGGAGCTGTTCATCGGTGAGGCAGATCGGCGCGCGGGTGCAGCCGTTGGCCGGGTAGGGGCTTTCGTCGACCAGTTCGCCCGCGAATTTCGATTCGTATTTCACGAATTCGCCAGCGGCGTTGTTGTACTGGGTCGCGACCGAGTCGACGTTTTCGTGGCCCGAGCTGTCGTGTTCGAGATCTTTGAAGTACGTGTTCACGCCGGACTTGAAGCCGGCCGGGTACGCGGTCGCGGTGGCCGGCCGCCAGTAGAGCGTGTAGTTCGTGTTCGAGGTCATCACCGGACCGCCGCCATAGTCGAGGTTCGTGAAGAACGCGTCGAACGGTTTGACCGTGCCTTGGCCGCGGAGGGGTTGGTAGCTGAGCGTCTTGCCGTTCGCGAGATGCACGATCACCGCCGAGGCTGTCGAGGCGCCAGCGGCGAGCAGCGATGCGGTGAGGAGCGCGACGAGCGCACTGCGAATCGGCAACGCCCTCGACTTCGATCGAGGACGGGGAGCGGGGACCTTCTCGAGGCCTTGCACGGTCAAACATGGCCCCGCGGCCTTGGCGTGTGGCAGTCGCAACTCGAGCCCCGATGTTTCGAATGACAGGTTGTCGACCTCTCCGCAGCAGCGACAGAATATCGCGGTCTTACGGCCTACCCCGACGCCTACTGCGGATCGACGTCCACGCTGAAGCTGACGCCGCGGTGCTGGCTGGCCGACCTCCGATCGGCCTGTGCCAGGCGCTGAACCGCCTCGCCAACGGCGCGTACGGCGGGACGGCGCTCGGGCGCCTTGACGACCAGCACCTGGCGCTCCTGGCCGCGCAGCCGAAACAGCGCGGCGGGTCCGAGCACGCTCGTGCCGGGGGTCACGGCGCCGCGCAGACGCTCCGTGAGCGCGCCGGCGGCGGCGCGGGTGGGGCCTGTCGTGGAGGCCGCGCACACGATCCTGATCAGGTGCGAGAAGGGCGGGTAGCGCAGCGCCTGGCGGCGCTCGAGCTCGCTCGCGAGGAAGCCGTCGCTGTCGTGTGCGGCGGCGTAGGCGATCGCGCGCGCGTCGGGGGCGATCGTCTGCACGAGCACCCTGCCGCGCGCGCCACGGCCGACGCGCCCGGCGAGCTGGGCGATCAGCGCGAACGTGCGCTCGTCGGCGCGGAAGTCTGGGAAGCGCAGGGTCGCGTCGGCGTCGAGCACGACCCCGAGGGTCACGTCGGGGAAGTCGTGACCCTTGGCGACCATCTGCGTGCCGATCAGCACGCCCGAGTCGGCCGCCTCGAAGCGGCGCAGCAGCGTCGCGACACCACCCCTGGCGCCGGCGCCCGCGCCCGTTCTCGCGGCCGCGCCGGCGGCGGGCTCGACGCCGACGGTGTCGGCGTCGAGGCGGAAGACCGGAAAGCGCCCGTCGCCGTCGAGCGCGTCGGCAAGGTCGTGCTGGACGCGCTCGGTGCCCGCGCCGTGGCGCGCGACCGAGATCGAGCCGCACTGTTCGCAGCGCCTAGGCGCGGGCTCACGGTGGCCGCAGTGGTGACAGGCGATGTAGTAGTGCTCAGCGGGGCCTCCAGCCCCGCGTCCCGATGGTGTAGCTCGGCGTCCAGCCTCGCGTAACCGGGCCGGCGCAGCCGGCCCTCCCGCGCCATGGAGCACGAGCGCGACGTCGCACTGGGGACAGCCCCAGACCTTCCCGCAGGAGCGGCAGGAGAGGAAGTTCGACCAGCCGCGCCGGTTGAGCAGCACGATCGCCTTGCCCCGTGCGGCGCGGAC
Organism: Solirubrobacteraceae bacterium; assembly: GCA_035632775.1. GTDB lineage: Bacteria > Actinomycetota > Thermoleophilia > Solirubrobacterales > Solirubrobacteraceae > Palsa-744. Next base: position 12,382 of record DASQGE010000152.1, on the reverse strand, counting down.
CTCGGCGAGCGCCTGCGCGGTGAGCGGGTGCAGGCCGCTCGTATCGCCGCGCATGTCGAGCACGGTCACCTGCGGGAGCGGACGGCCGTCCACGCGAGCCGGCAGACGCAGTGGCGGCGGCTCGCCGGCCACGCGACGGGAGCTCTCCGGTCGCGGGGTGGCGCTGCCCAGCAGCAGCAGCGCGCCGCTGCAGCGCGCGCGCTCCACGGCCACGTCGCGGGCGTCGTAGCGGGGGTCGCCCTCGTGCTTGTAGGAGGCGTCGTGCTCCTCGTCGATCACGATCAGGCCGAGATTCTCGATCGGGGCGAACACGGCCGAGCGCGGACCGACGCAGACGCGCGCCTCGCCGGTGCGAAGGCGCCGCCATTCCTCGTAGCGCTCTCCCGGGCGCAGTCGCGAGTGCAGCACCGCGACGGTCTCGCCGAAGCGTTCCCGAAAGCGTCCGACGATCTGCGGGGTGAGCGCGATCTCCGGCACGAGCACGATCGCGCCGCGCTCCTGCTCCAGTGCGATCGTCGTCGCGCGCAGGTAGACCTCGGTCTTGCCCGAGCCCGTCACCCCCTGCAGCAGGCGTCGCTCGAAGCGGCGAAAGCCAAGTGCCGCGCTCAGCGACCGAAGCGCGTGCTCCTGCGCATCGGTGAGGGTCGGCGGCTCGGGGCGGCGCGCTCCGACGGGCAGGTGCACCGAGCGCACGACCGCGCGGCGCTTGCGTCCGCTCAGGCGGCGCGCGGCGCCGGGGGGCAGCACGAGCGTGAGCGCGCGCGCGAGCGTCGAGCAGTACTCGGCCGCGATCCACTCGGCGAGCGCCACGAGCTCGACTGGGACGCCGAGCTCCAGGGCACGCAGCGGCGCGAGCAGCTTCTCCTCGGCGACCTCGCTCCCCTCGGCGAGGCCGACGACGACGCCGAGCACCTGCCGGCGGGCGAACGGCACGACCAGCATCGAGCCGACGTCCACGACGCCGCCGCGAAGCTCCTGGGGCAGGCGATAGTCGAACGGGCCACGCAGCGCGCGGGTGGTGGTCATCGGCTCTACCTGGGCGATGGCGGGCACGGATGGACCCTAGACGCGGTGTCGGACTGTGCGAGAGCGACCCGCGTCCGGCCTTCTGGGTGCGTCGGCCTCGAACAGGCCAGTCGTCTGCCTACAGCCCGGCGGCGGAGCGCAGCGCGTCGGCCTTGTCGGTGCGCTCCCACGTGAAGTCGTGGTCGTCGCGGCCGAAGTGGCCGTAGGCGGCTGTCTTCTGGTAGATCGGCCGGTGCAGTTTGAGCTCCTCGCGGAAGGCGCCCGGACGCAGGTCGAAGTGCTCGTCGATCAGCTGCGCGATCTGGGCACGGCCGAGCTTCTCGGTGCCGAAGGTCTCGACCATCACCGACACCGGGTGGGCGACCCCGATCGCGTAGGCGACCTGCACCTCCACGCGGTCGGCGAGCCCGGCGGCGACGATGTTCTTGGCGACCCAGCGCGCGGCATACGCCGCCGAGCGGTCGACCTTGGAGGGGTCCTTGCCGGAGAACGCGCCACCGCCGTGACGGGCCATGCCGCCGTAGGTGTCGACGATGATCTTGCGCCCGGTCAGCCCGCAGTCGCCCATCGGCCCGCCGATCACGAACCGCCCGGTCGGGTTGACGAGGAAGTTCTTCAAGAGGGCTCCCTCGTCGTACAGGCCGCTGGGCAGCACCGGACGCAGGACGTGCTCGAACAGGTCGGGCTTGATCAGCGCCTCGGCGTCGATGCCGTCGGCGTGCTGGGTGGAGATCAGGATCTTCTCGATCGCCACGGGCTTGCCGTCGCGGTAGCGGACGGTCACCTGGGTCTTGCCGTCGGGACGCAGGTATGGCAGCACCTCGGCCTTGCGCACCTCCGCCAGGCGCTTGGCGAGCTTGTGCGCGAGCGCGATCGGCAGGGGCATCAGCTCCTCGGTCTCGCGCGTGGCGTAGCCGAACATCATGCCCTGGTCGCCCGCGCCGGCGATGTCGAGCTCGTCTTCGTCGGCTGGGTCGTGACGCGTCTCATAGGCGGCGTCGACGCCCTGGGCGATGTCGGGAGACTGCTTGTCGATCGCGTTGATGACCGCGCAGGTCTCGCAGTCGAAGCCGTAGGCCGCGTCGTCGTAGCCGATTTTGCGCACGGTCTCGCGCGCGATCTGCTGGATGTCGACATAGGTGTCGGTCGAGATCTCGCCGGAGACCACGACGAGTCCCGTGTTCACCAGCGTCTCGCAGGCCACGCGGCCGTAGGGGTCGTCGGTCAGGACCGCGTCGAGCACGCCGTCGGAGATCTGGTCGGCGATCTTGTCCGGGTGCCCCTCCGTGACGGACTCGGAGGTGAACAGGAACTCGTGGTCGGCATGCTGGGTCATATGTGGATCTGGCTCCGCGATTCGCTGGCGGGAAGGGATCAGGGGTGAAGCCGGGAGAGTCTATCCACGCGACGGCGCGCGTCCGGCGTTCCTCGAGCGCTTGCCGCCGCGAGCGCCCTTGCGCCCACCGTCGCGCCCACGCTGGCCACGCTCCACGAAGTCGACGATCAGCGGCACCCCGTCCATGCCGTAGCGCGCGCGCAGGCGGTTCTCGAGGAAGTAGGCATAGTCGCGCGTGACACGAGCGCGCGAGTTGACCTGGATCGCGAAGCGGGGCGGGCGCTCGCCGATCTGGGCCATGTAGAGCAGCTTCAGCCGGTGCTGGCCGATCCCGGACGATCGGCCCGAGCCGCGACGCGTGCCGACCGGGGGCTGGCGCGCCTGGACGGCCTCCGCCAGGAAGCGGTTGAGCTCGGGGGTGGGGATGCGCCCGGCCATGCGGTCCCCGAGCGCGATCGCCTCGCTCAGCAGGCGGGCGACGTTCCGGCCGGTCTTGGCGCTGGCCGTCAGCACGCGCGGGCGCAGGCGCAGCTTCTGCGCGACCTTCGCGCGCTCGTGCGCGAGCTGATCCTCGCCGCCGTCGTAGAGGTCCCACTTGTTCAGCACGAGCGCCGTCGCGCAGCCGCACTTCATCGCGAGCTCGGCGATGCGCTGGTCCTGGGTGCTGACGCCGTCCCGCGCGTCGCACACCACCAGCGCGACGTCGGCACGCTCGGCGGCGCGACGGGAGCGCAGCGACGTGTAGTACTCGACCGAGTCGGCGACCTTCGACTGGCGGCGGATGCCGGCCGTGTCGATCAGCGTCAGCTTGCGGCCGTCCACGACCAGGGGGGTGTCGATCGCGTCGCGCGTGGTGCCGGCGAGCTCCGAGACGATCGTGCGCTCCTCCCCCAGGAAACGGTTCACGAGCGATGACTTGCCCACGTTCGGCCGTCCGATCACCGCGAGACGGACGGTGTCGTCCGCGGGCTCCTGGTGCCCCGGCGGGAGCAGCTCCACGATCCGGTCGAGCAGGTCGCCCGAGCCGAGGCCCTGCGCGGCGGACACCGCCAGCGGCTCGCCCAACCCCAGGCGGTGGAACTCGGCGGCCTGGGGGACGTCGCGGACGCCGTCGCACTTGTTGGCCGCCACGATCGCCGGGACGGGCGAGCGCCGCAGCAGGTCGGCCATCTCCTCGTCGCCGGGCCTGACCCCTGCCCGCGCGTCGACGACGAGCACCGCGACCTGCGCGTCGGCGAGCCCGGCCCGCGCCTGATCACGGATCGAGCCCGCCAGCGGGCCCTCGTCCTGGAAGTCGACCCCACCCGTATCGATCAGCTTGAACTGGCGCCCGTTCCACTCACACTCGATCTCGTTGCGGTCGCGGGTCACGCCGGGACGCTCGTGCACGACCGCCTCGCGCGTGCCGCTGAGGCGGTTGATCAAAGAGGACTTGCCCACGTTGGGATAGCCGACGACGGCGACCTTGAGCATATGAGGCCAGTATGACCGCCGCGGCGGCTCGGCCCGGGTTCAGCCGGCGCTCGCCGATCTCCGATCGGTCCCCGCGAGAGCCGCGACGCGCTCGACCACCTCGTCGACCGTCAACCCCGTCGTGTCGACGGCGACCGCGCCCGGGGCGGGCCGCAGGGGACTGTGCTCGCGCGTGGAGTCGCGCTCGTCGCGCAGGGCCTGCTCGGCGAGGATCGTGCCGGAGTCCGCGCCCAGCTCGAGGGCGCGCCTGCGCGCGCGCTCGCGGGGGTCGGCCGTGAGGAATACCTTCAGCTCGGCCTCGGGCGCGACCACGGTGCCGATGTCGCGCCCGTCGGCGACCCAGTCGCCGCGATCGATCAGCTCGCGCTGCCTGGCGACGAGCGCCTCGCGCACGCCACGGTCGGCGGCCACACGAGAGGCGGCCTCGGAGACGTCGGGGGCACGGATCGCGTCGGTCACGTCACGCCCGTCGAGGATGACCCTGGCGCCCAGATCGATGTTCGCCCTGCGCGCAAGCGCGGCCGGCGCCTCACCGGGCGCGGCGAGCGAGAGCAGCCCGACGCAGCGATACATGGCGCCGCTGTCGAGGTAGGCGTACCCGAGCCGAGCGGCGAGCGCACGGGCGACCGTGGACTTGCCGGCGCCGGCGGGACCGTCGATCGCTACGAGCACAGCCGGGCCGATTCGCGCGTGCAGGGCAGCCCGGTCCGCGCGCAGGCGCGGCCGGGTCGCGGCATGGGCCTCATGCGGAGAGCCGCGCGAGATCCTCGACGAACCCCGGATAGGACACGGCGGCGACCTCGATGCCCGCGACCTCGACGCCCTCGCGCGAGGCGAGCCCGGCGACGGCGCCCATCATCGCCATGCGGTGATCGCCGCGCGCGTCCAGCAAGCCCCCGCGCAACCCGCCGGTTCCGCGGACCGCAAAGCCGTCCTCGGTCGCCTCGATGTCGGCGCCGAGGCCGCGCAGGCCCTCGACCACACCGGCGATGCGGTCGGACTCCTTGACACGCAGCTCCTGGGCGCCGCGCACGACGGTCTCGCCCTCGGCGAAGCAGCCGAGCAGCGCGACCAGCGGCAGCTCGTCGATCGCCAGGGGTACCTCCTCGGGCTCGACGGCGGTCGCCTCGAGCGCGCCGTGGGCGACGTCGAGGTCGGTCACGGGCTCATGCGAGGAGAGCTCGCCCGTCTCCTCCTCGAGATCGCCGAGCACGATCCCGCGCATGCGCCGCACGATGCGCAAGAAGCCCGAGCGCGTCCAGTTGGCGCCGACGTCGGCGATCAGCAGGCGCGAGCGCGGGACGAGCACGCCCGCGGCAACCATGAACGCTGCGGAGCTCGCATCCCCGGGGACGCGCAGGCGGTCGAGGACGAGCTCGTCGACGTTGACCACCGTGACGTGGCGGCCGTGGCGGTGGACGTTGACGCCCGCGCGCAGCAGCATCCGCTCGGTGTGGTCGCGGCTGCGCTCGGGCTCGCCGACGGTGGTGGCGCCGTCCGCGGCGAGCCCGGCGAGCAGGATGCAGGACTTGACCTGCGCGCTCGCGACGGGCACCTCGTAGGAGATCGCGCGCAGGTGCGCGCCGCGGATCCTCAGCGGCGGAAAGCGCCCATCGGTCGCCTGCAGTTCCGCCCCCATCTGGGACAGGGGCACGACGATCCGGTCGACCGGGCGCCGCCGGATCGAGGCGTCGCCGTCGAGCGTGAACGAGCGACCGTCCTGCGCGGCCAGCCAGCCCGGGAGCAGGCGCATGAGCGTGCCGGCGTTGCCGACGTCGATCGGCCGGCCGGGCTCGCGCACGTCGCGTAGGCCGGTGCCCCGGATCACGACCTCGCCGTCGCGGATCTCCACGAGCGCGCCGAGCGCGCCCACGGCCTGGAGCGTGGAGGTGGTGTCGGCGGCATGCAGGTAGTTCTCGATGCGGACGGGCTCGGCGGCCATCGCTCCGAGCAGGGCGGCGCGGTGGGAGATCGCCTTGTCCGCCGGCGCGCGCAGCTCACCGGCGAGCCCGGTAGACGGCTCGAAGCGCATGTTCATGCGCGCAGTATGACCGGGCGCGGCTGCCTGGACAGGTTCGACTCGACCCGAGTGTCCGTGCCGAGAGTATATATGCTACGCTGTGCCACGGTATGGATGTGTCGGTGCGAGAGCTGCGGAACCACACGGGACGGGTCGTCGCGGCCGTCGAGTCCGGCGAGCCCGTGGTCCTGACGGTGCACGGTCGCCCCGTGGCCGACATCCTCCCGCGACGCAAGCGCAGCGAGCGCCGCCCCAGCGAGCTGCTGCTGGCCGACCTGAGGGCGATCGGCGAGCGCGCAGGTGAGTTGGATGCCCATTCCGACGCCGCGGACTTCGACGTCGGCTTGAGCACGGACGACATGTGATCCTGTGAGCGCGGGCTACCTGGCCGACACGAGCGTGTTCATCGCGGCCGAGCAACGCCGTCCGCTGTGCGAGCCACCCCCGGGAGACGCCCGTATCTCCGTGGCGACGCTCACCGAGCTCCTGGTCGGAGTGCGCCGCGCGCAGGGCGAGCCGCTGCGAACGCTACGCGACACGACGCTGTCGCTGGCACGCAGCTTCATCGCCATTCCCTACGACGAGCCCGTCGCCGAGCGCCTGGCGATACTGCTCAGCACCGCCCGCGAGCGCAACCGCAGAGCCGGAGCCATGGACGCGATCGTCGCCGCGACAGCGCTCGCTCACGACCTCGCGGTCTGGACCCAGGACGACGACTTCGAGGTGCTCGCCGAACTCGCTCCCGGTCTGCGGATCCATCGCGGTTGACCAGGCTCGCGGTCGCTACCAGCCCTCTTCCTCAGAACCGTCCCCTACACAATAAGCTTCCCGCGCCGGCCCTACGCCCGGGCCACGGGAAACCCGAGGTCCGCGATCAGCTCCTGCGCGCGGGTCGCGTAGGGCTCGCCGCCGACCCACAGCCCCACGACCCCCTGGCGGTTGTCCTCGGAGGGGGAGAGCGCCATGTCGAGGATGTTCACGCCCGCCTCGCCCAGGGCCAGCGCCAGCTCGGCGATCACGCCCGGGCGGTTGGGCACCGAGGCGCGCAGCTCCACCACCGGGCCGCCGAGCAGGCCCGCGCCGAGCAGCGCCTCGCGGTCGGCACGGGCGCGCTCGTTCCAGGCGGATATCGCCGCCGCGTCGCCTCGCTCGAGCGCCGCGCGCACATCGCCCAGCCGCTGCGTCAGCCCGTCGATGCCCGCGATCAGCGCGTCCCGGTTGGAGAGGTAGATGTCCGTCCAGATCGCGGTGTTGGAGCCGGCCACGCGCGTGGCGTCGCGGAAGCTCGGGCCGACCGCCGGCAGGCGCTGGTCCTCGTCCCCGCCGAGGACGCTCGCCGCCTGGGCGACGAGCAGGTTGGCGAGCACGTGCGGCAGGTGCGATACGGACGCCATCAGGCGGTCGTGGGTGTCGGCGTCGATCGCGGCGGGCTGCGCTCCGAAGCTCGTCAACAGACGGTGCAGCCGCTCGTACAGCACGCCGGCGGTGTTGCCGCGCGCGGGCGTCAGGTACCAGGTGGCGCCGTCGAACAGGTCCGCGCGCGCGTGCTCGACGCCGGACGCCTCAGCCCCGGCCAGGGGATGGCCGCCGACGAAGCGCTCGTCCGTCACGCCCGCCTCGGCGACGGCCCGCTTGGTCGAGCCGACGTCGGTGACCACGCAACCGGGACCGGCGTTCATCAGCGCCTCGCGCACGGTCTGCACGAGCGCGCCGACGGGCGCGGCGACGAACACCACGTCCGCTCCTTCGACGGCGCCGGCGATGTCATCCGCGCTCGCGTCCACCGCGCCCAGCTCCAGCGCGCGCGCACGCACGCCGGGGTCGGGGTCCCAGCCGCGCACCTGCGCCCCGGCGCGCGTGCGCGCGGCGAGGCCGATCGACCCCCCGATCAGGCCGATCCCGAGGACCGCGACCTTCAACGGGCGGGCCCCCGCGAGGCGGCCGGCCGCACGCTGGCTGAAGGCGTCGGCCGGCCCCCCATCAGACGATGCTCTTCAGGGATCCGCGCCAGGACATCAGCCCGCCACCTTTCCTGGCACGAACCCCAGCGCCTTTCCCGCGAGCGCGGCGGCGCGCTGGACCGCGGAGGCGTACTCGGCGAACGACTCCGCGCGCAGCGCCTGCGGGCCGTCGCAGACGGCCTCCTCGGGGTTCGGGTGCACCTCGACGATGATTCCGTCCGCGCCGATCGCCGCGGCCGCCAGCGACAGCGGCTGCACCAACTCGCGCCGGCCGGCGGCGTGGCTGGGATCGACGATGACGGGCAGGTGCGAGAGCTCCTTGAGGATCGGCACGGCCATCAGGTCGAGCGTGACGCGACGGTGATCGGTGTCGAACGTGCGGATGCCGCGCTCGCAGAGCATCACGTTGGGATTGCCTTCCTTGAGGATGTACTCGGCCGCCATCACCAGCTCGTCCAGCGGCGCGGCCAGCCCGCGCTTGAGCAGCGCGGGACGGCCGGAGCGCCCGATCTCGGCCAGGAGCGGGTAGTTCTGCATGTTGCGCGCGCCGATCTGGATCACGTCGGCGACCTCCAGGACGGCGTCGAGGTCGCGGATGTCCATCAGCTCGGTGACGATCGGCAGGCCCGTCTCGGCCTTGGCCTCGGCGAGCAGGCGCAGGCCCTCCTGGCCGAGTCCCTGGAACGCGTAGGGGGACGTGCGCGGCTTATAGGCGCCGCCGCGCAGCAGCGAGGCGCCGGCGTCACGCACGACGCGCGCGGTCTGCAGGGTCTGCTCGCGCGACTCGACCGTGCAGGGGCCGGCGATCAGCGCGAAGTGCTCGCCGCCGATCAGGCGGCCCTCGACGTCGAGGACCGTACGCTCGCCGTGGGTGAACTGCAGCGAGGCGAGCTTGTACGGCTTGAGGATCGGCACGACGCGGTCGACCCCGGGCTGGCCCTCGAGGCCGAGGCCCTCGACGCTCGCGTCCTGCTCGACGTCGCCGATCGCCCCGATCACGGTGACGCGCGCGCCGGCGCTGCGATGGGCGCGCGCACCGACTCGCTCGATCTTCTCGACGACCGCCTCGACCTCCTCGGGGGTCGCGGTCTCCTTCATCACGATCATCATCGAATCATCCTTTCACCTGCGCGTGGAATGGTAGGTGCTGCGGCCGTGAGCGGCGCTTGCGCGCCGGGAGCTGAGGCGCTCGATCCCGAACGGGACCCAGTGCGGCCGCTGGAGCCCGCTCACGGGCGGGCGAGGGCCGGAGCGCCTAGATAAATCGCCAGGCGAAATAGACGCGCGACGACCACGCGGTGAGAGTGCTGCCGGAAGATGTGCGATCCGAAGCGGACATGGCCGTCTACGTGTCTTTGTAGCAGACCGCGACCCCCCAGTCCAGCCATGAGAAACAGCGCTCGTGACTCTTCACAGGACCTCGGCGAGCGCCTCCAAGAAGCGCGCGTTCTCCTCGGGCGTGCCAAACGTTACGCGCAACGCGGGCGTGTCGCTGCCCAGGGCGTGGCCGCCGCGGACGAGCACGCCACGCTCGTGCAGGCCGCGCATGACCTCGTCCTCGTCGCGCTCGCCGAGCTCCAACCAGCAGAAGTTCGCCTGCGAGTCCGCGACCCGAAGGCCGAGCGCGCGCAGGCGCTCGGTGACGGAGATGCGCTCGGCGACGGTCTTGGCGACGCGCTCGATCACCTCGTCCTGGTGGGCGAGCGCCTCCACGGCCGCGGCCTGGGCGAGCGCGTTGCAGAAGAACGGCTGGCGCACCTGGTTGACCGCCTGGGGCAGGGCCTCCGAGCCGCACAGGGCGAAGCCGACACGCAGGCCGCAGAGGCCGTAGACCTTCGAGAACGTGCGCAGGAGCGCCAGGTTGGGGTGACGGTGCAGCAGATCGATCGAGGAGTCGGGGTCCCCGAGCAGGTTGAACTCGCAGTAGGCCTCGTCGACGATCACGCACACGTGCGGCGGAACCTCGTCGAGGAACGCGGCGATCTCGGCGAGTGCCAGCGCGGTCGAGCTGGGGTTGTTCGGGTTGCAGACGATCGCCAGGCGGGTCGCGACCGTGATCTCGCGCAGCATCGCGGGCAGGTCGTGGCGCTGCTCCGAGTCGAGCCCCACCGTGATCGCGCGAGCCCCGGACGCCGCGGCCAGGTGCGGGTAGACCGAGAAGGACGGCCACGCGTACACGAGCTCCGCCCCGGGCTCCAGCAGCGCCTCGCCGGCGGCGAGCAGGATGTCGCACGAGCCGTTGCCCACGGCGATCCGCGCGGCTGGGACTTCGTAGCGATCGGACAGCCGCTCGCGCAGGATCGAGCTCGACGGGTCGGGATAGCGGTTGAGCGAGTTCAGCGCGCGCTCGATCGCCGCGCGCACCTCTGCGAACGGCGGGTATGGCGACTCGTTGCTGGCCAGGCGCACGAGCGGAGCCTGCTCGGCGTAGCCGCCCGCGGCCGGATACACGGGTATGCGACGGATGCGCTGCGCGAACTCGATGGCCATGGCTGACCCATTGTGCCCGAACGCCGGCCCAAGACCGCGCGCGGGCGCAACCGTCCGCCACCCAGCCGCTCCCTGCCACCACCCGTCCGCCACCCATCCGCCACCGGCCGCCACCCGGCCAGCACCCGCCTCCCTGCCGCTATCCACCCGCCACCCGGCTACCCACCGGCCGCTACAGGTCGTCGCGCAGCGCGACCGCCTTGCCGAGATAGACGATCGTGGGACGATGGTCCTCGGCGGCGTGATAGTGGATGAGCACCCGTATCACCCGGGGCATCGAGCGCGGCACGGGGATCTCCCGCGCGCACAGCAGCGCGACCCGGTCGAATCCGAGCTCACGAGCCGCCACCGCCGGAAACTCCGCGTCGAGGTCGTCGGTGACCGTGAAGATGCAGCTGACGACGTCCTCCGGCGTGAGCGAGTTGCGCTCCATGATCTCCCGCATCAGCCTGGCGGTGGCCTCGCGGATCGCCTGGGCCTCGTTCTCGGGCACGTCGATCGCGCCCCGTAAGGCGAACAGTCGTTGCGACATGGCGGCGATTGTGTCAGAGCCCGGTCCGGAGTCGCTCGACCTCGGCGGCGCTCAGCCGGCGGTATGCGCCGGGTGCGAGGCCCGTCGTGGCTGAGACAAGACGTCGCGGAGCCTCGTCAACGAGTCGGATACCGGCTGGCAGGTCGTGTTGCGCAACCTCGGCCAGTCGGGAATAGTGGTAGAATTACCCACTATGCCATACATAGTGGCGCGCCCCGGCGGGGCGTGGGAGGTGCGCGAGTCCCGCTCGACCGCAGCCGGGCCGCGCAGCCGTACGCTCGCCACGTTCCGAACCCTGACCCCCGCGATCGTCGAGCGGGCCCGAGCCCGGTCCTCGAAGCCCCTGGATCCGAAGGACCTGCGCAACGCCGCACGGCGCGCCGGCGCCCCTGTCGCATGCGACGGCGCGGAGCGTGCGGGCGCAGAGCTGCTCGCCGAGCTGGCGGCGGGCCGTGCGCCCAGGCCGGCGCTGCGGCGTCTGCTCCTCGACACCCTCGGATGCGAGCGTCCGGGCACGTCCGACAGCGCACGGGCGGCAGCGCGCTGGGTCGCGGCGACCCCACGGCAGCGCGGCGAGGCCCTGCGCGACCTGCTGCTGCTCGCCGACCGGCTGCCCCGGACCCGCCGGCCGGCGGGAGCACGTTTCCCACGCATTCGATCGAGGCCCGCGTGAGCGAGCTTTCGCTGCCCGAGAAGATCGTCGCGGTCCACGAGCGTCTCACCAGCGCGAAGATCGCGCATGCGTTCGGCGGCGCGCTCGCGCTCGCCTACTATGCCGAGCCGCGCGCCACGGACGACATCGACATCAACGTGTTCGTCGCGCCCACGGCCTTTTCCGAGGTCCATACCGCGCTCGAGCCGCTCGACGCGCGCGACGAGGTCGATCTCGCGGCCGTGGAGCGCGACGGACAGTGCCGCCTGTGGTTGGGGCGCACTCCCCTGGATCTGTTCTTCGCCTACGACGAGATCCACCAGGCAATGCGCCGTGAGGCCCGCCTCGTTCCGTTCGGGGACAGCCGGCTGCCGATCCTCGCGCCCGAGCATCTGCTCGTCTGCAAGGCGATCTACGACCGTGCCAAGGACTGGCTGGACATCGAACAGATCCTCGTCTGCGTCGAGGACCTGGACGTCGCGCAGATACGCGCGTGGCTGGACCGTATCGTCGGCGAGAACGACCCGCGCCGGCGGCGCTTCGAGCGGGCCGTAGGCACGCTCCTCGGCGACGACGTTTGAGCCTGAGCCTGGATCCACCGATAGCGGGTTGAGCATCGGTGCCGGGGGTCGAGTCAGGGGACATCGACGGAGCGCCCGTAGGGTGACCCCTCGGGGCGACGGCGATGGCGCCTGGCGATGCGCCATCCGGTGCCGAGGCGACCGCGAAATCGGTGGATCCAGGCTTAGGCTGGGCGGCCTCCGAGATGTGCCGACAGGTTCGGCTCATCTTGCCTCCATCTTTCGGGCACGGTAGACGATGTCTGCGGGGATGCGTCCGCGGGTGAGGCGTCCGTGGTGGACGCGGTCGTTGTTGTAGAAGCGCAGGTAGG
>DASQGE010000151.1:0-4948 GCA_035632775.1 Solirubrobacteraceae bacterium | reverse complement strand
TCGGGGCGCGTGGTATCGGAGCGGCCGTATCGGGGTGCGTGGTATCGGAGCGGCCGTATCGGGGTGCGTGGTATCGGAGCGGCCGTATCGGGGTGCGTGGTGATCGGAGCGATCGTGATCGGTGCGTCGCTTTGATCGGAGCGATCGCGATCGGCCTCGCCGCGGGGGTGGTCGCGGGTCTGCTCGGGGTGGGCGGCGGCGTGCTGTTCGTGCCGGGACTCGTGATCTTCCTCGGCCTCGGCCAGCACCAGGCCGAGGCGACGTCGCTGCTGGCGATCATCCCGGTCGCGCTCGTCGGCACATACAGGCAGGACCGCTACGGCAACGTCCGCCGAGGCGACGCGCTGCTGTTGGGCCTGCTCTCGGTGGCCGGCGCGGCGGCGGGCGTGGCGCTCGCGAACGCGCTGTCGGGCACGGTGCTGCGCGACGCGTTCGCGGGCCTGATGGTCCTGATCGCGGCGCAGCTCGTGCGCAAGACGCTGCGCGAAGGCGACGGCGCGAGAACGCCGCGCGCAAAGAGCTGAGCGGCTCCCGAAAACCGGCGCTCGGCGGCTCCGGCGGGCGGATCGCGACTGTGGGCAAACCCGTAGAGAGGGCTGTGAGGATGGTCTAGACTGGAACGGCGATGGGACTAGACAATCCCCTGCACATCGCGTTCCTCGTGGTGATTCTGCTGCTCGTGTTCGGCGCCAGGCGCCTGCCCGAGATCGGCCGGTCGCTGGGCAGCGGAATGCGCGAATTCAAGTCGTCGGTGACAGGCGACCGATCGGAGATCGGCCAGCCCCAGAGCCAGCCGACGCTCAACGCGGGCGCGCCCCAGCAGCAGCCGCCCCCGCCGGCACAGGCTCCGGCGGCACAGGCTCCGGCGGCACAGGCTCCGGCCGCGCAGCCCGCCGCGACGCCGGCGCCCGAGCAGCCGCCCGTCTCCTGACGACCGCTGTCCGCACGTCCGGACAGGCGCTCGACCGCGCTCCGCCGATGGCACCCTCCACCCCGAGGGCGCCGTCATTTCGTGAGCTTGACTTGCACGCCTCTTTGGCGCGCCGCCGCCGCTCGAGAAGCGCACGTTGGCCCACACCTTTGCGGACCTGCGGCAGCCCGCGGCCGAATAGCGCCGATGCGTTCGCCAGCTCAGCGCGACAGCTCCCTGACCTGCACGCCCTCGGCTCGGGCCACACGGATCAGCGGCCCGTCGGCCGTGGCGAGCGCGTCGGACTCTCCCGTCGCGGCGACGAGGATGCAGTCCGCAAGCGAGACCGGGGCGCGGGTGCGGTGGTAGCGACGTGCGCGGATGTCGGCCGCGTCCCTGGCGATCCGCTCGTCGATCGGCACGAGCGTCATCCGCTCCCCCACGAGCCCCCTCGTCACCGCCTCCAGGCGATCGCGGGGAATCTCCTGGACGCGCTGCAGCACGTCGAGCGCCTCGGCGAGATTGACGGCGGTGATCGCCGCCTCGCCTCGCCGCAGCAGCGCCTCCACCTCGTCCGCCGCCGGCTCCTCCGCCAGCAGCGCGATCAGCGCGAAGGCGTCCAGCAGGACGCTCACTTGGCGGCGCGCCGGCGGCGTTCGGCCACGGCCTCGGCCTCGCGGGCGGCTGCCCGCAGTTGCCCGCTGCTCATCGACAACTCTCCCGCCAGGGCGCCGCGCGCCGCGGCGATCGGATCGTCGGGCGCCGGCCTCAACACCACCCGATCCCCAAGATCCTCGAGCGCCAGCGTCGAAGTTCCCCACCGGCGGCGGATTCTCGAGGGAATCGAGATCTGTCCCCCCCGCGATATCTTGGCTGTCTTCATGATCATGAAATCTATCATGATCACATCACAGTCCTAGCTTCCGTTTCCCGCATGCGAAGCGGCCCGCGCGATCAACTCCTCCCAAACGCAAGCCCGCCCCCACCGACGCCGCCCCCCGACCCGCTACGACAGCAGGCTGCTGGTCATCCGCTCGATCTCGGCGACTGAGGTCAGGCCCGCGCGCACCTTCTCGATCCCGTCCTCGCGCAGGCGCGCCATCCCCGCCCTCTCGGCGGCCGCGGCGATCTCGTCGACCGAGCCGTGCTCCAGCACCAGCGATCTGATCCGCTCGTCCACCGCCATCACCTCGTACACGCCCACGCGCCCGCGATAGCCCGTGCCCCCGCAGCGCGAGCAGCCCACCGCCTCCAGCGGCTCGGCGTCCTGCAGCCCGTGCTCCGCCAGCACCGCCTCGGACAGCTCTTGCGGGCGCTTGCAGTGCTCGCACAGCATCCGCACCAGCCGCTGCGCCACCACGCAGTCGATCGCCGAGGACACCAAAAACGGCTCGATCCCCATGTCGGTCAGCCGGCTCAGCGCGCTCGGCGCGTCGCGCGTGTGCAGCGTCGAGAGCACCAGGTGCCCGGTCAGCGCCGCCTCGACCGCGATGTGCGCCGTCTCGCTGTCGCGGATCTCGCCAACCATGATCACGTCCGGGTCCGCCCGCAACATCGAGCGCAGGCCCACGTCGAACGTCACCCCCGCCTTCGGCGCTATCTGCATCTGCTTGATGCCCGCGATCCGCTGCTCGACCGGGTCCTCGATCGTGAGGATGCTCCGCTCGCCGTCGTTCAGCACGTGCAGCGCCCCATACAGCGTCGTCGACTTGCCCGAGCCCGTCGGCCCCGTCACCAGCACCGCGCCGCTCGGCCTGGCGATCGCGCGCTCGAACCGGCCCAGGTCCGCCGGCCCCATCCCCAGCGTCTTCAGGCTGGGGACCGCCACCCCCTTGTCGAGGATGCGCAACACCACGCCCTCGCCGTGCACCAGCGGCAGCGTCACCACACGAATGTCCACGCGCCGGCCCTCGATCGTCAGCGCGAACCGGCCGTCCTGAGGCGCCCGCCGCTCGGCGATGTCCAGATCGCCCATGATCTTGATCCGCGACACCACCCCCGTCGCCATCCGCCGCTTGATCGTCGCCGCCGGCGCGAGCACGCCGTCCACCCGGAACAGCACCTTCGCGTCGCCCTCTTCGGGGTCGATGTGGATGTCCGACGCCCCCTGCTGCACCGCCTGGGCGATGATCGAGTGCACCAGCCTGATGATCGGCGCGTCGCTGTCCGCCTGCTCGAGCAGCGTCTCCTGATCGTCGCCAGCCCCAGCTTCGGCCTCGTGCTGTTCGTCGACGATGTCTTCGATCGACTCCTCCATCCCCGCCAGTCGCGTCAGCAGCAGGTTCAGGTCCTCGGCCGACGCGACCGCCACGCGCACCTTCCTGCCCGTGATCATCGCCACGTCGTCGATCGTCAGCACGTTCGTCGGATCCGCCATCGCCAGCAGCAGCGTCCCGTCCTCGCCGAATCCCACCGGCGCCGCCCGGTAGCGCTTGGCGGCGTCGGGGCCGATCAACTGCACCGCGCCCACGTCCAGGTCGAACAACGACAAGTCCACGTAGTCCAAGCCGAACCTCTCCGCCACCACCCGCGCGAGCTGGTCCTGGCGCAGCACCCCCTGCTCGAGCAGCACCTCCCCCGTCGGCCTGCCCCGCTGGCGCGCCAGCGCGACGGCGCGATCGACCGTCTCGCGCTCCGCGAACCCGAGGTCCACCACCACTTCGCCGATCATCCTGCTCGAGCGCCCGCTCTCGCGCGCGGGATACAGCCCCTTGCGCGCATGCCCTTCCGGCCCGCCGGCATGCTCCCGAAGCGCCTCCTCGGGGTCGGCGCCGGCCCGTTCCCCGACCGTGTCCACGACGACCGTGCTCATACCCGTACTCATCGGCATCCCGCCTCCCGGTCTTGACCGCTCCCGCCCGACCGGTTCCGCGACCCCGGCCAGCGAGCGCCGACGCGGTCGTGCGCAGTCGGGGAGCCACGGGCGGCTGCGCCCAACGGCGCCCACATGGGGCTCGGACGTCCCGGGGCCGGGTCAGGAACACCTGCAGGCAGTCGCGCTCGCATCCTGTACGGTGGGTGGCTATGCCTCCGCTCATCTGGGATCATCGCCCGGAGGGCCTCCGCGCCCCCGCCATGGTCTGCGCCTTCGAGGGCTGGAACGACGCCGGCGACTCCGCCTCCAGCGCGGTCTCCTTCCTCGCCGCCGCACTGGGGGGCCGCCGCTTCGCGCACATCGACTCGCAGGAGTTCTACGACTTCCAGGCCAACCGCCCCTGCATCCGCCTGCGCAAAGGCGGCGCCCGCGAGGTCATATGGCCGACCGTCGAGGTCTTCGAAGCCAAGGCCCCGCGCGCGACCCGCGACCTCGTGCTCGTCCAGGGAGTCGAGCCGTCGATGCGCTGGCGCGCCTTCAGCTCGCACCTGGTCGACCTCGCCGAAGCGCTCGGCGTGGAGATGGTCGTCTCGCTCGGCGCCCTCCTCGGCGACGTCGCCCACTCCCGCCCCGTGACCATGACCGGCTACGCCTCCGAGCCGTCGCTGATCGAGAGCATGGGCATCACCCCCTCCAGCTACGAAGGCCCCACCGGCATCATCGGCGTGTTCCACACCATCTGCATGGAGGCCGGCCTGCCCTCCGCGAGCCTATGGGCCGGCGTCCCCCACTACGTCGCCGCGGCCGCCAACCCGAAGGCCGCGCTCGCCCTCGTCCGCCGCGTCGAAACCCTCGTCAGCGTCTCCGTCGACGTCACCGAGCTGGAGGAGGCCGCCGAAGACTACGAGCGCCAGGTCGGCATCGCGGTGCAAAGCGACCCCGACATCCAGGCGTTCGTCGAACGCCTCGAGCAGGAAGCCGACTCCGAAGCCGAGCTCTCGCCCAAACCCGTCCCCTCCGGCGACATCCTCGAGCGGGAATTCCAGCGCTTCCTCAAGCAAAGAGGGATCAGGCCCTGATGTTTCGGTAGGCGCATGCGCCTACCGACGGGACCTCGCATGCGAGGTCCCGTGACGCGCCGCATGCGGCGCGTCATCCCGATGTTCCGGGCGGCGCATGCGCCGCCCGGCGGGGGTGGCGAGGCGGACGCCGGCGGCTACGAC
>DASQGE010000150.1:0-2397 GCA_035632775.1 Solirubrobacteraceae bacterium | reverse complement strand
CGTGGCGAGCTGGTACAAGGCGAGTCCAGCGCAAGATCGGTCCCAAGCGCTCACAGGGCGGCACGAGCGGTCTGACGCGGGTCCAGGCCGAGCGCGAGCTTCGCAAACGGATCGACCACAACTTTGTCCTTGCGACGGCGGAGCGCAGAACGCTCGCCGACGCTGGTGCGATGTACATCGATCACCTGGAGCGCGTGATGGACCGCGAGCGCTCGACGATCCAGTCGGTCCTGGACGACAGTCCGACGCAGGAGCAAGCACGATGAGCGCAACAGCGGATGTGGTGACGATTGAGCGTGCCGGACGAGCTCTGATTGAGGCGACCCCGGCCCCAGCTAAGGTGATCCTGTTCGGCTCGCGTGCTCGCGGCGATGAGGATGATCGAAGCGACTTCGACTTCTTGGTGATCGAGCGGGAGGTCGACGATCGCTTTGGGGAGATGGTGCGTCTGGGACGGATTCTCGGGCGGCTGCTGATACCGGCCGATGTCGTGGTAGCCAGCGAACAGCATGTGCGGAAGTGGGAGTCGGTCAAGGGCACCATGATTCACGAGGCTATGAGCCAGGGCCGTGTCGTCGCCGAGTCCTGAAGCGCGCGAGCTGGCACTGCTGCTGGTGCGCATAGGCCGAAGGGGATGAGTCGATCCTCGACAGGCTGCTCGATGATTCCGACGTACCCGATGACGTGCTGGGCTTTCACGCGCAACAGGCGATCGAGAAGCGCCTAAAGGCGGTGCTTGCTTTCCACGAAATCGACTACGGTCGAACGCACAGCATCGGCTATCTCACCTCTCTTTTGGAGCATCACGGGATCGATCTTTCCGAGGGTCGAGAGCAGATCGAGGAGCTGACGCCGTGGGCGGTCGCCGCACGGTATGAGGACAGGTTCGAAGAAGTGCTCGATCGCGCCGCCGTACGGAAGCAGGTGTCGGTCGTGCGCGACTGGTCGGCACTCCTGCTGAGCAACGAGGAGTAGCAGAGCGCATCCCCCGTCGTCGATTGCGACAGACCAGGGTCTGAGCAGAGAACCACAAATGCTCCAGTCCGGTACTGGAGCATTCCGCGCTGGCACGGTTGCGAGTGAGCGTCCGCCATTGTTCCATTCGTTGTTCCAATTTGAGCGAAACTGGGCTGGGCGAACCGCCCACAACCCCAATAAACACGGGCAACCCGACCGTACCCGACCCCCGGCTCCGACCTCATAACCCGGAGGTCGCGGGTTCGGAGCCCCGAGAGTCCTGACGAGAGTCCTGACGGCCTCAACCAGCGCCAGCATCAGCGAGCGAGCGACACCGCCCCGTCCTCGTGCAGCGTCCAGTGCGGGTTGTGTGCGACCTCCCACGGATGGCCGTCGGGGTCGATGAACACGCCCGAGTAGCCGCCCCAGAAGGTCTCGGCGGCGGGACGGGCGATGCTGGCTCCGGCCGCGCCGGCGTCGGCCAGCACGGAGTCCACCGTCTGCGGAGAGTCCACGCAGTGGGCGAGCGTGACGCCGCCCCAGCCCCCGCCGTCCTGTATGCCGCTGTCCTGGGCGAGCTTGCCGCGATCCCACAGCGCGACGATCGAGCCGCCCGCCTGGAAGAACACCACATCGGCGTCCGGCTCGGCGCGGGTCTGCCAGCCGAGTCTCTCGTAGAACGCGCGGGCACGGGCGAGGTCGCCGGTGCCGAGCGTGATGAGGCTGACGCGCTGCTGCACCCCGCCATCTTCGCACTCCGGGTATGCTCGCCCGATGAAGACCCGGGTCGTCGTCCTGGGAGCTGGCTTCGGGGGTCTCGAGCTTGCGACCATGCTGTCCGAGGCGCTCGGCGACGACGTCGACGTGACGCTGATCGACAAGAGCGATGCGTTCGTCTTCGGGTACTCCAAGCTCGACGTGATGTTCGGTCGCACGACAGCCGACGCGGTCCGCCTCTCCTACCGTGACATCGCAAAGCCGGGGGTGCGCTTCTTGCAGCAGACGATCACGGCGATCGATCCCGAAGCGCGGCGCGTGAAGACCGACGGCGGCGTGCACGAGGGGGACGTCCTGGTCTTGGCGCTGGGCGCCGACTACGACCTGGACGCCACGCCGGGCCTCGCCGAGGGGGGCAACGAGTTCTACTCCGTGGCGGGCGCCGAACGGCTGGGGGAGCTGCTTCCCACGTTCTCGCGGGGTCGAGCGATCGTCGGCGTCTGCGGGGCGCCGTTCAAGTGTCCCCCGGCGCCGAGCGAGGCCGCGCTGCTGCTGCACGACTATCTGTCGGCGCGGGGCGTCCGCGACGATTGCGAGATCTCCTTCGTGATCCCGTTCGGAAGCCCGGTCCCGCCGTCGCCGGACACCTCCCGCGCGCTGGTCGCCGCCTTCGCCGAGCGTGACATCGAGTTCGTCCCCGACCGCCGCGTCAGCTCTCTGGAC
>DASQGE010000149.1:0-6743 GCA_035632775.1 Solirubrobacteraceae bacterium | reverse complement strand
TGTCGAGCAGTTGCGTCGCTATCACGCCGTGTTTCCGCGGGAGCAGGTGTTGGTGCTCGTGTATGACGATTTCCGGCGTGACAACGAGGCGACGGTGCGTGGTGTGTTGCGTTTTCTGGATGTTGATGATCGGGTGCCGGTTGCTGTGACGGAGGCCAACCCGACGGTTCACATGCGTTCGCAGCAGCTCGATGAGCTCGTGCATGCTGTGTCTGTGGGGCGTGGGCCGGCGTCGCGCGCGGTGAAGGCGTCGGTGAAGGCGCTCGCGCCCCGCCGGTTGCGCCGGGGCGCGCTTGGGGCGGTCCAGCGCCGTTTGGTGCTCGCGCCGCCCAAGCCTGCGGATGAGCGCGTGATGCTGGAGCTGCGCCGCCGTTATGAGCCCGAGGTCGTCGCGGCGAGCGAGTACCTGGGCCGCGACCTGGTCTCGCTCTGGGGCTATGACAAGCTCGACTGAGCCGCCCAGCTTCAGGGACAAGCCCGATGGACCGCTCGATGCGCGCTGGCGAGCCGCCAGAGAGGGGGGCCAGGAGGCAGTCCTGCCGTCCGGTCGGGTTGCCGTGTCGTGCTCGGCGCCGTTCGGCCACGGGGGGCTCGGGCGCCACCTGCAGGAGATCGTCGATGCGCTCGCGCGTCGTGAGCAGCAGGCGATCTGCATCTGCGATTCGCTCGACCTGCCCGTCGCGGCCGCTGCGGACCGCGATCTGCGTATGCGCTCTCTTGCCGTCGCCGCGGTCCCGCTGGCGCGCCTCTCTCCCGCCTGGCGAGCGTGGAGAAAGAGCGTCGCCTTCGATGCCGATGGGGCGCGGCGGCTGCCGGCCGCCGACCATCTCATCGCGTTCAGCGGTCAGGCTCTGGCGCAGTTTCGCGCCGCGCGGCGTCAGCAGTACAGATCGATCTCGCTGATGTCGGCCACCACGCACCTGCGGCGCGTCGTACGCCAGCATGCTCGAGCCTATCGCCAGTATCCCTTGGAGCGCTCCTGGGCGAGCCGCCTTCTCAGGCGCAGCCTCGTCGAGTACGCGGAGGCGGATCGCATCTATGTCTCGTCTCGGTATTCCTGGGAGTCGTTCGTCGAGGAGGGGGTCGCCGAGGAGGCGATGTCGCTCTTCCCGCTGATACCGGCTCCCCGCTTCGGTCCCGGCCGCACGACGCGCGCCTCGGCTACGTTCGACATCGTGTATGTCGGAGGCCTTTCCGTCGCCAAGGGCGTTCCGCTGCTCATAGACGCCGTTCGCCGCCTGTCTCATGCAGACATGCGGCTCGTGCTCGTCGGGGGTGCGGGAACGCGCGGGATGCGCCGCTTCATCGAGAGCGCCCGTGCGCGGGACTCGCGGATCGAGGTATCTCCCGGCGATCCGCTGCCGCATGTGCGTGGGGCGCGGCTGTGCGTTCACCCGTCCTACAGCGACGGGTTCGGCTACTCGCCCGCGGAGGCTCTCGCCTGCGGGCTGCCGGTGATCGTCAGCGAGGACACGGGAATGAAGGATCTGATCGACTCCGGTCGCGACGGGCTGATCCTGCCGACGGGGGACCTGGGCGCGCTCACGGAGGCCATCGACTGTGCATACCGCGGTGAGATCCTCGGTGGCTGAGGACGCCCCCATATCCACGTCCGGCGGGCGTGAGACCGTGCAGGAGATCGCGAGCGATGAGCGAGACGCCCCGGGAGCGCAGATCGGGCGACCGATCCGGACAGCGGTCGTGGGCATGTCGGTCAGCCGCACCTGCGGCGTGCGGGATTACGCAGGCCTGCTCGTCGAAGCGCTGAGTCGCGAGAACGTCTCGTGCTCTGAGCACTGGCTGTTGCGCGGGGAGAGGTCGCTGCGCGCGGGGCTAGCGGAGGTTCGCGCGTGGTCGCGAGCGCTCGCGGCTGAACTGGACGAGAGTCAGCCTGACGCCGTCCTGCTGCACTACTCGATCTTCGCCTACTCATACCGTGGCTTTCCGGTCTTCGTCCGCCCGACGCTGTCGGCCTTGCGCGGCGCGCGGATCCCGCTGGTAACGCTGATGCACGAGTTCGCCTACCCATGGATGCTCGGAGGCTGGCGCGGGAACGCGTGGGCGCTCGCGCATCGGGCGCTCCTGATCGATGTCATGCGCGCCTCCGCGGCGGTCCTCGTCACGACCGACTTTCGAGCCGAGTACCTGACCTCGCGGCGCTGGCTGGCCCGGCGGCCGCTCGCGATCGCTCCCGTCTTCTCGACTCTGCCGCCGCCCGTCCCGCGGGCGCGTCCAGATCGCGACGGTTCGGTGCTCGGCCTGTTCGGCTATGCCTACGACAGCCACGCGATCTCGCTCGTGCTGGACGCACTGCGGCTGTTGAAGGAGCGAGGCTCACACGTCCGGCTGGTCCTGCTCGGCGCGCCCGGTCGCGAGTCCGCCCTGGCCGAGGCGTGGCTGAAGGCGGCAGGCGCTCGTGATCTCACACAGGCGCTGTCCTTCGCCGGTCCCTTCGCGGCTCAGGATCTCTCGAACGCGCTCGCGGCCTGCGACGTCCTGCTCTTCGCGGACACCGCCGGTCCGTCCTCGCGCAAGACCACGCTCGCCGGCTCGCTCGCCTCCGGCCGTCCGGTGATAGCCGTCGACGGCCCGCGGACGTGGTCGGAGCTCGTTGAGCTCGAGGCGGCGCGCATCGTCCAACCGAGCGCAGCCGCTCTGGCTGACGCCATCGCCGCGCTGCTGGGCGATGTGGGCCTGCGCGAGGCGCTTGGCGCGCGTGGTCGCGCGTTCGCCGAAGAGAGAATGGGCGTCGCGCAAAGCGCCACGGTCGTGACGGAGCTTCTTGGCAAGGTTCTCGAGAGATAAGGATCCAACGCGTCACGATCGCGGCTCGCCGGAGCTGAGGCCGCGCTCGGATTCCCAGCTGCAGCGCGCGCTGTCATAGGCCCGTGCGAGCGCCGCGACATGGCTCTCCGCCGAGAACCGGGCAGCGACCATCCTCATGCCGGCAAGTCCCATCGCGTGCTGTCTCGCGGGATCGGCCAACAGCTCCTCCAGGGCCCGTGAGAGCTCCCCGGCGTCTCCGGGCTTGACGGACAGCCCGGTGACTCCATCCTGTAGCCAGTCGCCGATGCCTCCCGTGGCGCTTGCAATCACCGGCCGGCCGGCCGCCAGGGCCTCGATTCCGACGAGCCCGAACGGCTCCGGCCACAGCGAGGGCACGACCACGACCGACGCGTTCGCCAGCTCCTGCGCGACCTCCTCGGCGCTGAGCCAACCCCTGAAGTGAACGCGCTTCTCCACGCCGAGGCGCCGCGCGAGTCTGCGCATCGACTCGAGCCGCCAGCCGTCGCCGCAGATGACGAACTCGGCGTCCACGGCGCGAGCGGCGCGGATCAGGATCGCGACGCCCTTGGGAGCGACGACGCGGCCCGCGAAGACGACGCGTCGCCGCTCCGAATGTCCCGAACCTGTCTTCGCAGAGGTCGTGCTGAAGAGCGGGACCACGGTCCGACGAGTCACGCCGTTGGTGGCAAGGTGGCGGTCGACGGAGCTCGAGTAGGAGACCGTGAGATCGGCGCGCTCGAGGGCCGCGAGCGCCCGGGTCGAACGCCTGTAGGCAGCGGGCAGCGTCTGCGGACGACGCGTGTGCGCGCAGCCTCGCGCCAGGAGATTGGGCACGCATCCCGGCCCGTGGGCTCGCGTGCACTCATGGCCTGGCCGGAAGTAGTAGACGCGAGAGGTGCATGCGATGTACCCGTGTGCGCTGACGATCACCGGCGCGCTCTCGCGCAGTCTCTCGACCACCTCGGGATCGTCGAATTGATGCAGGTGAATCACTCCCGGCGCGAACGACAGGGACTCGCCGAGCCGCGCATCCATCGCGGCATGCGTGTCGAAAAGCGCTGGACTGTGAAATACACTCACCTCCGGGACGCGTTCTGCGTCTTGCACTTGGGCCGCGAGCACCCCGACACGCATGCCATGCCGGGCCAGTGCGGCTGCGCTCGCCTGGACGTGAGCGGCGACCCCGCCGTTGCGCGCCCACCGTGGTGTCACCAGCAGCACTGAGTCTGGCTTCATGGAAATCGATGATAGATTAGCTGGGTCATGGCGGAGCGATCATCGGCAGAGTCGACGAGCTCTGCGCCTCCGTCTCCGAGCCGCAGTGAGAGGCCAAAGGTTATCTATGTGATGGGCGCTGGCCGCAGCGGCAGCACGATCCTCGGTGTGACGCTTGGCAACTGTGCGAATATCTTCTATGCGGGCGAGCTGGACAAGTGGCTGCTGATGTCGGGCGTCTCGATGCATGAACGGGCGGGTGTCTCGACGAACGGTGGTTGGGATGGTCCGCCAGAGCTCTGGAGCCTCGTGCGCGAGGACGTCGCGGCTCCGGCGGATCTCTTCGGCAGGGAAGCGCGGCGTTGCATCGAGCATTCATCGGCTCTGTTTCGCCTCGACAAGTGGCGCGCTCGACGCCGGCTGCGCGGACGCTATCGTCGTGTCACGGAGGATCTCTATCGTGCGATCGCGCGCAGGGCCGGGGCGAGTTGCATCGTAGACAGCTCGCACTTTCCGCTGCGGGCACGCCAGCTTCAGTCCCTCGGTGGCATCGAGCTGTACCTCCTGTTCCTGGTCCGCGATCCGCGGAGCGTCGTCGCATCTTGGGATCGGCCCGGTCTTCCCGAGCCGAGGTTCTCGATGCTGGCGACGAACGCCTATCTGTGGTTGACGCACCTGCTTTCAGTGTTTGTCTTTCTTTCACATCCGCGCGAGCGACGGCTGTTCATACGCTACGAGGACTTCATTGCCAACCCGGAGGTGATTTTGCGAGATATCCTCGACCGTACCGGCTCATCGGCGGCGATTCCGGATCTGACGTCTCTCAGCACAGGCGCCCCATATCATGGCAATCGACTTATCTTCTCCGACGTCGTTTCGCTCGAACGCGAGGGCGCGATTGCGTCTCGCTCGTCGTGGATTACGACTTTGCTTCAGCTTCCATGGGCGATCGTTCTCCCCTTCCTGCGACCGTCGGTGGGGGCGTAGCGTGTCCTCGCGGGCGGTGGCGTTCGCTCAGCGAGCGGTCGGGGCGGCGTCGCGGCGTCTCGGGCGGCCGGAGCTGCTGGCCGTGGTGGACGCCGGGGCGCGGCAGGCGGAACGGGAGGAGATCGGGATTCGCGCGGTCCTGGCGGGCGCGCTGCGCCGCGACGCGACCTATGTCGACATCGGCGCAAACCGAGGCCAGATCCTGCGCGAGGCCGTGCGCGTCGCGCCGCAAGGCCGTCATATCGCGTTCGAGCCCATTCCGGCTCTGGCGGCGGAGATCACGAGCATGTTCCCCGATGTGGACTGCCGGCAGATGGCGCTCGGCGCCGCCGCCGGCGACGCGCAGTTCTGTCACTTCACCCAGCTCGACGGCTGGAGCGGACTGCGGCGGAGCCCGAAGGTGAGCGACAAGCGCGGTCAGCCGAAGTACATCGCCGTGAGGGTCTCCACGCTCGATGAGGAGCTGGCCGGTGTGACGCCGAGCGTCATCAAGATCGATGTCGAGGGGGCTGAGCTCGAGGTGCTCGAAGGTGGGAGCGCCGTGCTGCGCGACGCCCGGCCGCTGGTGATCTTCGAGCACGTTGCGGAGGCGGCGGCGTTGTATGGCGCGACGCCGGAGGGCGTTTGGGATCGACTCGGCGAGTTGGGCTACAGCGTCTTCGCGGTGACCGGCGACGGTCCATTCACCCGCTCTGAGTTCGCCCGAAGCGACACTGTCGTGAACTGGCTGGCGACGCCCGATCCGCGGCCTAGATGAGCGGCGCTCCCCGATGCGGCTCGCCGCGCAGGCTCTACCGGCGCTCACGGAAGCTGCGCGAGGCCTACCGGGAGCGACGCTTTCACTCACGCATACGGATCGACGCGCGCGCGCGCGCGCTGCTGCTCTCACCCCATCTGGACGACTCGGTCCTGGACTGCTGGAGCCTGCTGGCGAGCGACCGTGAGCTGGCGGTGGTGAACGTCTTCACCGGAATCCCGCAGGCGGGACGATTGACGCGCTGGGATGCGACCACCGGAGCGCGAGACTCCGCCGAGCGGGTCCGCGAGCGCATCGCCGAGGACGCCCGCGCCCTGAGCCGCGCGGCACGCAAGCCTGTGAACCTGCCCTTCTTGGACGCGCAGTACCGCCGTCCGCCCCCCGCCCCGAGCCTGGACGACCTCGATCGCGCATTGAGCGAGGCGATCGAGAGCGCCTCGCACGTCTATGTCCCCGCCGGCCTGGGCTCTCACCCCGATCACCTGCTCGCCCGTCGTTACGGGCGCATGCTGCTGCGAGCAGGCATGCCGGTGACTCTGTACGCGGAGCTTCCCTACTGCGTCCTGCACGGCTGGCCCTGCTGGGTCGACGGTCGCGCGCCGGACCCCCACCGCGACGTCGACGCGTTCTGGCTGTCGTTCCTCGACGAGGTGCCGGAGCTGCCGGCGCTGCGCTCGGCTCACGTCGAGCGGCTCGGCGACGAGGCGGCTTCGGCGAAGCTCGAGGCGATGTCCTGCTATGCGACTCAGATGCCGTGTCTCGACTACGGCGCAAGAGGCCTGCTGGCCGACCCCGAGATCCACCGTTTCGAGGTCAGCTGGGATCTGGCTGCTGCGGATCGCTCCCAGCCGTAGTGGAAGGCGAGGGCGCGCGGCGGCGTTTGTCGTGATCGTGAGGGTGCGGGCGGCGGTTGTGGTCGCCGACCGATCGGCCGACTCACTTCCCGGTGTAGTCGATGGTGAGGATGCGGGGGTAGTCGGTTGCGGCTATTTCGAAT
>DASQGE010000148.1:0-11131 GCA_035632775.1 Solirubrobacteraceae bacterium | reverse complement strand
ATGAGACCTGATGGATCAGGATCTTCGCGTTCGGCAGCGCCATGCGCTTGCCCTCCGCGCCGCCCGCGAGCAAGAGCGCGCCCATCGACATGGCGATGCCGACGCAGATCGTCTGGACGTCGGGCTTGATGAACTGCATGGTGTCGTAGATCGCCAGCCCCGCGTAGACCGAGCCGCCGGGCGAGTTGATGTACAGCGAGACGTCCTTCTCGGGGTCCTCGGACTCCAGGTGCAGGAGCTGGGCCACGATCAGGTTGGCGATCTGATCGTCCACCGGAGTGCCGAGGAAGATGATCCGCTCGTTGAGAAGCCTGCTGTAGATGTCGAACGCGCGCTCGCCTCGCGAGGTCTGCTCGACGACCATGGGAACAAGTGGGCTCATGGATGTTCTCGCTTAGTTTTCCCTTGCTCGCTCGATTCCTTCAGGAGCCGGCGTGCCCCTCCTCGGTTCGGCGTCTGTCTGGAAAGTCCTCACCACACCCAGCCTCAGCGTAGTACACCCCAAAATCCCGGCTTGGAGGCGAAGAAGAATATCCCCGGACCCAAACCCCAGGGCACGTGTCCCAAGGCCATATCCGGTGGGCCCGAGGCTCAGGACCCGGGCGTCCACAGTCCGCCGGGCGATCCCGTCTCGCCGGCCGCCGCGCCGGCCCGCTCCTGCTCGCGCTCCTGGCCGGACTCCGGCGTCCACAGCCGCTCCCGCGCCTGGGCGCGCTCGAGCGGGATCGGCTTGGCCTGCGCGGCGATCAACTCGACGGCCTGGCGCGCCGCGAGATCCTCGCGCGCCTCCTGCAGGCGCCCGGCGGCGCGAAGCTGCTCGAGCACCTGCTCGGGCGCGATCCCCTCGCGCTCCGCGGTCGGGGTGAGCGCCTGGAGCAGGTCCTGCTCGGAGGGCGCGATCCCCTCGGCGGCGACGACCGCCGTCAGCAGCGCCTCGCGGCGCAGCGCACGCTCGGCATCGGGGGCCATCTCGGCGAGCAGCTGCGACTCCTCGCGCCCGCTGATCTGCAGGTAGGACTCGCGCGAGATGCCGCGGTGGGCGAGCGAGTGCAGCATCCGCTCCCACATCTCCCGCGCCCGCGCCTGGGTCAGCTCCTCCGTCACGGGCACGGTCGCACGGTCCACGGCGGCGTCGAGCGCGGCCTCGCGGAACTCCTCCTGCGCCCGGCGTTCGTCGAGATCGAGCAGGCGCCCGCGGATGTCCGCGCGCAGCTCCTGGATGTCGTCGAAGCCCGCGTCGATCGCAAAGTCCTCGTCGAGGTCGGGCAGCTGCTTGTGCTTGACCTCCTTGACCGTGATCTGAAACGACGCTTCCCGGCCGGCCAGCTCCGCAGCGCCGTAGTCGCCCGGAAACGTGAGGTCGACGGTGCGCGTCTCACCCGCGCCCGCTCCGAAGAGGCCCTCGGCGAAGCCCGGGATCAGGTTGCCGGCCCCGAGCTCGACGAGCTGGTCGCGGCCTTCGCCGACGACGGGGGCACCCAGCCCGGAGGGCTGGGTCGGCCGCGGCGCCCCGGACGGGACGAGCGTCGTCTCGGCCGGCTTCTGCGTCGAGGACTCCTCCGCGGACCCCAGCCGCCCGACGTAGTCAACCACCACGAAGTCGCCGTCCTGAGCCGGGCGCTCGACGGTCTCCAGGCGGGCGAGCCGCTCCCGCATCCCCTCGACCTCGCGCTCGATCTGCTCCTCCGCCACGGCCGGCTCGCGGCGGGGCGCCTCGAGGCCCAGGTACTCGCCGAGATCGGCCTTCGGCAGCACGCCGATCTCTATCGTGAACTCGAGCTCGCCGCCCTGCCCGGGCAGCTCGCCGAGCTCGATCTTCGGGTCGCCGACGGGCACGATCTCGGAGGCGTGGATCGCCTCGGCGTACCAGCTCGGCAGCCCGTCGCGCACGGCCTCGTCGAGCACCGCGTCGCGGCCGATGCGCTGCAGGACGAGCGGCGCCGGGACCTTGCCCTTGCGAAACCCGGGCAGCTTCAGCTCGCGTCCGAGCCGTCGCGCGGTGCCCTGCACGCGTGTCTCGACGTGCTCGGCCGGGACGCGAACGTCCACGCGCACGCGCGACTCCGGCAGCTCGGTGACGGTGGTCTGCACGGCGGCGGCCATCATCGCCACGATACCGTGCGGCTCGATGACGGCGACCCGCCCACGCCCGCACGCTCGCGCCCGCGCGCAGGCGCGAGCCGGTCCGGGCCGGCGCCTGGAGACGTGGCTGTGGACCGGGCCGCTCGGGCACCTGCTCGGCGGCGGGCTGGACTTCGGCCGCGCGCTCGCGCGCTACCTGCTGGCGCGGGCACGCGGCCGTCCCGTCCGTTAGTCCGTCGCGGCGGGCCGGCCGTGCGTCAGACGATCGTCAAGCGCCCGTGAACCTTCAGCCTCACGCCGTGACGGCCGCCGCCGGGGCGCCGCCGAACCGAAGGACGCCCCCGCGCGGAACCACCAGCACGGGGCAGGTGGCGATCTCGATCAGGTGCGCCGCCGAGGAGCTGAGCGAGGTCCGGCCGGGCTCGGCGTCGGGACGCGAGTCGATCACCAGCAGGTCCGCGGAGTCGTCGGCCACGGGCACGACCTGCGCGCCGAGCGCGGCGGCCAACGCTTGGGCGGTCGTCTCGGCGCTGCCGTCGCCGCCGACCTCGCCGACCGAGACGATCCGCTGTACGTGGGCCTTGGAGCCGTCCGTCTCGGCCAAGCCGGCGGGCGCGATCGCGATCGCCGCGGGACCGCCCTCGAGCAGACGCTCGGCGGAGTTGCCGATCGTGACGTGCCCTTTGGCGGTGTGCGAGTCCGAGCAGAACACGATCGCATCCGCGCCGATCTGCTCGGCCAGCGCGCGCAGCCCCTCGGGGGTCGAGCGGTCGGTCACGACGTGCTTGCCGGCGGCGGGCGCGCCGAGCAGCTCGGCGCCGCGCTCGAGCAGCGCCTGGGCCTCGTGCTGGGCGAGGGTCTCGCGGTCGCGGTCGGGCTCATGCGTGTGGCGGACGTACGCGAGCGCCACCTCGGCGCCGGCGCGGGCGAACAGCCCGCCGAGGGCGACGGCGTCGTCCTCGTTGGCGGTGCCGTCGTAGGAAACGATGATCTTGGCTGGCATGGCGGTTCTCCTGTCTGTGCTCGGCTGAAATTGGGTGGCGGACTTGGGTTCGCTCTCATACTGCTACTTCCCTGCCATCAGTGCCAGTGAACTAAGTGATCCGTACCATAAGCTGTACTTATGTTGAACGTGGGCCGGTTGAGAGTCTTGAAGGAGGTGGCGTACCGGGGGTCGATCTCGAGCGCGGCCGACGCGCTCTCCTATACGCAGTCGGCCGTGTCCCAGCAGATCTCCGCGCTGGAGGCGGAGACGGGCATGACGCTGCTGGAGCGCCACGCGCGCGGCGTCAGGCTGACGGCGGCGGGGCAGACGCTGGTGGGACACGCGGAGGGCATCCTCGCGCGGCTGGAGGCCGCCGAGGCATCGCTGTCGGCGATCGCCGGCCTGCGCGGAGGGAGGCTGCGCATGGCCTCGTTCCCGACGGCGGGCGCGACGTTGATGCCGCTGGCGATCGCCACGTTCAGGGCCTCCTACCCGGATGTCGAGCTGACGCTCGCCGAGGGGGAGCCCGAGGAGATCGTGCCGCGCCTGCGCGCGGGCGAGCTCGACCTGGCGCTGCTGTTCGAGTTCGCGCTGCAGACGCCGCCACACGAGGGCATGACGCGGACGGAGCTGCTCGAGGACCCGATGTACCTGGCGCTCCCTCGCGAGCATGAGCTCGCGGGGAAGGAGCGGCTCCGTCTCGAGGATCTGGCGGAGGAAGCGTGGGTGCAGACCTCGCGGGCGAGCCCGTGCGCGCGGCACGTCGTGCGCTGCTGCCACGCGGCCGGGTTCGAGCCGAACGTGTCGTTCGAGAGCGACGACTACCAGACGGTCCAGGGCCTGGTGGCGGCAGGCGTCGGCGTCGCTCTGATCCCCGAGCTGGCGCTCTCGGTGGTGCGCGAGGACATCGCGATCCGTGCGCTCTCCCCGCAACCGCCGGTGCGCACCGTGCTCGCGGCTGCGCCCGCCGGCGCCCGCCTGGTGCCGGCCGCGCCGGCGATGCTCGGCGTCCTCGAACAGGCGGCGGAGCGGTATGAGACGCAGAGGCGGCGTTCGGCCCGGTAGGCCAGGACCGTCCGCGGCGGCTGTCATCGTGAGTGGGTCATGAGCTTGCTCGTCCCGATTCTCATCCTCGGACTCGCGCTCGGCGCGGGCGTCGCCCTCGCGCTCGGGCGCCGCCGCAGCGGTGCCAGCGAAGAGGAGCAGCGCGAGCGCGAGCGCGAGCATTTGCGCGACGAGATCAAGGCGCTCTCGGTCGACGTGCTCCAGCAGACAGGCGATTCGCTCGCGCAGCGGCTCGTGGACGCGCGCAGGGCCGAGGAGGAGCGCGCGTCCGGCGAGATGGCAAGGCGCGCGGAGGAGATCAAGGGTCTGGTGGTGCCCGTGCAGGAGCGGCTCGGGCGCATGGAGAGCGAGATCGGGCGTCTGGAGCGCGAGCGTCGCCAGGCGCAGGGCGAGCTCGCGGAGATGGTTCGCCAGCTGCACGACGGCGTCGGCTCGCTGCGCCAGGAGACGGGCAACCTCGTGTCCGCGCTGAAGCGCCCGAGCACGAGGGGCTCCTGGGGCGAGATCCAGCTGCGCAACGTGATCGAGATGGCGGGGATGGTCGCGCACTGCGACTTCGTCGAGCAGAGCACGATCCACACCGACGACGGGCGCCTGCGCCCGGACGTGCTGGTGCGCCTGCCGGGTGGCAAGGTGATCGTGGTCGACTCCAAGGTCCCGCTCGACGCCTACCTGGCCGCGCTCGAGGCGAGCGACGAGGGCGAGCGCGAGCGCCACCTCTCCAGGCACGCGCGCCAGACGCGCGAGCACATCACCAAGCTGGCGTCGAAGGGCTACCAGCGCCAGTTCGACTCGACGCCCGAGCTCGTCGTGATGTTCGTGCCGTCCGACGGCATCTACCAGGCGGCGCTCGCCGAGGACCCGGTGCTGATCGAGTACGGCGTCCAGCAGCAGGTCCTGATGGCGACGCCGACGACCCTGATCGGGCTCCTGCGCGCGGTGCACTACGGCTGGCGCCAGGAGCTGATCGCCGAGTCCGCGCGCGAGATCGCGGAGTCCGCGCGGGAGCTGCACAGCCGCATCGGGCGCTTCGTCGAGCCGTTCGCCCAGATCGGCCGCCGGCTGGACTCGGCGGTGTCCGCCTACAACGAGGCCGTGGGCTCGTTCGACCACCGCGTCGTGCCCCAGCTGCGGCGCATCGAGCAGGCTGGGGCCGCCTCGGAGCGCGACATCGCCGCGCCTCCGGCTGTGCAGTCGGGCGTCCGGCCGCTCACCGCGCAGCTGGAGCCCGCGCCGGAGGATGCTCCGCCGGGACAGCTCCCGGACGGGCCTCGGGAGCGTCGGCGCCAGGCGCCGGTCTCCCCCGTGCCGGAGTCCCCGCCGGCGTCCGCGTCAGACCCCGGCGACGCGCCGTCAGAGCAAGCAGCGTGAGCGCCGGCGGCACGGTCGCCGGAAGCTCGCTTACGAAGAAGAACAGCAGGTCGAACCCCAGCGCGAGCAGCGCCGTCAGCGCTGCGCCGCGCAGCTGGGAGCGTCTGCCCATCGCCGTGGCCAGCAGCGCCCCGAGGACTCCCGCGACGAACAGATCGCCGTAGCCCATCACGGCCGAGCCGAAGACCGCGCTCTGCAGCCGTGGCAGGCCCGCCGCCGGGTGCGCGGCGTTGAGCGCGCGGTTGGGCTTCTGCAGCAGATCCGTGACGACCAGGGCGGTGTCGGCGACCGCCATCGCCACGATCCCCCCGGCCAGCCAGCGGGGCGGCGTGACCGCGGCGAGCAACGCCCCCAGGGCCGCGCAGCTCAAAGCCGTCAGGGCCAGCGCCGCCGCCTCCCCCGCCAGGCCGCCCCGGTCGGCCCAGGCGAGTGCGAACAGCGCCGGGACCAGCAGCGCCCGCGAGGGACGGGCCGGAGGGACGTCCCACATGAGCCGGCCGAGCGCGAGCGCCGCGAGCGCCGGCACGGCGACCAGCGCCAGGTAGGTCAAGCCGTCGGCGCTGGCCCGTTCGGCGAGCCGGGCGATCAATACGAACGCGATCACCGACGCCGGCGGGATCAGCGCCCAGCGGCGGCTCCGCAGCCGCGCGAGCCCCGCTCGCGGCCGTCCCGAGCACCGCTGCGCCGCGGTCCCCCCCGGTGCCCGGTCCGGCGCAGCGGACGCAGCGCCTGGCGTCCCCAGGGCGCGGGGGACGGCCACCAGGGCGCCCTGGACGAGCGACAGCAGCGCGATCGAGAGCGCGAACGGGATCATCGCTCTGTCAACATAAGGGTTCGCGTCCCGGTAGATGGTGGGGGACGTGGGCCCTAAACTCTCCGCGATGGTGGCTCGCCAGCAGCAGCCGATCAGCCAGCAGCACATGTACCGGCGCCGGCGCGCGGTCGCGGCGATCGTGGCCGTGGCGTTCCTCGCGCTCGCGGTGGCGGCCCTGGGCTCCCACGGCGGCGGCAATCACGCCGCCGCGAAGGCGCCCGCGAGCGCGAGGGCGGCCGTGAGACGGACGCCGGCCGAAGAGCAGGCGCTCACCAGGCAGGCCGAAGAACGGGCGATCGACCACGTCCTCTCCTACACCCCGGTGATCAGAGCGGGGGGCGCACACGGCAACGAGGTGGCGCTCACCTTCGACGACGGCCCCGGCCCGTACACGCAGCAGCTGGTGGCCGAGCTCAACAGGCTGGGCGTGCAAGCCACCTTCTTCGCGGTCGGCAAGGAGGAGCAGTACTTCTCGTCCGGCACCCAGCTGGAGCTGCGCTCGGGAGACGTCGTCGGGGACCACACCGAGACGCATCCGATGATGGCCTCGCTCTCACCCCATGACCAGTACGAACAGCTGTTCGAACAGATCGCGCGCGTCGAACTGCTCGGGGGGCCGCGCCCACGCCTGTTCCGCCCGCCTTACGGCTCGTTCGACGCGACCACGTTCAGGCTGCTGCACAAGCTGCGCCTGCTGATGGTGCTGTGGTCGACAGACACCGGGGACTACAAGCTGCCAGGCGTTCAGGCGATCGTGCAGGGCGCGCTCGAAGGCGCGCACCCGGGCGCGATCATCCTCATGCACGACGCCGGCGGCGACCGCTCGGAGACGATCGCCGCGCTGCCGGCGATCGTCGCGGGCCTGCGCAAGCGCGGCCTGCGCCCGGTCACGATTCCGCGGCTGATGCTCGACGACCCGCCACCCCCCGACCAGCCGCTGCCGAGGAGCTTGGCCGGGGATTGAGGCTGCAAGCGCGGCCCGCACCGGCGCCGCGGGCCCTGAGCGCCCCGGGCCACCCGTGACCGACCCGCAAGCCACCCCGCACCGGCAGGCCGCCCCGCCGTGGGCCGTGCGCATCGCAGCCGAGGCGCCACTCAGTGCCCCAGCTGCACCGTCTTGACGATCAGCAGCAGCACCGCGACCACCAGGTAGCCCCGCAGCACGAGCATCGCGAACCTGCGGCCCGGCGACCATGCCGGCCGCTCGAGCAGCGCCAGCGGGGGCATCGTCCAGGTCTGGCGCTTCTCCTTCGAGATCTCCCCGTCCACCACGACCGACACCGCGGGCGGGCCTCGCTGTGCGAGCGTGTAGCCGCCCATCGCCAGCAGCCCCAGCCCGACGGCGATCGACAGGTACAGGAACAGCGCAGTCACATCGATGCCGGGAAACATCGTGCTGGCCATCAGGATCAGAGAAAGCTCGATCAGCACCGCGACGATCACGCTCGCGATCGCGTTCAGCCAGGGAGGATTGATCCACGGGCCGAGCACCTCGCGGTCGTTGCACAGCAGCAGCAGGAACACGGTCGCGCTCGGCAGGAGCACTCCCGCGAGCGCCTGCACCGACGTCGTGATCAGGCCGAGCGGCGCACCCGGGATCAGCACGATGCCCGCCGCCGCGGCGACCATCAGCGCGAAGCTCGCGTAGAACGCCTTCGCGTCCAGCGGACCCCTGTTCAGCGAGTGCTTGGCGCCGAACACGTCCCCGAACGCGTACGACGTGGACAGGGTCACGGCCGCGGCGCCGATCAGCGAGGCGTTCAGCAGCACGATCGCGAAGAACGTGCCGGCCGTGGAGGAGAGCTCGCGACCCAGCTCGGTGGCGACGGAGCCCGCGTTGGAGAAGTGACCGAAGTACGGCGTGCCGGCGAACGCGAACGCGGTCACCGCGAGGATCGCGCCCGCTCCGATCACGACCACGAACGCCCCGATGACCGTGTCCGTGCGCTCATAGTTGATCCAGCGCGGCGTGATCCGCTTGTCGATGATGTTCGACTGCTGGAAGAACAGCTGCCACGGCGCGACCGTCGTGCCGACGATCGCGATGATCAGCAGCACCGCGGTCGAGCTGGCGCCGCCGTGAAGGCTCGGCACGAGCGTGTGCCGGGCGATGTCGCCGACGTGCGGGTGAGCCAGGATCAGCAGCGGTATCACCAGGAAGTTGGCGATCACGAACACGTACATGAACCGCTCCCAGCTGCGAAAGCTCCCGGTCGTGGTGATCCCAACCAGCGTCGCCGCCGCGAGCGGGACGGCCACGTTGGCGCTGACGCCGAAGTACCCGAGCGCGAGGCTGACGCCGATGAACTCGGTCACGATCGTCAGGAAGTTCAGGACGAACAGGTCGCCGACCGAGAACCACCCCCAGAAGCGCCCGAACCGCTCGTTGATCAGGCGCGCGTGCCCGACGCCCGTGACCGCGCCGAGGCGGATGACCATCTCCTGATTGACGATCAGCACCGGGATCAGCAGCACCAGCACCCACAGCAGGCTCGTCCCGTAGTCCTGTCCCGCCTGGGCGTAGGTCGAGACGCCGCCCGCGTCGTTGTCGCCGACCATCACGATCAGGCCGGGGCCCATGATCGCAAGCAGCGCCATCGCCCGCGAGCGCCAGCCGTGACGCTCGCCGGTGTCGTGCATCCTGATCGTGCCCAGCGCGCCGCGGATGTCGCCGATGTGGGCCTCGTCCAGCACCGGCGGCACGCCCTCCGGACGTATGTCCAGGGGCTCGGGAGCCAGCGTCGTCGGCTCGTCGGTCACCGCGTTTCACCTCCTTTCCTGCCTGCGCTCGTGGGCTCGCACGTCGTCACGTCTCGGCGCACGCCGATGCGGACGGGGTCCCTGGGAGGTGGTCAAGCCAGGAGGGACGAGCCCGACGGGCGTGCGGCCGGCTGGGTACTTCGCGGCTGTTCTCGATCCATGCCGGCCTCCTTTCGATGCGCCGTCTGAGGGCTCAACTCAAGCAGTTCAGCCTAGCAACGGCCCGCCGCCGGCGTCCCGCGCAGGCTCCATCGCCGGCGTCCCGCGCACCTCTCGGCCTCAGTCGCTGGCGACCCCAAAACGCCGCCGCCAGCCGCTCGGCAGGGTCTGCTCGAGCACGTCGTCGACGGTGATCGCGCCGACCATGCGCCCGTCCTCGTCGACGACCGCGAGCATCACCAGGTTGTAGTCGGTCATCGTGCGCGCCACCTCGGGCAGGTCGGCGTCGGTGCCGACCGACACCGGCTCGTGGTCGGCGAGGACATGCACGCCGGTCCCGGGCTCCGCGCGCAGCAGCGTGACGACGTGCGCCGAGCCCGACAGCCGCCCCTCGGAGTCGCGCGTGTAGACGGTGCTCAGCGTGCCTGCGGCGAGGTCGCTCGCGCGCACGCGCTCGATCGCGCGCGCGACCGTGTCGGTCTCCTGAAGGAGGATGAAGTCCGGGCTCATCAGGCCGCCGGCGGTGGACGGGTTGTAGCCGAGCAGCGCTTCGATCTGACGCCGCTGGGCGGCCGGCAGCAGCGCGAGCACGCGAGCACGCCGCTCCTGGTCGATCTCCACGATCAGGTCGGCCGCGTCGTCGGCGGCCATGCGCGCGATCACGGCCGCCACCTGCGCGTCGGGGCGCTCGCGGATGAACTCCAGCCGGTGATGCTCGTCGAGCTCCTCGAAGACGTCGGCCTCGAGCTCGCGATCCTGGCCGACCGCCTCGATCAGCTCCTCGCCCTCGTCGTGCGAGGCCGCCTCGACGAGGTCGGCGATCTCCGCCGGGTGCAGGTTTGCGAGCTTGCGATGGGAGAAGCGCAGCCGCGCGCTGGGCACGTGCCCGACGAACGGCTCCATGTCGGTCCAGTCCAGGAACGGCCTGTCTGAGACCAGCCCGCGCAGGCGTCGCGGCAGCAGCCGGCGCAGCTGAGCGCGCGTGCTGTGGTCGACGCCGACCACACGCCACCAACCCTCGATGCAGGCCAGCTCGATCTCGTGCGCGGTCACGAGCCGGGGGGGATCGGCCTCGACGTTGACGAGCTTGCGCCCGAGCACGTCCTGGCCGAGCAGCACCTCCCCGACGCGTCGCTCGAAGCGCCCCAGGCTGAGCTTCTCGCCCGCGAGGCGCGCCGCGCCGGGGGCCAGCTCGGCGATCCGGTCCACCGGCACGAACAGCTCGCGCCCGCCGATCTTCGCCTTGACGCCGGTCACGGGCGGGTAGCCGCCGTCGGCGAGGCGCACGATCAAGTCCTCGACGCGGCCGAGCCGCTCTCCCGTCCGATCGAGCAGCGGACTGCGAAGGACGCTCGAAAGGTGCAGCACCGGTTGTGTCACAGCTCCGCGAACGTTACGCCGTGGATCGGACCAGCAGCGCCGCCCCGATCGCGCCGCCGAGGTCGCCGAGCGCGGCCACGTGGATGTGCGGGGGACGGGCGTCGGCGAACAGGTGCGGCTGCATCGCCTCGGCGATGCGCTTGGCGTAGGGGTGGCCGAGGCGGATGCCCAGTCCCCCGCCGACGATCACGCCCTCGACGTCGAGCAGGTTGACGGCCGAGGCGATCCCCGCGCCGAGGGCGCGCACCGCGCGGTCGACGATCTCCACCGCCAGCCTGTCTCCGCTCTGAAGCGCGCGCGCCCAGATGCCGCTCGTCAGACGTTCGCGTTCGTGCTTCTGCATCAGCTTGAACAGGTCGGTCTTGCGACCCTTCTCCTCGTGCAGCTTGCGCGCATGCGCCTCCATCGACGCGCGGCCGGCGTACGCCTCCATGCAGCCGCGCCGCCCGCACGTGCAGCGCGCGCCGTCGATCTCCACGACCATGTGCCCGATCTCCCCCGCGCCCCCGCGGCCC
>DASQGE010000147.1:0-3182 GCA_035632775.1 Solirubrobacteraceae bacterium | reverse complement strand
CAGCAAGAGTCGCGATAGAGATGGGGGGGACTACAAGGACGAAGATGTCGGACTCCAAAGCCCAAGCGGCGCCGTACTCTGCCATGCAGAATGGACTCTGGTAAAACGCGGGCGATAGGAGAAAGAGGACCGCGTCGCTGCCAGCAAGCTCTCTCTTGAGGTAAGCACGATAGTCCACACCTGGCGGCACACCGCGACCCTCGACCGACGAGGCGAGAATCTGGTCACCTGGAACTGCCATCCCTGTTTCGAGTAGTCGCACAAACGAGGCGACAAGCGGCTTATCGACGGACGAATGGCTGATGAATAGTCGCCCCACGCGTCCTCCTTTCGTCGGTTTTGACCCGGCCCCTAGATGTGGCTGGTGAGTGTTCCAGTCGCTTCGGACAGATCCTTGGAATACCGGCCTCTGGCCGAGATGCCCTAGCTGTCGCACAAGTGCCATTGGGCGTGAGCTACGCGTCCGACATGGCCTCCGGGTTCAGCGCCCCGCAGACCGGGCAGGTGTCGTGTTCGGCCTCGCTAGCGATGGTCGAGATCGGGGTGTCGAGTGCTACGGCCAGGCCGCAGAGCTTGTTCCAGGTGGGGTTGCGCAGGCCGCGCTCGATCTGCGAGAGGTAGGTGATGTGCATGTCAGCCTGGAAGGCGAGCGCTTCGATGGTGACTTCTCGCTGGCGTCGCAATCGGCGGATCGCCCGGCCCAGGGCGGCGTTGGTGGGTACCTGGGGGCACTCGCCCCCAGGTGGTCTATCAGCGGCCACGAGCTGGCTAGGGGATCAGCTCGTTGAAGTGGGCGGCGGCTCGGGTGACGAACACGAAGCCGTCGCTGGTTTGGTGGACGAGGCCGGCGGCTTGGAGGTTGGCGATGGCGTCGGCTGCGGCCACCGGGTTGCCAATCGCGAGGGCAACCTCATTGACCGACCAGGGTCGTTGCTCCTCGCGGTCAAGGAGCAGGTCGAGGACGATCCATTCGCCGGGCTCGACGGGCTTGCGCGTAGGCTCTGTATCGGGCATGGGAGGCGTCTCCTCTCGTGTCCAGGGCCTCGGCGCGGGCCGTAATCCCGCGTCGGGGCCGCTTTGGCTTTCGGTCGCCATCGACGCTAGGCGCGTCCTTCGTGATCGGTCAATCTGTGGCCGCGCCTCACTGAGCACCCTCCGCGAGTGGCCCGACCACACCTTGCCGTGACGCAGCCCTCGCTGGTTTCGTCGGGCCGGTCCCCGACGAGACGGAGGTATTCAGATGGAGCATGTAGACCCCGCCGAGCCGGTGCTCGGCATCAGGGCGTGGGAGGCGCGCAGCGATGGACGGCTGTGTTCGGTGTTCTTTCCCGCGAAATGGACGCCGGGCGTCAACCGCGCCTACTGCGAGCCCGAAGCCTCGCTGCGCCTGGACGAGCACGAGATCCCGGAGTCCGGCTGCTGCTGCGGCTTGCACGCATTCAACGAGATGAACGGCCGTGATCTGGCGTTCTACGAACGGCCGAACATCGTCATCGGCACGATCGCGGCCTGGGGTCGCATCGAGCCAATGGTCGGCGGCTTCCGCGCTGAGTTCGCCAAGCTGGTGGCCATCGGCAAGACGCCGAAAGGCGACGTCATCGAGCAGCGGGCCGCCACTCGCTACGGGGTGCCGCTCGTCCCAATGGCCGAGCTGGCAACGTGCAGCA
The DNA here is from genome assembly GCA_035632775.1 of Solirubrobacteraceae bacterium. Taxonomy (GTDB): domain Bacteria; phylum Actinomycetota; class Thermoleophilia; order Solirubrobacterales; family Solirubrobacteraceae; genus Palsa-744. The sequence continues at coordinate 1,515 of DASQGE010000147.1, read as the reverse complement.
TCAAACACGCGCGCCCAGCTCGGTTCAAGCGCGCGATGTCCGGTGCCGCGATCCTGGTCGTTGACTGCGGCCCGGCCGCCCGGCCGCACTTTGGCGAGCTGCGCGATGGGCTGCACTGGCTCATCGACCGGGCAGAGGGCGTCAGTCTCGACATGGTCGTCTGCGGCGCGGGAGCGTCCGTGGTGCCGCTGGACGGCGAGCCGGCGGACAGGCGACAGCAACTCCATGTGGCCGTCAATTTGCTCGCGGCAGACACCGAAGGGCCGGCGCTCGCACGAGGGTTGGAGCGAGCACGCGGGCGGGTGCTGTGGGCGCATCGCCGCTGGAGCATCGATGTGGTGCTGATCGCGTTCTGGCGCCACGGCCGCGAGACGGCCGAGCAACTGCGCTCATGCCGCCGTGACGGCGTGCGGGTGCTCAGCCTCTCCCCTGGGAATGACGAGCAGTGGAGCGGCGCCGGCTCGGTGCGCGAGGCGCTGTGGAACGTCCCTGACCAGCTCGTGGTCAGGGACGATCAGTGGCCGGCGGACCGGACGCGCCGAGAGGTCGCCTATCCCCCGGAGCTGTCGCTGGATAGTCCGAGCGGCGCGCTGTAGCCCTGCGACAGTTTGCTGTGTCAGCGGCGTCTCGGTGTGACGGCGCGCTCCAACCGCGCGATGTCAGTGCGGATTTCGGCCAGCTCAGCGAGGACACGCTGCTGGAAGGCGTCGCTGCCCGTCTCGCGGCCAGCGATGCGCAGCAGTTCCAAGGTGTCGGCCTCAAGCACCTCGGCCAGCCGTTCGATGACCTCGTCGGACGGCGGACCGTAGTCGCCGGTCTCGATGCGGCTGAGGTGGCCGGGGCTCATCGGAAGCAGTTCGGCCACCTCACGTTGCTTGAGCTTCTTGGCGCGGCGCAAGCCGCGGATGCGTTCGCCGAAGGCATGGGCGCGTTGAACTTGGGAGGCGGGGCGTCGAGCAGGCATCCCTGCGGTCTACCGCCCGTCCATATGTGCTCCTTGCGGGCTTGCGCAAGACACGGTATGCCGTGCTATGCCACAATCCAATCTTCTGATCCGCGACCGGAAGGGATAGGCATGGCCAAGCGCAGAAACCAAGGACGAATGAATGGCCGGGGGCCGAGCTGGCGCCTCCTCGCGTTTCTCGCCGCGTTCGTCTTCTTGGCTGTGCCGGCCGCGGCTTCGGCTGCCAGCTGGTCCCCACCGACTTTGATCGATAGCGGGACTGACCTCACGTCCGTGTCGTGCCCGACCACCTCATTCTGCGTTGCGGTCGATGTAGCTGGTAGGGCCTCCACATACAACGGCAGCGCCTGGAGTGCGCCCGCCACGATCGACACCGGGCATGAACTCTCGTCGGTGTCCTGCGCGTCGGCGGTCGCGTCTCATTTCCCGGGTGAATTTACCGAGGCGTAGCTCCGCTGGCTGTGGATCTTATGCGGCGATCACCTCCTCGGTGTCGATCGTTGTAGGTGGGGCGGGGTGTTCGCGCAGCTGACGGCGCAGCCGCTCGATCT
>DASQGE010000146.1:0-19581 GCA_035632775.1 Solirubrobacteraceae bacterium | reverse complement strand
TGCCTGCGAGAGGAACGCGAACATCGTGGCCGAGCCGAGCGTGTAGAACCAGTTGGTGCCTTTCGGGACCTTCCGGAACAGCATCCAGCGCACGCCTCCGCTCAGCGAGGTGCGCTCGTCGACCCAGTCGACGACGGTCTTGCCCGCTTCGCCGGCGTGGTGGGTGGGAGTCACCTTGCCGTTGCCCTCGCCGGGGCGGGGGGGCGGCGCCTGCAGCGCGGAGGGCACCGGTGGAGCGGGGAGCTTGGGCACGGTGCTCGCCTAGAGTTTCTGGGCGCCGGGTCTGGATGGATACGCGTACTGGCCGATGCCGTCAAGCGGCTCGCCCGGGTCGCGCGGGGAGAAGCGCCGCAGCTCGCTGTTGACGGAAAAGCGCGGGCCGAGTTCGACCTGCCCGTTCGCTACACGGGTATAGAAGCGGTCGAGCGGGCGCACTGGCGGGCCGCCGACGCGGCGGCCGAGCAGGTCGTAGACGCCGCCGTGGCATGGACAGATGAAGCGCTCGGCCGCGTCCACCCAGCGCACCGGGCAGCCGAGGTGCGCGCAGCGGCTGGAGATCGCGATGTAGGGGGTGCCGCGGTCGTAGGGGTCGGTGTCGATCGCGGCGTTGAACTTGCGCACATAAGCGGTCGTCTTGCCGGCCTCGCCGATCGTGGGGTTGAGCGTGAGGACGACGGGGACGTAGTTGTCTTCGTTGAACAGGTCCTCCGGGCCCACGCTTTCCCAGCGCTGGGGCGTGCTTTTGAAGATCGGCCCGATAGCGAAGCCGAGCGCGGGCAGCGCAAACGCGGCGGCGCCGATCGCGCCCGCGGCGTTGGCGGTCCCGGTCATGAACCGCCTGCGCGTGACCGTCTCGCCCTCGAAGGCGCCCGGAATCTGGCGGTCGGCGGTGTACTTGGGCTTCTGTCTGGCGTGCTTGTCTGGCACCGCCGGGAACAATATCGAGGCGCGATTCAGGACGGCGCCGAGATGTGACCAGCATCCTGCCTTCTAGCGTCGTCGAGCTCCGCTCCTTCACGGCGACAGGAGGTCGTCGTTCGGGTTCGCGGGACCGGATGTCCCGCGGAGGTAGACATTAAGAACGCTCCACTCGCCGCTGGCCGATCTCCGATCGGTCGTCAGCGTGGCCGGCCTTCCGGGCCGGCCTCATTAGCGCTTGTGCGCATCGCCTCGATCGCATCGGGGGCGCCGGCAAAGGCGAGCTGCTTGGCGCGCGTGTGGGCCTCGCTGCAGCCCCAGCCGACGGCCCGTGCGCCGGCGCCCCACACGGCGCCGGCGAGCTCGTGCTCACCGGATGCGTGAGCGAGGGCGCTGAGCGTGATCGTGTCCGCGAGCTCGGCCACGGCGGCCATGTCTCCGAGCGTCACCAGCCTGGCCAGGCCGAGCGCGTACAGCCGGTCGCCCGCGAGCAGGCCGAGATCGGCCTCGGGCGAGGAGATCACGCGGGGGACTCCGTAGTGAAGGAGATAGCCCTCGTAGATCATCTCGACCAGCAGCTCGTACTCCGCGCGCGCGGCGCGCGCGCGCGGGCCCGCGGCGACCGTCTGCGCGGGGCCGTGCTCGCAGCGCGCGGGGGCGTCGGCGACGACGAGCGTCGCCATCAGCCCGCCCTGCTCGCGCAAGTGCTCCGCCAGCCGCTGCAGCGCGCATCCCTCGCCGCCGGCGCTCACGGGGCGTCTCCGCAGACGGGATCGCCCAGCGCGGCGAACGCGGCGGCGGCGGCCTGCAGCGTTCGCTCGATCTGCTCGGGCGTGTGCGCGAGCGATGGAAACCAGGCCTCGAACTGGGACGGCGGCGGGTAGACGCCGCGCGCGAGCAGCTCGCGACACCACGCCCCGTATGCGTCGAGATCGCAGGCGCGGGCGTCCGCGAAGTCGACGATCGGCCGATCGTCGTCATCGCCGCGGCGGGGGCCGGTGAAGAACACGGTGAGCAGGCCGGGCAGGCTGACGACGTCCACCGGACGTGCGCCCGCCCCGGCGGCGGCCTCGCGCAGGCCGGAGGCGAGGCGGTCGGTGATCGCGGCCAGGCGCACGTAGGCGGCCTCGTCGAGCAGCGCGAGCGTCGCAAGGCCGGCCGCGACCGCGACCGGGTTGCCGGAGAGGGTGCCCGCCTGGTAGACGTCGCCGGCGGGCGCGAGCAGGCTCATCAGCTCGGCGCTGCCGCCGAGCGCGGCGGCGGGCAGGCCGCCGCCGAGGATCTTGCCGAGGATGACGAGGTCGCCGGTGACGCCGGTCAGCTCTTGGGCGCCGCCGCGGGCGACGCGAAAGCCTGAGATGACCTCGTCGAGCACGAGCAGCGCGCCGGTCGCGCTCGCGCGCTCGCGCAGCAGCTCCAGGAAGCCGGGCCTGGGCGGGACGAGGCCCATGTTGGCGGGCAGGGGCTCGGCGAAGATCGCCGCGAGCCCGTGCTGGCCGATCTCCGATCGGTCGGTGGCGGCGCGCAGCGCGTCGGGATCGTTCCACGGGACCACGATCGTCTGGGCGGCCGTGCCCGCGGGCACGCCGGGGCTGGAGGGGAGCGCCTGGGTGGCGAGGCCCGAGCCGGCCTGGGCGAGCAGGCCGTCGACGTGGCCGTGGTAGGCGCCCTCGAACTTGAGGATCTTCTCGCGGCCGGTGGCGGCGCGGGCGAGACGGATCGCGGTCATCGAGGCCTCGGTGCCCGAAGAGGTCATGCGCAGCATCTCCACGCCGGGCATCCGCCGCGCCACCTCCACGGCCAGCTCGACCTCGCCCGGCGTGGGAGCGCCGAAGCTCGTGCCCCTGGCTGCCGCCTCGGCGACGGCGGCGACGATGTCGGGGTGGGCGTGGCCGTGGATGAGCGGGCCCCACGAGCAGACGTAGTCGACGTAGCGGTTGCCGTCCACGTCGATCACCTCGGCGCCCTCGCCGCGCGCGAGGAAGATGGGGTCGCGCCCGATCGAGCGCATCGCGCGCACGGGGGAGTTGACGCCGCCGGGCATGACCTCCAGGGCGCGCCGGTACAGCTCGGCGGAGCGGGTGTCCGTCAGGGTTCGCGTCAAGGCAGGTCCGCAGGTCGAGGCCGTCACCTCAAGAAGGCCGGGCGAAAGGCCGGGCGGTCACGGGCGGCTGGAAGCCCGCCTGGCTTCGCTCGCGCTCCGTCGCCGGAGCGCGAGGCTCCAGGCCCCGCGGAGCTACACATGCTCGCGCTCCCAGGCCTTGGATTCGTCGGTGAAGTAGAGCAGCCGGATCTTCTTGAACTCGGTCGAGCTGTACAGGGTCGCGCGCTCGGCTATGCCGGTCTGCCAGGCGATCGAGTCGAGGATCGCGTCGCACTCCCCCTTGGAGCGGCCGTGGGCCATCGTGAAGACCGAGTAGGGCCAGTCGGGGTAGGTGGGGCGCTGGTAGCAGTGGGAGACGCCGCGCACCGCGGCCATGCGCCTGCCGACGTCGAGGATCTGCTCGTCGGGGACCCGCCAGACGCCCATGCCGTTGGCGGAGAAGCCCGCGCGGCGGTGGTAGAGGATCGCGGCGACCCGGCGCAGCAGCCCGCGCTCGCGCATCCCGTCGAGGTGCTCCAGGAAGCGCTCCTGCGGCAGGCCGACCTCGGCGGCCGCGTCCGCATACGGTTCGCTGACGACCGGCATGTCGCCCTGGAGCGCGCGGATGACGGCGATGTCGAGCTCGTCGTAGGGCTGGGGGTCGAGCTCGACGGGGTCGCTCGCCTCGGCGGCCTGGGCGAGCGCCTGGGTGTCGCCCTCCATCTCGAGGTCCATGCGGATCTTGAACAGCTTCAGCGTCGGCAGCTGGCGCACCGACTCGGCGCCGGCCTCCCGGGCCAGGACCTCCAAGGTGCCCTCCAGGCCGAGTCGGGAGTCGGGCTCGGTGGCGATCGTGAACCACAGGTTGAACTCGTGGTTGCGCAGGTAGTTGTGCGAGACGCCGGGATGGGCGTTGATGACCTGGGCGGCGCGGTGGGGGCGCTCGGGGTCGACCTTGGCGGCGACCAGCATCGAGGAGTAGCCGAGCGCGCGGGTGTCGAAGATCGGCGTCACCTGCCTGACGATCCGCTTCTGCAGCAGGCGGGCAACCCGGGTCATCGCCTCGAGCTCGTCCAGGCCGCCCAGCTCGGCCACGCGCGCGTACGGGCGCGGGGCGATCGGGAACGAGCCCTGCATCAGGTTCAGCAGCCGCCTGTCGACCTCGTCCAGCGGGATCGCGGCGCCGTGCTTGCGCTCGCGGAGCTTGGGGGTCGCCGCGTCGGTGAGGATGCCGTCGGGAGTCATAGTCCCGCGAGGCTTCCGGCCCTGCGTTCGAGAACGATGGGCTCCATCCGGCCGCCCTTGACCGCGCCTCTGGCGCTCATCCCGCCGCCAGCCGCCGCGCGGCGTCGAGCGCGTGGTAGGTGATGACGATGTCCGCGCCCGCGCGATGCAGCGAGGTGAGGATCTCGATGACCGCGTCGCCCTCGTCGAGATGGCCGGCGGCCGCGGCCCCCTTGACCATCGCGTACTCGCCGCTGACGTTGTACGCGGCGACAGGCAGGCCGGTCTCGCGCTTGACGGCGGCGATCAGGTCGCCATAGGCGAGCGCGGGCTTGACCATCAGCATGTCCGCGCCCTCGCCGACGTCGAGCAGCGCCTCGCGCAGCGCCTCGCGGCCGTTGGCGGGGTCGAGCTGGTAGGAGCGCCGGTCGCCGAACGCGGGGGCGGAGCCGGCGGCGTCGCGGAACGGGCCGTAGAAGGCGGAGGCGAACTTGGCGGAGTAGGCGAGGATCGGGGTTTCGGCGAAGCCCTCGGCGTCGAGCTCGGAGCGGATCGCGCCGACGCGGCCGTCCATCATGTCCGACGGCGCGACGATGTGCGCGCCGGCGCGAGCGTGGCTGCAGGCGGTGCGGGCCAGGAGCTCGAGCGAGGCGTCGTTGTCGACCGTCCCGTCCTCGCGCAGGACGCCGCAGTGGCCGTGGTCGGTGTACTCGCACAGGCACACGTCGGTGATCACGAGCAGCTCGGGCAGCGTCTGTGCGAGCGCGCGCACGGTGAGCTGCACGATGCCCTCCTCGTCCCATGCGCCCGTGCCCTCGGCGTCCTTGTGGGAGGGCACGCCGAACAGGATGACCGCGCCGACGCCGAGCTCGGCGGCCTCGTGGGCGCGCTCGACGACCGCGGAGATCGACAGCCGCGCCAGGTCGGGCAGCGCGGCGTCCAAGGCGCCGTCCGAGGGCCGATTGGCCTCGGAGACGAACAGCGGCAGCACCAGCCGGTCGGCGCGCAGGCCGGTCTCGCGCACGAGCCCGCGCAGTCCGGCGCTCGCGCGCAGTCTGCGCATGCGCGTCTTGGGATAGGCCATCGCTTTCGAGGATACTCCCGCCTGTTGGGTTGGGGGCGAGACGCGTCGCCGCCCAGCCCCGCGCGGGGCGCCCGATCCGGGCGCGCGGGCGAGGCCGAGCGTTTTCGAAACGAGTCTCATCCCCGCCGACCGGCAGGCTGATCGCCTACTCCAGCCGCCGCAGCCCCAGGCGCGCGAGCGCGCCGAACAGCGCGGTCAGCCCGAGCAGGTGGGCGACCGAGACGGCGAGCCCGGGGGAGGCGCCGTTGACCGCCGCGTCGAGCGCCTGGAGGGCCGCCTTGAACGGGAACGCGAACGAGATCGCCGCGATCACGTCGTACAGGCCGTGCGCGACCGAGCCGGAGGGCACGAGCGCGAGGAAGGCCAGCGGCAGCGACAGCAGGAACGCGAGCAGCGATGCGGCGCGGACCTCGCGGGCGAGCGCGCCGATCGCCACGCCGAGCGCTCCGAAGGCGATCGCGCCGAAGGCGAGCGCGACCAGCCACAGGCCGATGCGCGAGGAGTCGAGGCTGACGAACGCGCCGATGCCGGCGAGCATCGCCAGGGCGAGCACGAGCGCGCAGCCCGCGGCGAGCAGGAGCTTCTGCGCGAGCAGCGCCTCGCGCGTGACCAGGCCACGGGCCAGGCGCGCGAGCGCGTGCTCCTCGCGCTCCAGCGCGAGCCCGCCGGCCGCGAGCAGGACGCATACGAACATCAGCGACACGCTGACCGCGACGACCACCGCGAAGGTGTTCAGGGGCGTGCGCCGCCCCTGAACGAGCGTGCTCTTGATCTGGATCGGTTGGCCGATCGTGGAGAGCACGTTCTTGGCGAGGCCGAGGTTCTGCGCGGCGAAGCCGGCGAACGCCTCGATCCGTTCGAGCGTCCTGCGCTCGGCCCCCGGCGGACGGTGCGCCGCGAGCGCCTTCAGCGTCGGCGGGATCTCGGTGAGCGCGATCATGTTCGCGGGCGCCCCGAGCACGCCGAGGTTGCCGCCCTTGAGCAGCACGCCGATCGCTTCCGAGGCGGCGCGCTGGATCTGTTCGGAGAAGCCCAGGTTCGCCTGCGCGAGCGCCGAGTTCAGCTGCGACTGCACGAGCGACTGCTCCAGCGCGTTGCCGTTGTAGAGCACTTCCAGGCTCGCCTGGCTCACGCCCGAGGTGAGCCGGGCGGCGATGTCGCGGGGGATCACCACCGCGGCGAGCGCCCTGCCGGACTTGACCTGCGCGATCGCCTGCGCGCGGGTGGGGACGTGGACGGCCTGGACCTGGCTGAACAGCTGTCCGGCGTACTTGCTCACCGGGACGTGTTCGCTGCCGACTTCGATCGTCTGCCCGGGGGGCGTTTCGTCGACGATCGCCACCTTCGGCTTGCCCGGCCCGCGCGAGATCGCCAGCCCGATCAGCAGCGCGATCGCGATCGGATACACGACCAATATCCCCACCAGCAGCCGCGAACGGCGCAGGATCAAGAGGTCCTTCTGGAACAGCCACCTCATAGAGGCCACGCGCTTTCCAAGGGCGGGCCAGGAAGGCCGGCCACAGTGACATGTCGTGGCGGGCGGAGCGTTCTCATGCAAACGCGGAGTGGAGCCCGACACGACCGAAAAGCCCGGACGGCGCTCACAGAAGCCCGACCGGCGCTCACGAATGCCCCCGTTCCTTCAGAAACGCCACGAACGCACGCTCGAAATCCCGCTCGCCGCCGCTTGCGGCCACGAGCGCATCGGGCGGCCCGTCGAACAGGAGCTCCCCGTCGGCCAGCACGATCGCGCGCGTCGCGTGCCGGCTCACCTCACCGAGGTGGTGCGTCGAGAACAGCACCGCCGTGCCCGCGCGCGCGAGCCCCGCCACGAACTCCCACACGCGTTCGCGCTGGCCCGGGTCCAGCGCGGAGGTGGGCTCGTCCAGGGCGAGCACCGGCGGGTCGGCGATCAGGCCGAGCGCCACGTTCACGCGCTGGCGGTTGCCGCCCGAGAGTCGCTCCACGCGCTCGTCCGCGCGCTCCGAGAGCCCGGTCTGCTCGAGCATTCGCTGCACCGCCGCCTCCGGGTCGGCCAGGCCCTCCAGACGCGCGAACAGCCTGAGGTTCTCGGCGACCGACAGCTTGGCGTACACGGCCGGCTGCTGCGGCGCCCAGCCGGCGGCGCGCCCCGCGCCCGAGCCGCTCACGGCGCCCATGCTCGCGCGCTGCACGCCGGCGACGATCGACAGCAGCGTGGTCTTGCCCGCGCCGTTGGGCCCCACGATCGCGACGAGCTCGCCCGGGCGCACCTCGAAGGCGACGTCTCGCAGCGCCTCGCGCTCGCCGAAGCGCTTGGCGAGACCGTGCACGCTGATCACCGGCGCGGGCGAGCTCACGACCGCGAGCGCCCGCCGCCCGAGACGCCCCCAACTGCGGTAACCGGCGCCACAGGCGCACGCCGAAGGAGCCGGCTCACGGGTTTCCCCAAAAAATCACGCCCTCACGCGCGCGCGGGCCGGCCGCGCTCACAGCATGCCTCCGCGCGAGCGCTCCCACGGCTCGAGCTCGAGATGGCGGCTCAGGTAGACGACCGTCTCGCGCAGCACCGCGACGATCGGCAGGGCCACCAGCGCGCCGATCAGTCCGTACAGATGCTCGCCCAAGAGCAGCGCGAAGATCACGAGCAGCGGGTTGATGCGCAGCGTGTGCCCAAAGATCTGCGGCGCCACGACGTGCCCCTCCAGCTGCTGCAGCCCGAGGAACAGCAGCGCCACCCAGACGGCGGTGATCGGTTCGGTGAACAGCGCGACCAAGATCGGCGGCAGCGCGCCGAGGAACGGGCCGATGTAGGGGATCAGCTCCATGAATCCGAGGAACGCGCCGAACGCCACCGCGTAGGTGCGCCCGTCCGGGAAGATCCCGAGCACGCCGAACAGGTACAGCGCGACGCCGGCGGTCGTGCCCATGATCACGCTGAACAGCAGCTGCCCGCCGACATAGCGCGAGACCGCGCGCTGCACCAGCCGCGGGTAGTCGTCGGCCGGGCCTCCGTCGCCGTCGGGCATCGCCCGGCGCACGAGCGCGCCGATGCGCTCGCCGTACAGCAGCATGTAGATCGACAGCACGAACACGAGCACCAAGTCGAAGATCGCCCCCGCGGCTTCGGACAGCAGCCCGCCCCCGAACGACGCGATCGAGCCGGCGCTCTTGGCGACCTTCTCCTGGAAGGTCTGCAACGCGGTCTTGCCCTGATTGATGAAGTGCACGTGCAGCCCCTGGCTGTTCAGTTCGCGCTGGAAGCTCGCCAGCGTCTGGTTGGCTTCGCTGACCAGCTGCGGCACGTTGCGCGTGAACGAGCGCACCTGATCGGCGATCGGATTGGCGAGCAAAAAGCCGATCCCCACCAGCGTCAGGAAGAATGCGAGATACACGACCAGCACCGCCAGCCCGCGGGGGACCCGCGGGCGCTGCACGAAGGCGACGGCCGGATTGAGGATCAACGCGATGACTGCGGCGACCACGAAGATCAACAGCACTTTCCCCGCCGCTCTCGCGAGCGCCCACAGCGCCAGCAGCGCCAGCGGCAGCAGCACGAGCTGGACCCACCTGGGGACGACCGTGCGCCGCGCGGGCGAGACGGCCGCGGGCGCGCCCTCGCCCGCCCCGCTGCTCATCTGCGCCATCCCACCCGCATCGGCGAAGTATGGCTGAGCCACAGGATCTCACTCCAGAAGTGAGCGCGGAGCGCGAACCGTCAAGGACGGCGGGAAGCCGTCCCTCCCCATCGGGACGCGGGCCTGGAGGGCCAGCGGAGGTGACCATCCTGTTTGTGGGTGACCTCGTCGGCGGGATCGGCCGCCGCACGCTGCTGGAGTGCCTGCCGGCGCTGCGCGAGCGCTATGACCCGACGTTCGTGGTCGTCAACGGCGAGAACGTCGCGGGCGGACTCGGGATCACGCCGAAGACGGCGCGCGCGATCTTCGCGGGGGGCGTCGACGCGATCACGCTCGGCAACCACACCTATCACCGCCGCGAGATCTACGGCTACCTCGACTCCGAGCCGCGGATCCTGCGGCCCGCGAACTTCCTGCGCATCCAGCCCGGCCACGGCACATGCGTGCTCGAGCGCGACGGGGTCCGCCTGGGCGTGGTCAACCTCAGCGGCAACCTCTACCTGCGCGCCGGACGCTCGGCGTTCACGGAGATCGAGACCGCGCTGTCAGAGCTGGAGCGCGAGGGCGTCGATCACATCCTCGTGGACATGCACGCCGAGGCGACCTCCGAGAAGGTCGCCCTCGGCTGGCTCCTGGACGGGCGTGTGACCGCGGTCGTCGGCACGCACACGCACGTGCCGACCGCCGACGCGCGCGTGCTGCCGGGCGGGACCGCCTACATCACCGACGTCGGCATGACCGGTCCGCGTGGCGGCGTGATCGGCGTCAAGCGCGAGCAGGCGATCGAGGCGCTGCGCACGCAGATGCCGGTGCGCTTCGAGACCTCCGAAGAGGACCCCTGGCTGATGGGGGCCTTCATCCGTTGCTCCGCCACGCGACGGCGAGCGGACTCGATCGAGCAGATCCTGATGCCGCGTCCCGCGACGCCGTCGCAGGCCAGGCCGGGGTAGAACCCTCGCCGGCGGGCCGCGCACGGGCGCCCAGCAGGGCGATCATGGCCAGCGGGAAGAACCAGGGGACGTACAGGTAGAACCAGTGTTCGACCCCGAGCTGGGTGGCGATCAGGATCGCCGCGCAGGCCGCCGCCAGGCCGACTACGTCCGGGCGGCGCGGGACGAGCGCCAGGGCCAGGGCGAGCAGGACCGCGCCGATCTGCACGGCCGTCTGCAGTCCGTGCAGCCCGCCGTAGAGCCCCCACACCGAGAACGGCGAGCCGCGGTCCGCCTGGTAGGCGATCGTGCGCTGGTAGATCGCGTTCAGCGAGTCGTTCGTCAGCGCCGGGATCGAGGCGAGCGCGCCGACGAGCACGAAGGCGAGCACGAAGGCCGCCAGCACGCGCGGGCGGCGCCTCGCCGGCAGCCCACGCAGGCCGTGCGTCGCCAGCACCGGCGCGAGCGCCAGGGGCGCGAGCTTGGTCAGGCCGGCCAGCGCCGCGAACGCGCCCCGCGCGGGCGCCGAGCCCGCCAGCAGCAGCGCCGCGAGCACGAGCACCGCGACGAGCGTGTCGTTGGAGTTGCTCTCCAGCGCGAACAGGGTGAACGGGTAGGCCACCCACGCGTACGCCAGCGCGACGCCGAGGGTCGGCCCGCGGATGCGCAGTCCGAGCATGAAGATCAGCCCGAGCGCGAGCAGGTCGAAGGCGATCGCGGCCCCGTGCGCCGCCGGCAGTTCGTCCCAGGTCCCGCCCCAGCCGAAGACCTGCTGAAACGGCACGTACGCCTCGTAGGCGCTCGGGCCGTAGGTGTCGCCGTGTTCGTTGTCCTGCGGCCATCCGCCGTAGAGCGGCCTGCCGTCGACGATCCGCTGCGCGCCGATCACGCCCGCGTAGCCGACGTCGATCACGTTGGAGTCGATCACGTTCAGGGCGACGCGAAAGCCCAGCAAGAACACCACGCCGAACGCGAGCCACGGCCACGGCACGAGCAGGCGCAGCGGGCGCGCCGGTCGCGGGCGGCGGCGCAGCAGCCACAGCATGCGCCCGAGCAGGTAGGCCAGCGGCGGGTAGGCGAGCGGCACCGATGCGTAGATGCGACCGTGGTTGAAGAACGCCAGCGACACCGAGAACGACAGCAGCACGAGCAGGTCCAGATGCAGCAGCGACAGCGGCCGACGGGGATCGACGAACGGGAGCACGAACAGCAGGCACAAGGGCAGCCAGATGTAGAGCGCGTTGACGTGCCGTCCGAACGCGCCCGGATAGCCGCGCGCCATCGTCCATGCGACCTGAAAGCCGGTCCACTGTTCGAGCACCCGCCCGGACTCGTCGGCGATGATCACCTGGCCGATCTCCTTGGCGCCCTTCTTCGAGAAGAGGCTCACCTGCCAGCGCACCGGGCCCTTCAGGTAGGCGCCGTCGTAGGAGCCGGGATGTTCGGCCCGGAGCGCCTTCATCCTCGGCAGCGCCCGGGCGATCGCCAAGACCTGGTTTGCGGACAGCTTGCGCCCGGCCGGCGGGATGTCCGAGGCGGAGACGGGGACCGGGCTTTCGGAGACCGTCGCCTGGGTGGTCGTGGAGGCCACGAGCGTGGCGGAGGTCGTGGACGTGGCGGAGGTCGCGGGCGTGGCCGTGGCTTTTCTCGCGGCCTGCGCGGGAGCGGTCGGAAACGCGAAGGAGGCGGCGGCGATCAGCGCAAGCGGACGCATTCGCCGATGCTAACGGCGGGCGGTGGGGCTCAGGTCGGCCCGTCGGACGGTGCGAGCCCGAAGTGCCGACGCACGAGCGCGGCGACGTCGCGGATCGCCCATTGGCCGGGCGGCTCGGCGGGGGGGCCGATGCCGTAGAGCACGAGCGGGGCGAGGGAGTCGGAGACGTGCAGCGAGCCGTGGCTGCCGCCGCCGACGTGCGCGGCGCCGCCCCAGTCGACGAACTCGTAGCCCGCGCAGGCGCTGACCAGGACCTCGCCGGAGGTGGGACAGTTGAGCGCTGACCAAAGGCGGGAGAGCGCGTCGGGGTAGGCGGGCGTGCAGAGGAGCCCCTCGTCCGGGCGCGCGACGCAGTCGATCGCGGGCAGCTCGCCTTCGACGTGCCACGTGGCCCCGCGCGCGTCGTGGAGGTCGCCGCCGGGCGCGAAGCGCAGCTCGCCGTGCGCGGGGCTGGAGACGACCGCCTCCGACGGCGCGTCGTGGGCGTCGTGGGCGAGCCACGCGACGAGGTCGACGCCGTCGATGAGAAGCGCGCGGGCGACCACGGAGGCGCGCATCGCGTCGCGCTCGTCGGGGTGCAGCGCGTAGACCATCGCGGCGCGCTGGGAGGGGCACACGGCGATGCGGGGCTCGACGCCGTCGCGCGAGCGGCTGGATGCGCGCCCGCCGCCGAGCAGCGCGAAGCCGTCGGGCTGCAGGACGCCCAGCTCGGCGAGAGCGCCTTGGAGGTCGATCGTGGCCGTGATGGCGGCCTGTGAGTGGTCGGCCATGGCGATCAGCGAGTGGTCCTCCAGGAACGCGTCGATCCCCCCGGCCGCCTCCATCACGCGCGCGAGCTGCAGGTCGGCGGCGGCGATCGAGCGCAGCTGCGAGCCGGGGCCGTGCTTGTGCGAGAGCCAGTCGTTGTCGGGCAGGGAGAGCAGCAGGAAGTCGAACAGGTCGTGCTCGACCAGGTAGGCGCCGACGCAGCCCGAATGCTGGTCGCGCACGCCCGGGAGGCCGAGCGTCGAGCGGCAGCCGGTGCGGCGCGAGGCGAAGACGTCGGCGTAGAACAGCTCGCGTGGGCCCATCACGGGGTGGCGCATGATCGTGGTCGAAGCGAAGCGCGTGAGCGCCGTGTCGCGCTGGGGCTCGTGGCGGTGGCGCCCGCGGTACATCAGGTACGTGGTGCCGGCGGTCCGCACGCCGGCGTCGTCCAGCGTCTCGAACACGGTGGGGGTCTCGCCCGAGAGGTGGGCGCGATTCATGTTGTAGACCGTGTCCGTCAGCTGGCGGGCGATTCCGAAGCGTTGGGCCGCGCGGAAGCTGGAGCCGTACTCGACGTAGCGCGACTCCGCGCGCGAGTACCAGTTCATGCCGGGGATCAGGTGCTCGTCCTGGGCCGTGCCGGTGACGATCGAGGCGGCGCACACGGGCGTCACCGACGGGAAGGCGGCGACGCAGTCGGGGATGTACATACCCCGCTCGATCAACGCGGCCAGCATCGGCGCGGCGCCGGAGTGGGCGGCGCGGACGAGCATCTCGGGCGCCATCGCGTCGATCACGCAGAGCACGAGCTTGGTCGGCTTGGAGCTCACGGCGCGGTGCGAGCGGAAGGGATCTTCTTCGGGGGAGACCCGTGAGCTCGGAGCTTCGTACGGTGTTGTTGGCGCCGGTCACCGCACTTGGCGGCGTATCGGAAGCGGACCATCAGCGGCGCAGGATGCGCAGGCCGGCGTGCTTGTCCTCGGCGCGCGAGCGCCCGCGCCAGAGAAACCAGGCGAGCAGCGCGAGCGCGACGTAGCCGAGCGGATGCAGCAGCGCGACGAGCGCGGCGAGCAGCAGCGAAGTGGCGTCGAGGTAGACGGTCAACGCCTCGCGCGCCGGTCGGTCGGGCAGGCGCGCGCGGGCGCCGAGGATCACGGGGCCGGACGCGCGCTGGGCGAGGCCTACGGCGAGAAAGCCGCCGATCATGCCCGGCCAGGGCGAGTCGCCGTGCGCGGCCAGCGTGCCTGCGAACAGCAGGGCGCCTGCGCCCATGCCGAGGCCGGTGAGCGAGGCCGCGAGAGGGTCGTTGCGGCGATACCGATCCCTTGGGTCGATCGCGGGCGCGAGACGGAAGGCCAGCTGCAACGCGTAGGCGAGCGCGAGCGTCACGGTGACGATCAAGAGCCACCAGCTCGATTGCAGGAAGTGGAACGGGGCTTCGGCGAAGCTGACCCCCAATGCGCCCGCGGAGGCGAGCGCGCCGGCGAGCAGCAGCGGCAGGAACGGGCGCAAGCCGCAGGCGGCGGCGAGGCCGAGGCCGAGGCCGATATAGAAGAAGGGGCCGTTCATGCGAGTGGCGTGCGGGGGTTGCGCTACCGTGCGAAGGCCATGACGATAGACAACGTCCCGGGCGGGGGCACACAGCGCGAAGCGCTGGGTCGGCGGGCGCGGCCCGCCGCGCACGAGCTGGAGCGCTACGAGGCGCTGTTCGCGGCGCGCACGCGAGGGATGAAAAGCTCGGCGATGCGCGAGATGATGGCTCTGACCGAACGGCCGGACGTGATCTCGCTGGCGGGCGGGCTGCCGGACACGAGCACGTTCGAGCCGGAGCTGTACGCGAAGCTGATGAGCCAGGTCGCGGCCGAGTCCACGGCGCGCGCGCTGCAGTACGGCCCGACCGAGGGGATGGCGGCCGCGGTCGATTGCATCGTCGAGGTGATGGCAGCCGAGGGGACGCCGGTCGACCCGACCAACGTGATCGTCACGACCGGCGGCCAGCAGGTCATCGACCTGGTCTGCAAGGCGCTGGTCGACCCGGGTGACGTGATCGTCGCCGAGGCGCCCACGTACCCGGGAGCGGTGCCGACGTTCGGGGCCTACCAGGCCGACGTGGCGCAGATCGAGATGGACTCCGACGGAATGCCGATCGACGAGCTCGAGTCGGTGCTCGACCGCCTGCAGGCCGAAGGGCGCAGGCCGAAGTTCATCTACACGATCCCTAACTTCCAGAATCCGGGTGGGGTGACGATGTCGCTGCCGCGCCGACGGCGCTTGGTCGAGGTCGCCCGCGAGCGCGAGCTGCTGGTGCTGGAGGACAACCCGTACGGACTGCTGCGCTACGAGGGCGAGGCGCTGCCGACGCTGTACTCGCTGGACGCGTCGATCGGTGGCGGCGACGGGGTGTCCTCGGATCTGGTGATCTACCTGGGGACGTTCTCGAAGATCCTCTCGCCCGGGCTGCGCCTCGGCTGGGCGGTCGCGCCGCGGGCGGTGCTGGAGAAGCTGAACCTCGGCAAGCAGGGCGCCGATTTGTGCAGCTCGCCGATGACCCAGCTGTTCGTGTCCGCCTACTTCGCCGAGCGCACCGCCGGGGGCGCTCCGGCCTGGGTCGAGTACGTGGAGGGCCTGAAGGATCTGTATCGGCGCCGGCGCGACGTGATGCTGGAGGCGTTGGCCGAGCATTTCGGTGGGCGCGCGTCCTGGACGAGGCCGCAGGGCGGGCTGTTCGTGTGGGCGACGCTCGACGGCATCGACACGACCGACCTCATGGCACGCAGCGAGGGCGTGGCGTTTGTGCCGGGGCGGTCCGCTTACATGGACGGGCGCAGCGGCTCCAACTCGATGCGGCTGAACTTCGCGGGCGTCCCCGACGAGGACATTCGCGAGGGCATCGGCCGGATCGCGAGGATCATAGATCCAGACACCGGCCTGCTCGGGACGCTCGCGGACACCTCTTCGTCACAGGACGCGACCGAGCCGGCGCCCGCGGGTGGTGAGAGCGCGGGTCTGGCGGACGTGGTCGAGCTGCCCCGCCGCGAACGGCGGGGTCCGGAACGCCGCAGCCAGGATCAATGAGCGACGCAGCCAAGAAGGTCGCGGTCCTCAAGGGCGGGGGCTCGCTGGAGCGCACCGTGTCGCTGCGCTCGGGCGCCCAGGCGCAGAAGGCGCTCAGGCGGCTGGGACACGAGGTGGTGGCGATCGACGTCGGGCCGGAGATGGTGGCGCAACTGCTCGAGGCCAAGCCCGACGCGGCGTTCATCGCGTTGCACGGCCGCGACGGCGAGGACGGGACTGTCCAGGGGCTGCTGGAGGCGATCGGCATTCCCTACACGGGCTCGGGGCCGGGGGCGTGCATGCGCTGCACCGACAAGGCACTGGCGAAGTACCTGATGCGCGAGGCGGGGCTGCCGACGCCGGAGTGGGTCGCCTTCAAGGAGAGCGCGGTCAAAGACCTGGGCGTCGCGGCGGCGCTGCCGGATATCGAGCGGAAGCTCGGGTTTCCGATGGTCGCCAAGCCAGCGAGCCAGGGCTCGGCGCTGGGCGTGAAGTTCGCGCGCTGCAGCGAGGATCTGCCCAAAGCGATCGTGGGGGCGCTGTCGTACGATCGCAAGGTCGTGCTCGAGCGCTACGTCAAGGGACGCGACCTGGCGGTGTCCGTGCTCGACGCAGAGACGACGGACGGTGAGCCCGTCGCGCTGCCGGTGATCGAGGCGATCCCACGCGAGACGGAGTTCTACGACTACGAGTCCAGGTACGAGATCGGGATGACGACCTTTGTCTGCCCGGCCGAGCTGCCCGAGGGGGTGACCGAGCGTGCCCAGGAGCTGGCGCTGAACACGTACAAGCTGCTCGGCTGCCACGGCGTCGCCCGGGTCGACCTGATGCTCGACGAGGCCGGCGGCGAGCTGACCGTGCTGGAGACGAACGTCGTGCCGGGCTTGACCGAAACGAGCCTCTTGCCGATGGCGGCGGACGAGGCGGAGATCTGGTCCGACATGCTGGTCGGGCGGATCCTGGCGAGCGCGTGGACGCGCCGGGACGGCGGCTGAACGGCGCCGCTCAGGAGTCGCCCGCCGCGAAGTCCTCCGGCGTGACGTGGTCCAGGAACTCCTTGAACTTTTCGACCACGTCCTCGGACTCCTCGACGTCGTGCTCGAACTCGATCGCGGACTCGGCGATGACCTCCTCGGCGGCGAAGATCGGCGCACCGGAGCGCACCGCGAGGGCGATCGCGTCGCTGGGGCGCGAGTCGATCTCCAGCTCGCGGCCGCCCGCGGAGATGGTGATCTGCGCGAAGAACGTGTTCTCGCGCAGCTCGGTGACCGCCACCTGGGTGCATTTGGCGTCGAGCTCGCCGAGCAGGTCGCAGAGCAGGTCGTGGGTCATCGGCCGCGGGGTGCCGGCGCCTTGGAGCTTCATCAGGATCGAAGCGGCCTCGGGGTGACCGATCCAGATCGGCAGGAACTTGTTTCCGTCGACCGTCTTGAGCAGCACGATCGGCTGCTTGCCGACCATGTCGAAGCTTACGCCGTAGATGACCATCTCCTGCAAGGGAAACCTCCGAGGGGGCGTGTCCAGAGTATAGGTGCCTGCCGGAGGCCGATCGCGCAGCCGAAAGCCCCGTCCCGAGACCGTCAGCCCCGGTTGCGGAAGCTCCAGAGCTTGTTGCCGAGGAAGTTCAGCGGCGTCGCGGCGGCCACGGCCAGCGCCTGGGCGGGCACCTTGGCGAAGCCGGCGACCTCGACGAGCGCGCTCAGGATCAGGAAGCTGACGCCGAACGCGAACAGGCTTACGACGAAGAAGCGGACCGCCTGGAAGCCGACCCTGCCGTCGTGCGCGGCGAACGTCCAGTGACGGTTGAGCACGAAGTTGTTCGTGACCGCGACGAGCCAGGCGACGACGGCCGCGACGCGGTAGTCGACGGCGAGCACGTGCACGCAGAGCGCATACACGCCGACGTTCACGAAGAAGCCGATCCCACCGACGATGCCGAAGCGCACCAGCTGGAGCCAGTTGGCAGGCCGGCGCATGCCTTCCAGGAGGCGGATGTGCGGCCTGAGCTGGACGGACGCCGGCACGCTCGCGCGCGGGACGTCCACGACGGTCGCCTCGTCGGGCATCCGTTCAGGTTAGCGACACGGCTGGGCGGATGCTCTCGCTAGCCTTGGTGCAGATGAGAGCGCAGCACAAGATGATCGCCGGAGCGGGCTGCCTGCTCGCAGCGGCGGCGCTCGCCGGCTGCGGAGAAGCCGCGCCGGGCGAAGGCGGAGCGCAGGCCGCAAGGGCGGGCGCGAAGGCGCCGGGTGGAGCGCCATATGTCGCGGCGGCCGTCGCTGGCTCGGCGGGCGCGGCGGGAGCTCGCGCCGCCACGCGGGAGGTCGCCGACCCCGAAGAAGCCAACAGCTTCCCGGCGACCGGCTCGGTCCATCACCGCGCGGCGGCCACGCCGGCCAAGGCCGGGGAAGTGGCCGTCGCGGCGGGCGCGCCGTCGGACGCGGAAGTACGTCGGGAGCTGCACCAGATGCAGGCGACCCGACAGAGCGCCGCGAAGGCGCCCAATCTGATCCTGAAGCCGGTCCCCGGAGGGGAGTCGATCGGCGGCAACGGCACGCTCCCGATCCCGGCCGGCGTGCCGGAAGTCATCCAGAAGGTCGTCGCAGGCGCCAACGCGATCGCCGACTTCCCGTACGTGTTCGGCGGCGGGCACGCGTCGTTCGTGGACAACGCGTATGACTGCTCGGGCTCGGTCAGCTACGCGCTGGCGACCGGCGGGCTGTTGAGCGCGCCGGAGACCTCGGGCGAACTGGAGAGCTGGGGCGCGCCCGGCCCGGGGCGCTACATCACCGTGTATGCGAACGCCGGGCACACCTACATGTACGTGGACGGGATCCTGTACGACACGGCCGGACGCAGCGGCACCTACGCGTCGCGCTGGCAGGTCGCCGCGGTCGACAACTCCGGCTACGTCGTGCGCCACTGGCCGGGCCTGTAGGCGGGGGCGATGGGCCACCTCCTCGACCTGACATCTCCGTCTTGACAGGAGCTTTCGACATGCTCGCGGCGGGTGTCGCCCACGTGGCGAGTCTCGTCCCGCTCGCGCTGGCCGGGGAAGCGGCCGTCGAAGCTGGCTCCAATGCGACGACCGTCGCGGTGGTCTCGGCGGTGTCGATCGTCGGCGGCTACGTGCTGCTGTTCCTGTTGTGGAGGCACGTGTTCAGCGCGAAGGCGAAAGCCAAGCGCGGCGAACCGCCCGACTGAGGACAGACGAGCCGAGACCCCGAGAACGCGCCGACTGCCGGGGAGTGCGACGGCCGGCGAGGAGGTCTCGTCTCGTGAGGTGATCGTGTCCGTCGCGGCGTCGGTGCCCGGGTTCAGGAGCTCAGTGCGAGAGCGTGATCCTGCTCAGGACCGTGTTGATCCCGCCCGAGGCGTTGCGCAGGACGAGCCTGAGCATCAGCGCAACCCTGGGCAGCCGATGCAGGCGCTTGGCGGCAGCCTTGCCGAACTCGATCTTGATCGTGCTGTGCCCGCCCTTGGTGGTGATGAGGATCGCTTTGGCGACCACGACCTGCGCGGGCGTGCCCGCGGGAAGGCCTGTCGCGAGCGGGCCGTGCAGGTGGATGCGACGGGCGATCGACGCGGCGAGCAAGACCTCGAAGTGGCCGGCCACCTGCTGGTCGACCGAGTAGTGGACGACGAGCCCGCCACGGAGGGTCCGGGACAGCGAGTGGGACAGGACGATCTGAGTTGCGACGGGACTGGACGCCGGGGGCTTGCTCCCGCCTCCGGAGGAGGGGCCGGTGGCGGCGCCGGAGGAGGGGCCGCCACCGCCCGGTCCGCCCGGTGAGGGTGGCGCCGGGCCGTTGACCTTGATCGGTTCGGTGAAACGGTTGGTGTTGCCGCCGCTGTCGGTCACTGTGAGCGTGACGTCGTACGTGCCGCCATATTGGTAGGAGTGAAACTCGCTGGCGTCACCGGCGCCGGAAACGACCGTGCCATCGCCGAAATCCCACTTGTAGACGGGAGCCGTGAAAGGCTCATCGGGCGGGAGACCTTTCACGTTGGCGTCCAGCGTGATGTCTGACCCGCTGCCGTCGAAGCCCACGACGTCGCCTGCGTTGACGGGATTGGGCGCCGTGAAGTACGGTTCCAGAGTCGCACCCGTCCAGCACTCGAATGTGTGCCGAGATGTCAGACCGGAGCTGTTGAAGGCCCACTGCAAGTAGTACGGATCGCCGTTGATCGTCTCGGTGGAGAGGCTTGCG
>DASQGE010000145.1:0-17617 GCA_035632775.1 Solirubrobacteraceae bacterium | reverse complement strand
TCTTCCTCTGCACCTGTTCTCCCTTTGCACCCGTTCTTCCTCTGCACCCGTTCTTCCTCTGGACCCGTTCTTCCTCTGGACCCGTTCTTCCTCTGGACCCGTTCTCGGTCCATGATCAGCCGAAGGTCGTGGGCGGCGCGCTGGCCTGCAGCGTCGCGCCGCCGGGAGCTCCCACGAAGAACACCTGAAACGGCGTGGACGCCCCGGGCGCCACTTCTGAAATGACGGCCCGGCCGGCGGCGACGAGCTTGCCGGCGCGGCGCGCGAGCACGTAGACGACCAGCTTATGCTGCGCGATCTTCGAGCGGTTGCGCACCGTCCCGCCGGCGCCTTCGCCGGATTCTTCGCTCGAATGCAGGCCCGTGATCTCGATCCGCGGCTCAGGTCCGCTCGCGGCGGGGGCTTCCCCGACGACCGCATCGACGCTCGCGGGTTCGCCTGCGGACGGAATCTGGTCGTCCACCCAC
Source organism: Solirubrobacteraceae bacterium (assembly GCA_035632775.1). GTDB lineage: Bacteria > Actinomycetota > Thermoleophilia > Solirubrobacterales > Solirubrobacteraceae > Palsa-744. Next base: position 17,150 of record DASQGE010000145.1, on the reverse strand, counting down.
GTCGCTTCGCTGTGAGCGGGCAGCACCGCGATCGACGTGAGCGCGGCTTCCAGTCCGGGGGCGTCGTTCTGGAAGAGCGTGCGCCCGTGGGCGTCTCTGACCGTGATCGCGATCGGCACCGAGCGCAGCGCGTGCGGAGAGAGGTTGCGAACGGTGACGACCGCGGCGGCGCCTTCGGCGCTGCGCAGCACGGCGGCGTCAAGCACCTTGACCGCGGTGGAGGCGCGCGCGATCGTCAGCCCCTTTTCCACGCTCTTCGGGTGCTCGGCCTGTTCGAGCTTGGCCTTGCGTTCCAGCTTCGCGTTCTTTTCCTGGGAGGTCTCGCACCCGCTCAGCGCCAGCGCGACCAGCACGAGCGCCGCGCTCCCCACCCAAATGCCTTGCCCGCCTGCGTCGCCCGCTCGCCTCGTCCGCGAGCCCCGCCCACGAAGGGCCAGCAGGCTCACCCGAACGCCCCGCCGATGTACTCGCGGGTGCGCTGCTTGGCGGGCCGGTCGAACACCTGCTCGCCGGGGCCGTACTCGACGAGCTCGCCGAGGTGCATGAACGCGACGTGGTCAGCGACGCGGAAGGCCTGCTGGAGGTTGTGCGTCACGATCACGATCGCCACGCTCTCGCGCAGGCCCACGATCAGCTCCTCGATCGTCGCCGTGGAGATCGGGTCGAGCGCCGAGCAGGGCTCGTCGAGCAGCAGCACCTCCGGCTGGGCGGCGAGCGCGCGCGCGATGCACAGCCGCTGCTGCTGGCCGCCGGACAGCTTCAGGGCCGAGCGGTCGAGGTCGTCGGCGACCTCCTCGTACAGGCCGGCCCGGCGCAGCGCGTCGCTGACGGCGTGCTCGAGCTCGGCGCTCCGCCGGCGACGCCGCCCGCGCGCGGGATTCTCGGCCAGCGCGTAGGCGACGTTGTCGAAGATGCTCATCGGAAACGGGTTGGGCTGCTGGAAGACCATCGACACGCGCCGTCGCAGGGCGTTGACCTCGAGCTCGTGGATCTCCTCGCCGTCGAGCGTGATCCGTCCGGCGCGCGCGGCTCCGGCGGTGACCTCGGTCAGGCGGTTGAGCGAGCGCAGCAGCGTGGTCTTGCCCGAGCCCGATGCCCCTATCAGCGCGAGCACCTCGCCCTGGCGCACGGGCAGGCTGACGTCGCGCACGACCCAGTTCTCGCCGTAGGCCAGCCACACCGATTCGATCCGCATCCGCTCGCGCACCTGCGCGACCGGCGCTCGCTCGGCGCGCACGCGCGCGGAGCCGGGGACGGGCGCGGTCGTCGCGCCGTTGGGGCTCTCGGTGGGGGCGGCGACGCGCGGCTCGCGGCCGACGACGATCCGCCGCACGGGCGGTGGCGTCAGCCGCTCCATGCTGACCTCAGCGGGCGGGGAAGGCGCAGCCGGCGCCCGCTCTCCCGGCCGTGCTCGCCGGTTATGCGGGTGACGGCGAAGTTGAGCGCCAGCACGATCATCAGCAGCACGAACGCGGCCGCGTAGGCCTTTTCGTGGGCGTTGCCCTCGCCCGCCGGCGAGTTGTAGTAGACGTAGCTCGTCAGCGTGGAGCCCGTGCCGCGCAGCGTGCCGACGACGGGCACGCCGCCGACGGGTTCGGTCTTCGTCACGCTCAGGCCGAGCAGGATGAGCACGATCGCCGTGTCACCGATGATCCGGCCCATGCCCAGCACGAGGCCGCCGGCGATGTTCGGGCGGATCGCCGGCAGCAGCACGCGCCGGATCGTCCGGGCGCGGGTCTTGCCCAGCGCGTAGGAGGCCTCGCGCATGCGATCGGGAACCTGGGCCAGCCCCTCGCGGACGGCGCCGACGACGAGCGGCAGCGCGAGCAGCGCCATGATCGCGCCGGTGATCAGAAAGGACTGTCCGGTGACGGCCCCGTTGGCGGCGTTCTGGGAAAGGAAGCCGAGGAAGCTCTGGGAGAAGACGAGCAGCCCGAAGATCGCCAGCACGACGCTCGGCACGCCGGCGATCACCTCGATCGCCGACTCCACGGCGCGCGCCAGCTGCGGCGGGCGCCCGTACTCCGACAGCCACGCCGCCAGCGCGACGCCGATCGGGCCGGCGATCAGGATACCCACGCCGGTGACGATCAGCGTCCCCATGATCGGGTCGAAGAATCCTCCGGATCTGCTCTGCTGAATTTCGGGCGCCGGCGACTGCACGAACAGACTCGGACGCAGGTAGGAGATTCCCTTGACGAGCATGAACACGACGATCGCCACCGCGATCACGCACAGGCCGATGCCAGCCGCCCAGCACAGCAGGTAGCTGGCGCGGTCGACCAAGGGCCAGGATGCTGTGCTCTGGCGCCTCGGGCGCACGACCGCCAGGCTCGCCGGCGCTGGTAGGAGTTCCTCGGCTGCCATCAGGCGCGGATCCCGTAGCGTTTGAGCGGCTGCTTGGCGGCCCAGCCGGCGAACGACAGCATCGCCGCCGAGACGAGCAGCAGCGCGGCGATCGCGTACAGCGTGTGCGCCAGCGGGCCGATCGTCAGGCCGCCGGCGTTCAGCGCGATCGTCGCCGCCAGCGGCTGGACCGGCTCGAACAGGAAGGTGATGCCGTCGAGTGGGTTGGCCGGGAAGCCCTGACCACCGGCGACCAGGGCGAGCATGATCGCCTCGCCGAGCGCGCGCGCGGTGGCGAGCACGGTCGCGGCGACGATCGCCGGGCGCGCGGTGCGCAGCGACACGCGCACGACGGTACGCCAGCGGTTGACCCCGAGCGCGGCGGACCCCTCCCGCCAGGAGGTCGGCACCGAGGCGAGCGCACCCGCTGTCAGCGCGACCATGATCGGCGTGATCATGACCGCGAGGATCAGGATCGCCAGCATGAGGTTGGCGCCTTCCAGCTGCACTATGTAGGAGACCGATTTCCGGCGTGCTTCGCTGATCAGGTGGTTGTCGATATATGGCGCGAGTGCGAGGATTCCGATCAGGCCGTAGACGATCGAGGGCACGCCCGCGAGCAGCCTGACGGTCGGCTCCAGCGCACGCCGCATGGCCGTTGGGGCGAACTCGGTCAGGAAGACCGCCGCGAGCGTGGAGATCGCCAGTGCGATCATCACCGCCGGGACGGTCGTGATGATCGTTCCCCAGATCAGCGGCCACGCCCGGATGTAGAGCGCCGAGTGTCCGGGCAGCGCTGCGCCTTCGCTCATCGCGTGCAGCTGCACATCCACGTTTCCGCCAGAGCCGAACCAGTTCAGCCCGTTGGCGGAGAAGGATGGCCAGGCGTTGACGAACACCGTGACCGCCATCGCGGCGATGAGCACGAGCGTGCTCGCCGCGAGCGCGCCGAGCATGTGCTCGGCGCGTCGATCGGCGGCGGTGGCGTCGCGAAGGCGTGCGCGATGTGAGGCCCAGGTGGGCACCGCTGCTAGTGGATCGCGATCCAGTTCGAGTTGATGATCTTTTTCGTGACTTTGTTGCCGCTCGTGACCCAGGCGATGAACTTCAGGGCTTCGCCCTTGGGGACGCCCTTGGTCACCATCCAGAAGTTGCGCACGCCGCCGTATTGCCCGGACCTGGCGTTGCGCAGGTTGCAGGCGATGCCCTGGTAGCCGACGGCGTTGACGCCGGCGGTGTAGGCGAACGACACGAAGCCGATCGCGCGCGGGTCCTTTTCGACGTGCAGCTGCTCGAGGCCGTTGGAGGTCTGTTCTTTGGCGTTCGGGGAGATCTTCTGGGTTTCACCCAGGAAGATGTGCTGGAAGGCGTCCTGGGTGCCGGAGGCGCCGTCGCGGTCGAACAGGTCGATCGAGCCGGAGACCCGTGCATTGGGGATTTCGCCCCAGTCGTGGATCCTGCCGGTGAAGATGCCTTCGACCTGCTGCTGTGACAGGTTGGAGATCGGGTTCTGCGGGGCCGTGATCACGCACACGCCGTCGCGCGCGAGCTTCGTGAACACCAGCCCTTTGGGGTCGACGCCGATGATCGGGTCGCGCGAGGAGTCGCCGATGTCGAAGCGGCCTTTGGCCGCCCCGCTGATGCCGATGTCCGACTGCCCCCCGCCCACCTGCGGCGCCGGGATCCTCGGGTAGGCCTTGTGGTTGGCCGTGGCTAGTTTCTGCATGAGGGGAAGCACGGAGGTCGAGCCGCCGATGATCAGGCGCTTGGCCAGGGCGCTCGCCGGCACGGCGAGGATCAGCGCGAGGATCAGGGAGACGATGAGGGTTCTGTGCGCGCGCACGGTGGTTGGGCTCCTTTGCTCTCGGATGTCGGGAAGGGCTTCGGCGTGAAGCGCGCCCGGGGCTGGACGACACGCCGGGAGTTGAACGACGTTGGCGGGTGGGTCGATGCGGTATGCGCGATGAGCGTCACCCCGGCGCAAGGGTGTCGGTCGCGGGTTTGCATGATGTGTCGTTTTTGTGAACGGCATTGCATTTCCGCGCGGGTCGTGTGACGCTGGCGCCGTTCGATCGCAAGCCGCCGGTGTCGGCGGCCTCGACCGACTTATCTGCGACCCCGAGATGACAGACGAACACAGCTCCCCTGACGGACCCGACTCGCCCGAGTCGCCCTCGACCAACGGATTGCGACGCGCTGACGTGGCGGCGGTCCGCTCGGGCTTGGCTCACCGCCGCAACCCGGTGCTCGTCACCCTCGGTGACGTCGCGCAGGGCGCGCGCCGGGTGGCCTTGCGTGATCCTCTTGCGCTGTTTCTCGTCCTCGCCTCGCTCGGTTTGGCGATCGCGTTCGCCACGCTGCTGGGCGACATCAAGCCGAGCAGCGCGGGCAGGCAGGTGCCGCTCAGCGCCGTGCAGAAGCTGGCCAAGCGCCACCAGCTCTCAAGCGCGCTCCTGCTCGACCACGACAACCGCGTCGAGATCACGACCAAGCCCGCCTCCACCTCCGTGACGACGACGACGACGACCGGCTCCGGCTCGCTGCAGCTGTTCTGGGCCTCGTATCCGGCCTCGGGCGCGCTGACCCAGCAGCTGCTGCGCGAACTCGGCGAAAGCGGCGCGCCCGTCGCGGTCGATCAGCAGTCGGGGAAGGGCACCAAGACGATCATCGTCCAGTTCCTGATCCCGATCCTGCTGCTCGTGTGCCTGTTCTCGCTGTTCATGCGGATCGGCGCGGAGGGCGCGGCCGGCGGGATCGCCAGCTTCTCGGAGTTCACCGGCAAAGGCCGGCGCAAGGGCAAGGGCACGACCCACGCCGTGACCTTCGCCGACGTCGCCGGCGCGGGCGAGGCGGTGGCCGAGCTGCGCGAGATCCGCGACTACCTCGCCGAACCGGGCAAGTACCTGCGTGTGGGCGCCGCCGCCCCCAAGGGCGTGCTGCTCGTCGGTCCCCCGGGCACCGGCAAGACGCTGCTCGCCAAGGCGGTCGCCGGCGAGGCCGACGCAGCCTTCTTCTCGCTGTCGGGCTCGGACTTCGTGGAGTCGCTCGTGGGGGTCGGAGCGGCGCGCGTGCGCGACCTGTTCCGCAAGGCGCGCAAGGCGGCGCCGGCGATCATCTTCATCGACGAGCTCGACGCCGCCGGGCGCAAGCGCGGCGCCGGCATCGGCCAGGGCAACGACGAGCGCGAGCAGACGCTCAACCAGATCCTTGTCGAGATGGACGGCTTTGCGGGAGACGGCGGGCTGGTCGTGATGGGCGCTACCAACCGCCCCGACATCCTCGACCCCGCGCTGCTGCGGCCCGGGCGCTTCGATCGCCAGGTCGTGATCGACACGCCCGACGTGCACGGGCGCCTGGAGATCCTGCGCCTGCACGGCGGCAAGCGGCCGCTGGCGCCGGACGCGTCGCTGGAGGAGGTCGCGCGCCAGACGCCGGGCTTCAGCGGCGCGGAGCTGGCGAACGTGATCAACGAGGCGGCGCTGCTCAGCGTGCGCGACGAACGCGGGGAGATCGGCCAGGCGACGCTCGAGGAGGCGATCGACAGGGTCGTGGCCGGCCCCGCCAAACACCACATCCTCAGCGAGGAGGAGCGCTGGCGGATCGCCGTCCACGAGGCCGCTCACGCGGTCGTCACCGACGCACTGGGGCACGCGACCTCCACCCGCAAGCTGTCGATCGTCGCGCGCGGGCGCCAGCTCGGCACCGCCGCGCACATGCTCACCGACCGCGACCAGCTCATCATGAGCAAGCCCGACCTGCAGCGCCAGCTGATCTCGATCGTCGCCGGGCTGGCCGGCGAGCGCATCGCCTTCGGGCACGTCTCGACCACCGTCAACGACGACCTGCACGCCGCCACTGCGCTGGCGCGCAGCATGGTCACCTCGTTCGGCATGTCCGAGGCGCTCGGCCTGGTGACGATCGGGGAGAAGAGCGGCGAGGTCTTCCTCGGCGCCTCGCTGCAGGATCTCGGCTCGGTCGGACCCGAGACGCTGAACCTGATCGACAACGAGATCGAGCGTCTGGTCGGCGACGCCGAGGCACGCGCAGCGGTGATCCTCGACCGCAACTGGAACACCGTGGAGGAGACCGCGACGGCCCTGCTCGAGCAGGAGACCCTCTCCGGGGTGGCCCTCGACGCGATGCTGTCCACGGTCCAGGAGATATCGCTCGAGGACCTGCGCGACGTGCGCCGCATCCCCCCGGCGCGCGAGCCGGGAGAGGGACGGTGAGCGCCCGCCGCTTCCGCGGGCGTCTCGCGCCGCGTGCGCCCTCGCCGGCGATGGTCGTCGCGCTGATCGCGCTCGTGCTGTCCACCACGGGGCTGGCCGACGCCGCCCGCCACGCCGTGATCGGCGCGATCGGCGGCCATGCGATCAGCGCCAAGCCCCATCCCAATGGGCTGCTGCTGCTGGGCAGGAACGCAAAATTCCCGGCCGCGGCGATTCCCACCGTGAAGAACGCCAGCAGGGTCGGCGGCAAGACGGCCGAACAGCTGGCCGGGAGCTGCCCGCCGGTGACCGTCGACCTCGGCAGCTGGTGCCTGGACACGGCGCCCTACCCCGTGAGCAACACGGACGCCGGCAAGAACAACTACATCTGGGCGAGCAAGGCGTGCGTCGCCGAAGGGGGCTGGCTGCCCACCGCGGGGCAGCTGCTCGGCGCGGCCGACCGCGTCAAGCTGGAGTCGACGATCCACGACTCCCAGCTCACCGCGACGATCCCGCTCGACCCCAGCCGGGGTTTGAAAGACCAGCGCGAGATGAGCTCGACGCTGGTGACGACCGAAGCGGGCTCGGTGGCCGCGGGATTCGAGGGCGTGAGCGAAGGGTCGACCGGTAATCCCCGGCTGGGCCAGGCCAACCCGACTCCCCTGCCCGCCAACCCGCTGCCCGAATCGCTGCAGTACGTGACCGTCTACAGCAACGGCCAGAAGGGCGGCTTCGCAGGCTCCGAGCCCGTGGCCGATCCCGAGAACTTCCGCTGCGCCTTCAACAAGACGCCCGGCGCGCTGAACAAGCCCGAATCTTGAGGCTCGCGTGAGGGTCGCAGCGATACCGATCCCTCTCGCGGCGGCGCAGCGGACGCGCAGCGCGGCGCTTGCGGGGCTGCTCGCGGCGATCGTCCTGCTCTTCTGCGCCGGGCAGGCGCGCGCGGTGATCCTGCCGGCGCAGACGATCGACGGTCCCAGCGAGAACATCGTCGGCTTCGGCGGGGTCGCCATGGCCGAAGACGGAACGGGCGGGGCCGTCTATCTGAAGCGCGTCGAAGGAGTCACCCACGTGTTCGTCTCGCGCTACGTGGGAGGGCGCTGGCTGGCGCCGATCCGGGTCGACACCGAAGAGCCGTTCGCGGCCAGCTGGCCACGCATCGGGGCGGCCGACGGCGGCGAGCTGGTGGTCGTGTGGGCGACGCCCTTTGCGACCAGGGAAGGCAAGGCGGTGTACGAGCTGCTCGGCGCCCTGCTCGGCTCCGGCGGCGTTCGCTTCGGGCAGGCGATGATCATCGACTCCGACATCGAAGAAGCGACCGGCACGAGCTCAGACCTCGCCGTCAGCTCGACCGGCCAGGCCGACGTCGTCTACAGGGTGGTCGAGACCTCCGTCTTCAACGTTTCCCCGCTGCGCGCCGGCGACGTCGTCGAGCAGGTGCGCCTTGCGCACTTCAACGGCCAGCGCTGGTCGAACCTGGGCGCGATCAACCGCAACCCGGGCGTCTCGATGCGCCCGCCGACGCGGACCAACGCGCCGCGGATCGCGATCGGCTCGACCGGCAACGGGGTCGTCGTCTGGCAGGAGCCGGACATCGAAGGGGTTGCGCGCATCTGGGCAAGGCGCCTGTTCGGGAGCACGCTCGACTACGTGATGCCGGTCAGCGCGACGAGCTTCGGCGGGACGTCGATCGGCCAGGACGCCGACGCACCGAGCGTGGCCGTCTCCTGGCTGGGGCAGGCCGATGTCGCCTACCGCCAGGGCGCGGGGCCCGGCTCGCCGCTGCCGGGCCCGCGCATCTTCCTGAACACGCTGCCCAACGGCGAAGCGGCCAGCGGCGCGGAGTTCCTCGGCGCGAGCGTCGTCGACTCCGCGGTCACCGGCGGCGCCGCGGCCAGCGTCGGGCCGCCCAGCGTCGACATCGACGAAAAGGAAGACCTGCGGCTGCTGTACGACGCGAACGGGACGCCGCGTGTGATCGAGGGCAACGACCACGGGCTGTCGGGCGCGCTCTCGCTGGGGCCGTCCTTCGCGGGCTCCGAACCGTCCTCGGTGAGCGTCATGAACCGGGCCGGGGGAGGCGTCTCGGCGTGGCCGAGCGCCGACGCGCAGGGCGATCCCGCCGTCGCGGTGCGCGAGGACTTCCCGACGGGGGCCGTGCAGACGGCGCTCGTCGGCGGCGGCGCCGGCGGTGAAGTCGGCGAACTGGCGGTTGGGCGCTCCGGCCTGGGCGACGGGCTGGTGGCCTTCCGGCAGGGTCCACTCGGCAACGCCGCGATTGTCGCCGCCCGGACCACCGCGCCGCCGAGCGAACTGATCGTCGGGGCGCCCAAGACTTGGGTCAAGCCCTCCCAGGCCCTGGTCAAATGGCAGCCGGCGACCAGCGCCGACGGGCCGCTGCGCTACCGCGTGGTGCTGGACGGCCGCGCGCTCCTCACGGTCGCAGGCGCCCTTCAGCTGCGCCTCGATCCGCGCGGGCTTAGCTCGGGCCGCCATCGCGTGCAGCTGCTGGCCACCGACATCGACGGCCAGTCCACGCTCTCCCCGCCCGTCACCTTGCGCGTGGACGGTGAACCGCCCACGGTCCAGATCGTGCGCGCGCGGACCGGCGATGCAATCAGCGTGCGCATCAGCGACCCGGACTCGGGGGTCGCCGCGCGCGCGGTCTTTGTCAACTTCGGCGACGGTCAGCACGCCCGCGGCCGAGCTCGCTTCCGCCACCGTTACGCCCGCGCGGGCATCTACGAAGTCGTGGTCCACGTGCGCGACAAGCTCGGCAACGCCGGCGTCGTGCGCAGGCTGGTGAGCGCGCGATGAGGCGCATCCCAGTCGACGCCCGCCGCGCCGCCTTCACGCTCTGTGGCGTGGTCGCGCTGCTCTTCGCGGCGCCGGGAGTGGCCGACGGGGACGTCTTCGGGCCGATCTCGCTGGTCTCGGAGGGAGCGGTCGGCGGTGGCGCGCCCCAGCAGGCCGAATACGCGCATGACGCCGCCGTCTCGGGTGACGGCAGGTACGTCGCCTTCGACGGCTCGGTGGGGGGCGTCACGGGGGTGTGGCGGCGCGACCTCGCCACCGGCGCGATCGAACAGGTGGCGGGGGGCGACGCCGAGCTTCCGTCGATCAGCGAAAACGGTCGGTACGTCAGCTTCACGACCAACGAAGGGAAGAGCCTCGCGGCGATCACCGACGACCGGCCCGACCAGGCCCCGAAACCGGAAGCGGCCAACGTATACGTACGCAACATGTCCGAGAGCCCAGGCGAAGAAGGCGCCTTCGTCGTGGCCTCGGCGCCGAGCGGCTCCACCCAGCCGCTGAGCTACAGCGGGGCCGGAACGACCCTCGGGTCGGCCGCGGCGGGGCGCTCGGCGATCAGCGCCGACGGCAACGAGGTGGCATTCGTGACGACCGCGGTCTCCGACCTCACCGATCCGGAAGCGCCCCTGAAACCAACGACTCCGGCGTTGCAGGTGGCCGTTCGCAACCTCCAGACGCAGGAAACGATCCTGGTCAGCGGCGAATACGAACCGGCCACCGGCACGACCGCGACAGGCAAGCCCGTTTTGGCCGTGGTGGGCAGCGAAACGTTCGGCGCCGTCTACCCGGGCAACGCGCGGGGCTTTCGCGCGCCGCCGGCCTATGGCGAATGGGCGACGAATCCTCCGCCCGGCGCGTCCATCAGCGCCGACGGCTCCACCGTCGCCTGGATGGGGGAGGACATCGGCAGGCAGGCGCCGATGCTCGCCCACGAATCACCGAGCCCGCTCTACACCGAGCCGCTGTGGCGGCGGATCGTGCCCGGCTCGCAGACGCCGACCATGCGCGTGACGGGCGGCTCCGATCCTGCGGACCCGGCGTGTGCCGCAAGCGGCGAGGGGGTCGTGTCGACGCCGCCGCCCCCCTCCGATCCCTGCCAGGGCCCGTTCGTGGTCAACCCCGAAGGCCTGGGCAGCCAGAGCTTCGGGATCTGGCCCGTGCAGGAAGGGGCCGGGGCATTCGGCGACTTCGTCCCGCGGTTGAGCGCCGACGGGTACGAGGTGGCCTTTCTCTCCGGGGCTCTGCCCGTTGCGCTGGGCGAAAACTTCGGCAACCACCTGAGCGGAGAGCCGTCCGACCTCTACGTCGCCGACATGCACCCGGGACTAACGCGCGATCAGGCGCTCACCCCGCTGACCGAGCTCGCGGGTGCGGAAAGCGTTGCGGATGCCGAGCCGATCAGCGAATTCGACATCTCGCCCGACGGTCGACAGGTCGCATTCACCACCCGCCGAACCCAGTTCCCGCTCGGATCGCCGGCGTACGTCAGCGCGCCGGCGGCGGAACCCGGAATGAGCGAGCTGTTCGACGCCGACCTTCAGGACGCGACGCTGACCCGCGTCACGCACGGATACGAAGGCGGCCCGAGCGAACAGCCCCACGCTCCCAAGAGATTTGGCGAAGAAGACGCCTACGGCAACCAGCACTCCGTCGGCGCGCAATCGCCCGCCTTCTCCGCGGACGGCACGCTGCTCGCGTTTTCCTCGACGGCCTCCAACCTGGTCCTCGGTGACGGCAACACCCCGCCGGCGGGGTCTCTCGACGGCAGCGACGCGTTCCTCGTCGCTCGGAAGGTGCAGGGCGCCCTGCCCACACCGCAGTACGTGTCGTCGCCGCCCGAAGCGGGGACCGAACCCGTGTGGCAGCTCGGCGTGACCGCGCTCTCGCGCTCGGACGGCGGCGTCCTGCTCTACGTCGAGGTCCCCGGCGCCGGTGCCCTGCGCGCCGCTGCGCAGAGCGCCGTGCTCGTATCCTCAGCCGGCGCCTCTCGGGCGCGCCGCGCCGCCGCCCCGCGCGGGCACGCGAGCCGCACGCCTGCGCGGAAGGACAGGAGCCGGGTGACGGTCGTCAGCCGCACCGTCGCCACGGCGAGCAGGGTCATCCCCGTCGGCGGCGGCGAACTGGTGGCGCTCGTCCTGCGGCTCGGCAAGCGCTACGCGACGCTGGCCTCGCGGCAGGGCGGGCTCTCGGCGACAGTGAGCCTCGCCTTCACCGCCGCCGGCCAGCCCGCGCTGCGTCGGTCGATCGACGTGACCTTCCTGCGCATCCATCCTGCACGCAGCTCGCACGAGGGGCGCACGGCTGCCCGCCGCCATGGAGGCCGTCCGTGACGTCGGCGCGCGGAGCAGCCCTGGCCGCGTCGCTGGTGATCGCCGTGTCCGGCCTCGCCGCCGCCGCGCTGAGCCCCGCCGCCGCCGCAGAAGCGACGTGGCGCTCGGAAGAGCCCACGCCTGCCGGCTCATCGTGGCCGATCGGGCTCGGCAATGTCGGCGACATCGAGTTCTGGGCGCCAAACCGGGGGCTGCTGATCACGGCCGGCGACCCCCCTACGATCCCCCCCGGCCTGTGGGCATACAACGGCGTCGAATGGCACCCCCTCGCAACGGTCTGCGGGGCCACCGACGGGCGCATCGCCTGGGCGGGACCGGAGGAATTCTGGGCCGTCTCCGACGGTCGCGCGGGACAGGCGGGCGAATCGAGCGGCAACCTCGAACGGCTCGCGCCGCTCCAGGACAACACGCTGTGCCACTTCGCGGGAGGTCAGGTAGCGGGCTCCTACGCGCATCCCGCCTTCCAGGCGGACTCCTACCAGGCGATGCGCGCCGCGGCCTGCCTGGGCCCGTCGGACTGCTGGTTCGCCGGAGATCCGCTCGAAGAACCCCAGATCGGCGCCTTCCACCTGCATTGGAGCGGCGGCTCGCTGGAAGCCGAACCGTATCCCGGCGAAGGCCACGCGGTGGAGGACATGCGCGCGCTTGCAGGTCACCTCTACGAGAGCGTGCGCATAGCCTCGGGCGATCGGGTCGCCGTCGAAGAAGCGAGGGCGCCCGTCGTCCATCGCATCAACCCCGCGGAAGCGGCGCCGAAAGTGGTGCCGACCTTCGAACCCGAAGACGAAAACGGGGAAGGGCTCCCCCTGTACGCCCCCACCGAGCTCGCCCGAGGCCTGGACTTCCTGCACCTGTCGGCCGCCGACGGAGCCCTGTGGGGCGCCGCGAGCCGGAAATACTCCGAACCGGAAGAAGCCGGGCACAAACCGGGACAGGTGACGGTCGCGATCCGCGAAGGCGGGACATGGACCCAGGTGGTCGGCCCCGAACACCCGCTCGGCCCCATCTTCCCTCCGGAACAGAGCAAAGAAGAAGAACAGTTCAAGTTGGGCGCACAAGAAAAGGGTGAAGCGAAAAACGCGGTGGTGACGGCGGTGGCGGCCGAGCCCGGCACGAACAGCGCCTGGATCGGGCTCAAGGGGGCGCACGGCTCCGCTGCCACGGCGCGAGCGGTGCTCGTGCGCGTCTCCTCCGAAGGCCACGTGCTCGAGGAGCAGACGCTCCCCTCGAGTCGGGAACAGGAAGAAGGCGTCGGACCCAAGGGCGCGGCTGCGAAGATCGCCTGCCCCGCACCGAACGACTGCTGGCTTGCGACCGCGCAGGGGTGGCTGTTCCACCTGGCGCCCGAAGGCGAACGGACCCTGCCCAAGGATCAGGATCCCAACTTCGCGGGGCTCATCACCTTTCGTCCCGCGGATCAGGGCCTGCCGCAGGTGCCCCCCGACGCCCCGCCGTCGGACGACTCGGGACTGGTGGAAGAACCCCCGAACTACGGCACCTTCGCAGAATCGCATGCGTCCGTGGAATCGAAGGTCACGCTGCCGCTGCTCTCGCACTTGCGCAGCCGCCTGGTGAACGGCAGCACCCTCGAACTGCGCTTCCACCTCGCCGTCAAGGCGCGCGTGCGCCTGATCGCCGAGCGCAGGCGCCAGGTGGTGGCGGCGACCCCGATGCACACGCTCAAGGCGGGCGGCCGCAAGCTGCTGCTGCGCCTGAACCCGCGGCGCTGGCCGACCAAGCTGAACCTTCAGACCCACGCCCTGGCGCCGCTCCCCCTCGTCTCCCAGGTCACCGGCGAAGGGTCGAACGTCAGCACGGAGACCACCGGTCTGTTCGTGCTGCCACGCACCCGCCTGTCAAGTGGACTGGGACTCCTGCCTTGAGGTCCGTGCCGTCGCGTGGGAACGCCGGGCGCCTGCGCCCGACGCCGCTGGCGCTCGCGCTGGCGCTCGCCATGGCGCTCGCACTCCTGCTGGTGGGGACGCTGCCCTGGCGCGAGGCGAGCCCGCGTGCCGTCGCCCAGCCCTCCGCCCGCGAAGCGGAACCCCAGACCGACGCATCGATCCCGGCGCGCGGCGTCACGATGATCGGAGCCACCCCTGAAGAAGCGGGGGCGCCGGGCGGCGATGAGACGTGGGGGGTCGGCCACAGGGGCGCCACGACGGTTCCGGTTCTCGTGCGCTACACGAGCAGCACCGGGTGGTCGCCGGGGCCCAGCCTGCCCTCCGGCTTCAAGCTGGAAGAAGGCCCGCTGGCCGGCCGGATGACCCCCAAGGGGACGGGCGTGCTGGCGGGCACGGTGCCAGGGGGAGAAAGCGGGCCGCGCCAGGTTCTGCTCGTGCGCAAGGCTGATGGGGCCTTCGTGGAAACCGCGCGCGTGCCGGCGGAAGGCGAAACGCTGGGGAAAGGCGAAGAACCGCTGTTGAAGAAAGGGGAAGTGCTCTTCGGCACGCATCGCGCGCCTCTGATCGCTGCGCTCGACGAAGAAGGCGGAGAGGCCGGTGCGCTGCTCGTGCCGGTCGACCCCGGCTCGGGCGTCGAGCGCCAGGTCCTGCACTGGGACGGCAGCAAGTGGACGAGCGAGCCGATCGCGATCCCAGCCAAGAGCGAAGAAGACCTCCGCGTGCTGGCGCTAGACGCGAGCTCGCCGCGAAACGCCTGGCTGCTCGCACAGCTCTCCTCGACCTCCTCGTATCCGGCCGGCGCGGTGGCGCTCTTCCGCCGCGCCGAAGAATCCGGCCATTGGCGCTGGAAGCCCGTGGCGCTCACCGCCGGATCGGGCGACCCGGAAGCGCATCCGCTGACCGCGACCGCGGAACACGGCGAAGCGAAGCCGTTCACGGTCGCCGGCGTCGGCGAGCCCCCGACCGTCAGGGCCCAGCTGCTCACCGTCACAAGCGAAGGCGTGTGGGTGGACGGCGAACGCGCCGACGTCCACGCGCGCATCCCCGACTCCACGACGCTCTTCTTCAAGCCCGAAGGCTCGGCCGGCGGCCAGATCGAAGCGAGCTGGTGCGTGCGTCCGCCGGAAGGCGCGGCGCCGTGTCAGCACGAACTGCCCGAAGCGCTGCCCAGCGTCTTCGGCCGCAGCTTCGCGTGGGCCGACGGCAGCCGCTTCGGCCAGCGCGTGATGAGCGGGCTGGCCGGCGGCGTGAGCCTGCGCTTCGAAGGCGAAACGTTCAAGCGCGTGCTGGCGCTGGGCGCGGGCTCGGATGCCGAAGAAGACCCCGGCGCCAGGTTCGGCGCCGCCTTCTCCAGCCCGAGGGAGGGCTGGCTGGGCATGTCGAACCTACCCGTCCATCTGACCACGGGGCGCGCGGCGAGCAGGCTCACGCCCTGGCCTGTTCCGTTCCGCCACCCCCTGCTCGCGATAGCGTCTGAGCCGGGAGCGCCGGTCGGATCGCTCTCCAGCGAAGCGCTCGCCGTCGGCGACCGTGGCGCGGTCGCGCGCTACAAGCCCGGCGAGGGATGGCTTCCGGAAAGCCTGTTCGGGCCGGATGGGAAGGTCAAGACGCCGCGCCTGCGTGCGCTCGCCTGGCCCACGTCATCCCGAGCCTACGCGGTCGGCGACGAAAACCGCGAAGGTGGCGGCGAACAGATGTGGCTGTGGCGGGCCGAAACCGGCATCTGGGAACGAGATCCGGCCACGCCGCTGAACTTCCGCGGCAATCTGCTCGGCGTCGCTTTCGACCCCAACAATCCCGCGCGCGGGTACGCGGTCGGGACCAACGTCGTGGGGACCGGGGGCGTGCTGCTCCGCTACGGCAAGAGCTGGGTTCAGGAAACCGCTCTGCCGGCCCAGGTCCAGGGGGCGGCCTTCGTCGCGATCGCCTTTGCCGGCTCCGAGGCGATCGTCGCCTACCGCGAGCAGCCCAACCCCAGCGAAAACCGCTACGTCGGAGGACTGCTGCTCAACGACGGCTCGGGCTGGCGCGTCGACCAGGAAGCCGCGGCCGTGATGGGGAGCGCCGTGCCGCAGGCGGTCGCCGCGCTGCCCGACGGCGGCGCTGCGTTCGCGACCGCGGGCGGCTTGTACGAGCGCGAATCGGCCGGCTCGCCCTGGACGGCGACGGCCACGCCGCTGCCCGGTGCGGCGCAGGGCTCGCTCGCGCTGTTCCGCGAAGGGGGCGCGCTGCGCGCGGTCGTCTCGGGCGGCGGCGGGGTCCCCAATCCCCCGAGCGAAGGGCAGTTGCCCCCGCCGGGATTTCCACCGAATTTCCGGGGACCTCTCCCGCCGACGAACGGGCTGGAAAGCGGCGCCGTGCTGCGCCAGACCGCGAGCGGCTGGAGCGACGAGGGCCACGAACTCAATCCGGTCGGCTCGCCGGTCGGCAACTACCTGAATCAGGACATGCCCTACCGGCCCGACTCGATCTTCGCGGTGCTGATCGACTCCACGGGCGCACAGGGATGGGCCGTGGGCGGTGACCTCGAACAGGAAGAACGCGTGGAGACCGGCGACGTCGAGCGCTACCCCGCCGACGGCGTCAAGCCGACAGGCGAGAGCGAAGCGACGGTGCCGCTCGGACCCGAAGTGCCGCGCAACCCCGAACGCGAACCACACATGGCTACGTTCGCGTTCGGGGGCCACGCGGAATGCGCGGCCCCCTGCGCCGAACGCGCGCTCGCGGGCGTCGGCCCGCTGGTGTGGCTGCACTCGGCGGTTGCGCTCGCCCGCACGATCGGGGTGCGGGCGTTCCTGTACACCGGTCCGGCCGTGACGGAAGGTAACGTCGGCGGTCCCAGGTCCGTCGCGATTCCGTTCCTGAACGAGCTCGAAACGAACGCGTCGATCCTCGCCTCCGGCGGGCCGCCGCTCCAGACCTACGTTGCGGCGTCGCCCCAGGATCTGGACGCGCGTCCCGCACGCGAAGGGACCGAGCTGACGTTCGCGCGCGCGTTCGCCGGCTTCCCGCAGGCGCTGCTGGCGGCCCCGGAACGCTCGCCCGAACAGTGCCCCGAAACGACCGGCTGCCAGGCGGCCTACTACTCGTTCCTCTCGGAAGGGGCGGGGGGCGGCGTGCGGGTGATAGTTCTCGACGAGACCGGGGACGTCAACTCGAAGCAGCTCGAATGGCTTGAAGAGCAGCTGCGCGGAGCGGCCGCAGGCAAGATCCCCGCGATCGTGGTTGGCGCCGCCGATCTGAACGCGCAGATCAAAGCGGGCGACGCGCAGGCGGCGAGCGTGGCCGCGGCGCTGGTCCACGACGGCGCCTCCGCCTACTTCTACGACTCACCCGAGGAAAACGTCCAGAAGCCGCTGCGCGTGGGTGCCGAATCTATTCCCAGCTTTGGCTCGGGCACCCTCGGTTACGTCGAAGTCCTCAACGAGCTGCAGGGTAACTTCCACGGCGCCGGCGGGATCCTCCTCGGCCAGGTGGACGTCAACCCGCGCAACCGCGACCCACAGACGAACCGCGCGCCGGTCAGCGCGCGGCTCATCCCCGTGATC
>DASQGE010000144.1:0-13913 GCA_035632775.1 Solirubrobacteraceae bacterium | reverse complement strand
CCGGAATGCGTCCCTGGACACGGCGCTGGATCGTCACGTGACGGCTCGCACGTGCTGGCCGATCCCGGACGATCGGCAGCATGCGCTTCGCCGCCCCGCGTCGCCCAGCTTGGTCCATGAACGCCCCGACCGCACCGCCTGATTTTGAAAGAGGTTCTCAGCGCGGTAGCGATCGGCCAGGACCCTTGGCAGCGCATCGCGAGCGGCCGCGCCCCATGCCGCCGTGGAACGACCTCGAGCGGGTGCGCGTCTTCGATGAGGCGGTGCCCGCCGGCCGTCCGCTACCATGCTCACCGCGCCGGCCGCCCCTCCTCTCAGGGCTTGGCAGCGGTTTCCCGCGCGCCCCTCTTCTTCCGTCCGCCATGAGCAGCGTCATCGAAACCATCGAGCGCGCGCAGTTGCGCCGCGTCCCGGACTTCGCGCCCGGCGATCGGGTCAAGGTCCACTTCCAGGTGATCGAGGGCTCGCGCCGGCGGGTGCAGGTGTTCGAGGGCGTCGTCATCAAGCGCCAGGGTCACGGCGCGCGCGAGACGTTCACCGTGCGCAAGCAGTCCTTCGGCGTCGGCGTCGAGCGCATGTTCCCGGTGCACTCACCGAAGATCGAGCGCATCGAGGTGGCCGCGCGCGGTGACGTTCGCCGTGCGAAGCTCTACTACCTGCGCGATCGAGTCGGCAAGCGCGCGCGTGTGCGCGAGCGCCGCTACGTCGGCCCGGAGGAGACCGTCGAGCCGGGCCTGCTGCACGAGGCGCAGGCGGCGACCGACGCCGAGGGGCTGACCGCGGAGGAGACGGTGGCCGAGGGCGCCCAAGCGCAGCGCGAGAAGGCCACGGCGGAGGCCGGCGCCGGCACGGCACAGGACGCAAGCGCCGAGGCGCCCGGCGGTACGGGGGGCGATCACGGACCGCAGGACGGCGAGGGCGCGCCGGCCGAGACGGACGCGCCGGAGGTGGCGAGCTCGATCGGCGAGGCCGAGGCGTCCGCGCAGGAGGGTGAGCCTGCGGATGTCGAGTCCGAGGCGGCAAGCGCCGATTCCCCGTCCTCCGACGCCGGCGATGCGCAGGGAGGCGAGGTCACCGGCGACACGCCGGCGTGAGCGCTCGCGCCAAGCGCTCCAAATCGCTGACCGGCTCGATCGTCGAGCTGGTCGTGATCGTGCTCGTCGCGCTCGGCCTCGCGCTCGGGATCCAGGCGTTCGTCGCGAAGCCGTATCGCATCCCGAGCGGCTCGATGGAACCGACGCTGAAGGTTGGCCAGCGCGTTCTGGTCAACCGCATCGGCACGCACTTCGGCGACCCGCACGTGGGCGAGATCGCGGTCTTCCATCCGCCCGAAGGCGCCCAGCAGGAGCAGTGCGGCCCGGTCCCGCACACCGTCAAACTGGGTGGCCAGGCGTGCGCGGCGCCACTGCCGAAAGAGGCGGGCGTCAACTTCATCAAGCGCATCGTCGCCGGCCCCGGCGATGTGATCTCGATCCGCGAAGGCCACGTGACCCGCAACGGCAAGCCCGAGAAGGACTCCTACATCAACCCCTGCGGCGCGAGCCCCGAGTGCAACTTCCCGGTCCCGACCAAGATTCCGGCCGGTCACTGGTTCATGATGGGGGACAACCGTGGCGAATCCGACGACAGCAGGTTCTGGGGGCCAGTCCCGACAGGGTGGATCATCGGAGAAGCCTTCTTCACGTACTGGCCACCCGACCGCATCGGGTTCTTCTAGCGCACGCTCCGCCCGCGCCCGCCGGCGGCGTGCGCGTGCCCGCACGAGCGGGCGGCGACTGTTCGCGTTCGACCGCGGCCTCGGCACGCCGCTGGTCGCGGGCGCGGACGAGGCGGGACGCGGCTGTCTCGCGGGACCGCTCCTCGCAGCGGGCGTGCTGTTCGACTACGACGCCCTCGGCCCGTGCGAGATGCGCTCGCTGAGCGCGCTGAACGACTCCAAGCAGCACACCGCGCAGGCGCGCGAGGAGCTGTATCCGCTGGTGTTGCGCAGCGCCGCCCGGGTCGTGGTCGTCTCCCGCTGCGTGCGGGGAATCGACGAGCGCGGCCTGCACAACACGAACCTCGCCGCGCTGCGCGACGCGATGCGCGGGGTCACCGCCGGCCTGCCGGGTGAGGTGCTGTGCCTCGTCGACGGCTTCTCCGTGCCCGACTTCGAGCGTCCCCAGCGCGCGATCGTCGACGGCGACGCCACCAGCGCCGCGATCGCCGCCGCGTCGATCGTCGCCAAGGTCACCCGCGACCGCTATATGCGCCATGCCGACAGCGAGCACCCGGAGTGGGGCTTCGCCGAGCACGTCGGCTACTCCACTCCCGACCATCGCGAAGCGATCGCCCGTCACGGCGTCTCGCCCCTGCACCGGATGTCCTTCCAGTCGCTGGCCTATCAGCAGCTGGCGCTGTAGGTAGACGGCGGTGGCGCGAGGCGCTATGCGGGAATGAGGTCGGTCGCCGGTTCGACCTGGAAGACCGTCGGGAAGCGGTCGGCGAGCCCGGTGGCGTGCAGTGCGTCGCTCACGACACGCGCGGCGTTCTCGGCCGCGGACGCCCGGTCGGGCTCGTCGTTGGCGAGTATGAGCACTATCGCCGTCTCGTCCCAGGTTGCGACCGGGCCAAGCTCGGGGTGCTCACGCTCCAGGTATCTGGTTAGCGACATCCACTTGGACTCGTCGCGAAAAGGCACGTCCGCTACGGAGGTCCAGGTTCGGTACTCCATGATCATGCTTTATACCCCTTTTGCTTCAGGCAGGAGAGAAAATTCGCCCAAGATCGGGACGACGACGGAGTTCCGGCGATCGAGCATGGCGGTTCTTTGCGGTCGGGAGGGAGGAACAACCAATACTCCTTGCGCTTCTCCACGCGCCACCCCTGATCTTCGGCGCGGCGCCGGATCTTCTTCAGGTCGCCCTTGAAGCTCATTGGCGCTCACCACGCCCCCTCGACATGGTCGAGCCGCACGAGGCGATGTTTGCTGTCCACGATCACCCCGATCGCGTCGAAGCGGATCGTGTGGGCGGTGGGGCGGATGTGCTTCTCGTCGGTCAGCCAGGCAGTGGCGAGCTTGCGCAGGCGGATGCGCTGGCGCGGACGCAGCCAGACGAGGGGCTGCTGGTCGGGTCGGGGTCCTCCCGGGCGGGCGTCCACCCGGCGGGTCTTGACCTCGACGAATATGAGCGTGCGCCCGTCGAAGGCGATCAGGTCGATCTCGCCGTAGCGGGTGCGTTCGTTGCGGCCCAGGGGCGAGAAGCCGAGCCGGCGGAGGTGTTCGGCGGCCAGCTCCTCGCCACGGCGGCCGAGTGCGTGGCGAGGATCGACGCGCTGGGCGTCTGGCGGGGACGCGGGGGTGTCGGTGGCCGGGTAGGCGCGGCGCTCGGTCGGCATGTGGCTGACGCTAGAGCGACGCGTGTGACGTGGGACGCGCAAATGTGACGAGTTGGGATCGCCGCCGTGAGAAACGTGTGACGCGCCCGCTCGTTCACCCAGGAGGACGCGAACAGGCCAGTGGTGCGCTCCGGGCGGGCGCAAACGGGCGCGCTCGCGTAGCCTCCGGTCGCATGAACGAGGCTTTTGCGGACCGATCTGTCCGACCACAGTGGCTCGGGGTCGGCGGCTACACGATCTTCCCGCGCCGCCGTCGCGCCGCATCGCGCGCCGGTTGAGCCGCGATGGCTGCCGACCCGATACCGGATCGCCCGGGATCCGTTGGCAGGGGATCGACCGACCCGGGATCGACTGGCCTTGAGTTCACCGATCGGAGATCGCGCAGAACCCCCGTCGCGCTGACGATCGCCGGCTCGGACTCGGGTGGCGGGGCGGGAATCCAGGCGGACCTGAAGGCGTTCGCGCGCTGCGGCGTGCACGGTGCGAGCGCGATCACCGCGATCACGGCGCAGAGCACGGTCGGCGTGAGCGCGATCCATGCGGTGCCGCCGCAGATGGTGCTCGAGCAGGTGCGGGCCGTCGTCGGAGACATCGGCGTCGACGCGGTCAAGGTGGGGATGCTCGGCACGGTGGACATCACGCTCGCGGTGGCGCGCGCGCTCGACGAGCTGCCGGCGGGCACGCCCGTGGTGGTCGACCCCGTGATGGTCGCCGAGTCGGGCGCGAGGCTGCTCGACCCGGAGGCTCAGGGCGCGTTGGTGGCGGAGATCTTGCCGCGTACGACCGTGCTGACCCCGAACGTGGCGGAGGCGCGCGTGCTCGCCGGTCGCGAGCCGGCGCAAGGGCGGGTGGCGGAGGGCGAGACGAGCGACCGCGAGGCCGAGGAGCTGGCGCGGGCGGTGCTCGCGCTCGGGCCGCGGGTCGTGGTGCTCACCGGCGGGCATCGCGCGCGCGCGGTCGATCTTTTCTTGCAGCGCGCGCAGGCCGGCGGACACGACGGCGGGTCGATCGTGGAGATTCCCGGCGAGCGCCATCCCGACGGCGCGGCGCACGGCTCGGGCTGTACGCACTCCTCCGTGCTCGCCGCTCAGCTCGCGCTCGGCAAGACGCCGCTCCAGGCCGCCCGCATCGCCCGTGAGCTCGCCGGCGAGGCCGTGGAGCACGGCCTGCGCGACATCGGCGCGGGCGCCGGGCCGGTCGACGTCATCGGTCTGGCCGGCCGGCGCGGCGTGACATAATCGGGGCACGATGAAGCTCTCGCGGATGAGGCCCGGTCATCGATGAAGTTCTTGCGTCTGAAGCCAGGTCACGGTGAGACGGTGCTGGCCGAGGGGGACGTGGAGGTGCCCGAGCAGGAGCATGAGCTGATCGAGGCGTTCCGGCGCGAGCTGGATGCGGGGATGTGGGCGGCGGTGCCGACCCAGAGCGCCGGCGGGCGGCGCGAGGCCGAGCTGGTGAAGAGCTTCGCGGAGGTGCCGCGCGACGCCGAGCGGGTGATCTTCTTCCCGCGCGCGGCCGGCGGCTCGCCGGGGGCCCACGTCCCGACATCTGCCGGGACGCCAGCTACCGTGACGCGCACCCTGAGAGCGGCGCTGTAGGGAACATGCTGCTCGGGCTGGCGACGGCGGCGCTCGTGGTGACGGCGCTCGTGTGCGAGCTGAGCAGGCAGAGGCTCGGAGCGGCGTTCATCCGTGCGCACGCAGACGTGCGCCGCCGTCTTCTCGCCTACAGCTCCGAGCGGGCCCGCGAGCAGGGCTATGACCCGGGTCGGGAGCGCCGCGCCGAGCTGCGTGCGAGGGCGCTGCTGCGCTCGTGCGTGAACGAGGAGGAGTGGGCGATGTATCGCGACCTGGGCTTCCTGCGCGTAAGCGGCCGGTCGGGCGGGCAGTACGCCTATCTCCTGTACCCGCACAAGCCGCTCCTCGCCTACGTGCCGCAGACGGGCGCGCTGCTGAGCGAGTACTGCGTCGCGTTTCCCGACGGCTCCAAGCCGTACGGGAGCGCGCGACTGCCGGACTCCGACGACGTGCTCGCCAAGTGGATGGCTTTGACGGCGGATGAGCACAGGCTGATCGCCGACGCGAACATGCACCTGCCGGGAAGGCAGCTCGATCCGGAGCGGGTACGGCGCGACCTGGAGAGACTCGCGCGCTGGGAGTGCGAGCGCGCGCAGAAGCTCGCCGGCGAGCCGGAGCTCACGAGTGCGACGCTCGCAAGTCAGGCGCGGCACGTGGGGCATGCGCGGCACGGTCGGGTCGCCGCCGGTAGTGTGCGCGCCGCGTGAGCACTTCAGCATTCGACCTAAAGCACCGCAGCAGAGCCCTGACCGAGGGGCCCGAGCGGGCGGCGGCGCGCGCGTACCTGCACGGCATCGGCTATTCGGCGGAGGACCTGGCGAAGCCGATCGTGGGGGTGGCGCACTCGTGGATCGAGACGATGCCGTGCAACTTCAACAACAGGGTGCTGGCGGCGAAGGTCAAGGAGGGCATCCGCGCGGCCGGGGGGACGCCGATGGAGCTGAACACGATCGCGATCTCCGACGGGATCACGATGGGGACCGCGGGGATGCGCGCGTCGCTGGTCTCGCGGGAGGTGATCGCCGACTCGATCGAGTTGGTGGCGAGCGCGCACTGCTTCGACGCGCTGGTCGCGATAAGCGGCTGCGACAAGACGATTCCCGGGGCGGTGATGGCGCTCGCGCGGCTCGACATACCCGGGCTGATGCTGTACGGCGGATCGATCAGGCCGGGCCGGTACAAGGGCGAGAACGTGACGATCCAGCAGGTGTTCGAGGCGGTCGGCGAGTATGCGGCCGGGAGGATCACCGAGCAGGAGCTGCACGCGCTGGAGGAGGTGGCTTCGCCGGGCGCGGGCGCGTGCGGGGGGCAGTTCACGGCCAATACGATGGCGATGGCGTTCGAGGTGCTGGGGATTTCGCCCGCGGGCTCGGCGATGGTGCCGGCCGAGGACGGCCGCAAGCTCGAGGTGGCGCGAGAGTGCGGCGAACTGGTGATGGACGTGCTGCGCGCGGGCAGGCGGCCGAGCGAGGTGATCACGAAGGCGGCGCTGGAGAACGCGATCGCGGCGGTGGCGTGCAGCGGCGGGTCGACGAACGGCGTGCTGCACCTGTTGGCCGTCGCGCGGGAGATGGGAGTGGGGCTCGAGATCGACGAGTTCGACGCGATCTCCGAGCGCACTCCGCTGCTGTGCGACCTGCAGCCGGGGGGTCGGTACGTGGCGACGGATCTGTATGAGGCGGGCGGGGTGCCGCTGGTGCTGAAGCGGCTGCTGGAGGCGGGGGCGCTGCACGGCGACGCCGTCACGGTCACGGGCAGGACGATCGGCGAACACGCGAGCGAGGGGGGCGAGACCGAGGGCCAGCGCGTCGTGAGGGCGCTCGACGAGCCGCTGAAGGAGACGGGCGGATTTGCGATATTGCGCGGGAACGTGGCGCCGGACGGCTGCGTGGTGAAGCTCGCGGGGCACGAGCGGCGCAGGCACGCGGGCCCGGCGAGGGTGTTCGACGGCGAGGAGGCGGCGATGGCGGCCGTGCTGGCCAAGGAGATCGAGGCCGGCGACGTGGTCGTCATCCGCGGCGAGGGGCCGGCCGGCGGCCCGGGGATGAGGGAGATGCTGGCGGTGACGGCGGCGATCGTGGGCGAGGGCCTGGGGGAGACGGTCGCGCTGATCACCGACGGGCGCTTCTCCGGAGCGACGCACGGGTTCATGGCGGCCCACATCGCCCCGGAGGCCGTGAGGGGGGGTCCGATCGCCGCGCTGAAGGACGGCGACGAGCTCACGATCGACGTGGACTCCCGCCGCATCGACGTGGCGCTCTCCGACGAGCAGATCGCGCAGCGCGTGAGCGCCTACACCAGGCCCGCGCGAGCGGACGAGCACGTGGACGTCGCGATCCAGAAGTACGCGAAGCTGGTCGGAAGCGCCTCCGAGGGCGCGGTCACGCGCTGAGCGGCGCCTCACAGGTCTCTGATCCGGCTCGGGGGCGGGCTTTTTGGGGAGACCCGTGAGCTGGTTCCTGCGTCGGTCGCCGCCGGCGCCGGTCACCGCAGCGGTCGGCGTTGAGGGAGCGTTCTCGGGTGGGCGGCGATCCGCCGCGTGGACGATGTACCGTCGCTCGTCCGTTGCCGTATTCTCGATCGGAATCGCCGTGTGGTGCACGGCGCCGTACGTACTGAGATCGGCCAAGGGAACGCATGAGCCTGCCTGAGACGCGATATGCCCGCAGCGGCGAGTTGAACATCGCCTATCAGGTGCTGGGCGACGGGCCGTTCGATCTCGTGTTCGTTCCGGGTTTCGCCTCGCATCTGGACCTGCAGTTGGGAATGCCGATCGTCCACGAGTTCTTCCAGCGGCTCGCGTCGTTCAGCCGGCTGATCTTGTTCGACAAGCGCGGCACCGGCCTGTCCGACCCGGTCGCGGGACCCGCGCCGCTGGAGGAGCGCATGGACGACCTGCGGGCGGTGATGGACGCGGCGGGATCGGAGCGCGCGGCGGTCATCGGAGTGTCCGAGGGCGGCCCGCTGGCGATCCTGTTCGCGGCCAGCTACCCCGAGCGAGTCTCCGCGCTGGCGCTGTGCGGAACGTTCGCCTGTGGGAACCCGGACCCGGAGGACAATCCCGCCGGCGCTCGTTGGCTGCAGGCGGTGACGGCCTTCGGGGAGACGACGCAGGAGTGGGGTACGGGCAAGACGCTGGCCCTGTTTGCGCCCGGCTACAAGGGACTCATGGCGAGTGTGAGCCTGGCGGCCTTCGAGCGCTCGTGCTCGAGCCCGCGGATGCTCGAGGCGATAGGCGCCATGATCCTCGAAACGGATGTCCGCGACATCCTGCCGACGATCGGCGTGCCGACGCTCGTGGTCCATCGCGAGCACGAGTTCATCCCCGTCGAGGGTGCTCGTTACATAGCCTCGCACATACCGGGGGCGAGGCTCGCGGTCCTGCCGGGCGCAGATCACGTCCCGTGGGTGGGCGACAGCGAGGGTTACCTGGACGAGATCCAGGAGTTCCTGACCGGCGCGTTCGCCGAGCAGGCGCCGGGGCGCGTGCTCTCGACCGTGCTGTTCACCGACATCGTCTCCTCGACCGAGCAGGCCTCGGAGCTCGGCGACCGGCGCTGGCGCGAGCTGCTGGAAGAGCACTACAGCCTGGTTCGGGAGCTGCTGGAGCGCTTCCGCGGACGCGAGGTGAACACCACCGGAGACGGCCTGCTGGCGACGTTCGACGGCCCGGCGCGGGCGATTCGCTGCGGGCAGGCGCTGATCAAGCGCCTGGCGCGCTCCGGCGTCCCGATCCGTGCCGGCATCCACACGGGGGAGTGCGAGGTCATCGGCGATGACCTGGCGGGCATTGCGGTGCACATCGGCGCGCGTGTCGCCGCGCTCGGCGGCCCGGGCGAGCTGCTCGTCTCGAGCACGGTCAAGGATCTGGTGGTCGGGTCCGGCATCCGCTTCCAAAGCAACGGAGAGCACGAGCTGAAGGGCGTGCCCGAGCGGTGGATCGTGTATCGCGTGCTCGGCGACGACGAGACCGACAGCGCTGCGAGGATGCCCGTCGAGGACGAGCGCAAGACGCGGATGATGGACCGGGCGCTGCTGGCGACGCTCAGGCGCAACCCGCATCTGACGCGCCGGGTCTTCAAGCGCGTCCGTGCCTGAGAACCGGTTTTCGACGCCACCGGCAACGCCGGCAGATCGCGGCGCAGGCTGATGGTGTTGCTCGCCAGCAGGCGAGCAACTACCCGCAACGGTGGGCGTGTGCTCACGTTCGACCGACGAGACTTCCGCCGGTCGCCAGGGAGGGAACGTTCAGCCTCGTGCCCCCGTCTGGAGGGGGCTGACCGGGTAGGCGGAGCGCCACGCCGGCGCAGCTGCGAGCTCAGTCCGAGCACGTGCTCGCCCGCTCGTTCGGGATCCTTCACCTCACCTGTGGTTCGTCCCGTTGATTCGCCGGTGGTTGCGGGTGTCTCGCAGTCTTTGCTGGACCCTGCGACTATGCGTGCAGCGATGCGTCGTCGACTTCGATCTCGATGACGCGTGCCACGCGGTCCAGGTCCGCATCGTGGGCGAGCAGCGTCGCGCCTCGGCGCCACGCGACGGCCGCGATCATGCAGTCGAGCATCCCGCGTGGAGTGACGCCCGCCGCGCGGCAGCGGCGGTAGATCCGCACAGCGCCGTTGAAGTCGGCCGCGGCGTCGAAGCTCAACAGCTCGAAGCGCCCCAGCAGCCGGCGCAGGTCGTCCTCTCGCCGATCGTCGCGCGCGCCGGCCAGCACCTCCATGATGACGGGCTCGGTGACCGCGACGGGACCGCCGGTCTCGATCAGTCCTTCGAGGCGACGGTGTGGAGGGCTGCCGGTCGCCCGGTCGTACTCGACCCAGGCGGAGGTGTCGGCGAGGATCACGCGGCCGCGCGCGGTGGCACGTCTGCCGGCGGCTCGGCGATGGCGTGAGCTCCTTGCATCGCCAGCGCTTCCTCGCGCGTCATCGGTTGCCCGGCAAGATGGCGCAAAGCGAGGTCGACCGCCGCCGTCTTGGTCCGCACGCCGTAGCGGTCGATGATCGCCTGGACGTAAGCGTCATCGATCTCGATGTTCGTCCGCACCTTGCTCATACACTCATCATACACCAGACGTGTACGTCACGTGTATGAGCGTGACTTCGTTCCAAGAACGCGACTCCGAGACCGGCATCCCGAGGCCCCGATGAAGCGGCTGCGCCGGGGTGGGGCTCGGTCCTACTCGCTCAAGAACTCTTTCAGCAGCGCGTTGAACGCCGCCGGGCGCTCGACCATCGCCAGATGACCGGTGTCCTCGAACATGACCTTGCGCGAGCCGGGGATCAGCTCGGCGTAGACGTCGGCGTCGCGCGCGGTGACCACGCGGTCGCGCTCGCCCCACACGATCAGCGTCGGGCAGGCGATCTCGGAGAGGCGGTCGCGGACGTGGTAATCGAGGTTCGCTTCGAGCGATTGCATGAACCCGGGCTTGCCCCCCCCGCCGCGCACCAGCTCGGCGGTGAGCGGGGCTCCCAGCAGGCTGGGATGGCTGGTCAGGACCCCCAAGATGACCTCGCGCAGCCTGGGCCGACGGGCGATGGCGTCCGCGTTGGCCGCTCCCCAGGCCGTGCACGCGGCGAGGGCCGGCTCGAGCCGGCGCAGCGCCGGCAGCGCGCGCGTCGCGCGCGGGTCGTGGTAGGTGCTGAGGCCGGCGGGCGCGACGAGCGCCAGGCGCTCGACGCGCTGCGGGAACGCGATCGCCAGCTCCGCGGAGACGAAGCCGCCCATCGAGTTGCCCACGACCGCGGCCGAGTCGATCTGCAGCTCGTCGAACAGCCCGTCCAGCAGGCGCGCGTACCCTGAGATCGAGATGCGCTCACGGGGCATGGGCGAGTGGCCGGAGCCCGGCAGGTCCATCGCGATCACGCGGTGCTCCGCAGCGAGCACGGGCAGCTGCTCGAGCCAGTTCGGCCACGAGCCCGTCAGGCCGTGCACGAACACGATCGGCGAACCCGAGCCGAGGTCGATCGTGTTGACCGGCTGGCCGTGCACGATCGTCCAGCGCTGGTGCTCGCGCCAGTCGATGTCGAGCCAGGGGGACCGTCCGACCGGACCGTAGACTTCGGAGGGGCGACGACCGTTCTGCGAGACGGCAGCGACGGCTTCGCCGCCAGGCATTGGCATGGTGGACGTCATCACAGTAATCTACCGCGACACGCGGCGCTGGGGCGGTTTCGCTCCGGCGGTTCGGCGCTCCGGGGCTCCGCTCTGGCGCAGGGCCGTGGACCGGCATAGACGATTGAAGATCAGCCATAGGCGATGAGCATCGGACGATGAGGATCGCGATCGACATCGACTCGACGCTGCACCACTACTGGGACACGCTCTCGGAGATCGCGGTGCGGCGCTTCGGCATCGAGCTTCCCTACGACGAGCAGTTCACGTGGGGCATCACGCGGCTGCGGCCCGAGCAGCTGGCGGTGTGCATCGAGGAGAGCCACAGCGATGCGCGCATCCTCGCCGGCACGCCGTATCCGGGGGCGGTCGAGGCGGTGAGGCGCTGGCACGACGACGAGGGCCACTTCATCCACGTGACCAGCCATCGCGATGTCCGCTGCGCGCCGGCGACCGCGCGGTGGCTCACCCAGATCGGGCTGCGGTTCGACGAGTTGTGCTGCTCCTACGACAAGGTCTCCCGCTGCGTCGAGCTGGAGATCGACCTCCTGATCGACGACGGCCCGCTCAACATCACGGCTGCGCTCGAGCGGGGCATCGCCGCGGCGACGATCGCACACCCCTGGAACAGGGACGTCTGCGAGGAAGGGGACGTCGTGAGCGCGCGCGACTGGTTCGAGCTCGCGCGTGCGCTCGAACCCCTGCTGTCCAGGCGCTCGGAGCGGTCGGCGACTGCGTATCTCGCGGTCTGAGCCTGGATCCACCGATGGCGGGTTGAGCATCGGTGGATCCAGGGGTCGAGTCTCCGGACATCGATGGAGCGCCCGTACGGGTGACTCCTCGGGGCGACGGCGATGGCGCCTGGCGATGCGCCATCCGGTGCCGAGGCGACCGCGAAATCGTGGATCCAGGTTGAGAACGCGTCTGCAAACAGGCGGTGGGGCCGGGCTCGCGACACCGCCTGAGCAGGGCCGGGTGGGCGTCGCGGCGAAGTAGGCCGGCATGGACGCCGTCTGGGAGGCCGCTCTGAAGCTGCTCGAAGAGGATCTGATCCGCCGCGACTCAGCCCCCCGCACCAGGCGCGCCTACCGCGTCGACGTCGGCCAGTTCGCGGAGTGGGCGGGCAGGCGCAACCTGCGCCCGGCGGATGTGGGCGCCAGGGACGTGCGACGTTACGTGGCCGCGCTGTCGAGCGGCGACGCCGCGCCGAGCACGAGCGCCCGCAAGCTGGCCGCGCTGAG
Source organism: Solirubrobacteraceae bacterium (assembly GCA_035632775.1). Taxonomy (GTDB): domain Bacteria; phylum Actinomycetota; class Thermoleophilia; order Solirubrobacterales; family Solirubrobacteraceae; genus Palsa-744. The sequence continues at coordinate 1,606 of DASQGE010000144.1, read as the reverse complement.
GGCCCTGTTCAAGAGCCAGCGCGAGCATGGCAAGATCGCCCAGAGCCCGGCCGAGCTCGTCTCGGCGCCGCGCAGGCCGCGGAAGCTGCCGCCGGTGCTGAAAGCCCGGGAGGTGGCCGCTCTGCTCGACTCGATCCCGGCCGGAGGCCCGCTGGAGCTGCGCGACCGCGCGATGTTCGAGCTCGCCTACTCATGCGGGCTGCGGGCCGAGGAGCTCGTGTCGCTGCGGGTCGGCGACTTGGACCACGACGACGAGCAGGTCCGGGTCGAGGGCAAGGGCCGCAAGACGCGCCTGGTCCCGGTCGGCGAGATCGCGCTGAAGGCCCTCGGCGACTTCCTCGAGCGCGGCCGGACCCAGCTCGCGGACCCGGCGAGCGGCGAGCGGGCGCTGTTCCTGAGCAAGAGCGGCAGGCGTCTGAGCACGAGCGACGTGCGCCGTCGTCTGCGCAACTGGGCGCGGCGCGCCGGCGTCGAATCGGCGGCGGGCGCGACGAGTCCGCACGCGCTGCGCCACAGTTTCGCCACGCATCTGCTCGACGGCGGCGCCGATCTGCGCTCGATCCAGGAGCTCCTCGGGCACGCGAGCGTGTCGAGCACCCAGATATACACTCGGGTAGAGTCCGCCAGGCTGAAGAGCGCCTATGCGCGCAGCCACCCCCGGGCCTGATCTCGAGGGATAGGACCGACCCCGGATGGAGACGAACGTCAAAGCGATCGAGCTGCGTGAACTGTGGCGGCGGTACAAGTCCGACGGCGACCAGCGCGCCCGCGAGCGGCTCGTGGTCGCCTACTCGCCGCTGGTCAAGTACGTGGCGGGGCGCACCGCCGCCGGTCTGCCGCCGCACGTCGAGGAGGCGGATCTGATCTCCTACGGCCTGGGCGGGCTGATCGCGGCGATCGAACGGTTCGATCCGTCGCGGGAGATCAAGTTCGAGACCTACGCGATCATGCGCATCAAGGGCGCGATAATCGATGAGCTGCGCTCGATGGACTGGGTGCCGCGCAGCGTGAGGGCGCGCGCGCGCGAGGTCGAGCGCGCCAACGCAAAGCTCGAGCATGCGCTGCAGCGCGCGCCGACCGACCAGGAGATCGCGGCCGAGCTGAAAGTGAGCGTCGAGGAATTGAACGAGTCGCTGCTGGCGATCTCGCACTCCTCGATGGTCGCGCTGGACGAGCTGTGGAGCACCTCCGACTCCAGCGGCGACCAGGTGTCGCTGATGGACACGCTCGAGGACACGACCGCGCCCGACCCGGCCAAAGCGCTGGACGTCGGCGATCTGAAGGATCGCATCGCGGAGTCGATCGCCACGCTGCCCGAGCGCGAGAAGCTGGTGATCGCGCTCTACTACTACGAGAACCTGACGCTGCGCGAGATCGGCGAGGTGCTCGGCGTGACCGAGTCGCGCGTGTCGCAGCTGCACACGAAGGCGGTGCTGCGGCTGCGCTCGCGGATGCAGGAGGACTCCTTCGACGTATAGATCTCCGTTCCGGCCGGCGCATGCGCCGAGAGAGGCGTACCACCCATGTGACTCGTAGAGCTGTTCCGGTCGGCGCATGCGCCGACCGGCGGGACCGCGCATGCGCGGTCCCGAGACGGCGTCGCACA
>DASQGE010000143.1:0-2249 GCA_035632775.1 Solirubrobacteraceae bacterium | reverse complement strand
TGTCCGCCGAGGAAGCGATGCGCCTGATCGGCGAGGAGATGGTGCTCGACGGCCTGCCGATGCGCAATCTCGCGACCTTCGTCACCACCTGGATGGAGCCCGAGGCCACACAGGTCATCCTGCAAGCCCTGCACACCAACTTCATCGATCACGCCGAGTACCCGCAGACCGCCGAGATCGAGCAGCGCTGCATCCGCATGCTCGCCGACCTCTTCCACGCGCCCGGACCGACGACCGGCGCGCGCACGCAGGGATCCTCCGAGGCGATCATGCTCGGCGCGCTGTCGCTGAAGTGGAAGTGGCGCGACCGCCGCGAAGCGGCCGGACAGGCCGCCGACCGTCCCAACCTCGTGTTCGGCGGCGACGTCCACGTCGTCTGGGAGAAGTTCTGCCGCTACTTCGACGTCGAGCCCCGCATCGTCCCGCTGAAGCCCGACAAGTACACGATCGGACCCGAAGACGTCGAGCCCCACGTCGACGAGAACACGATCGGCGTCGCCGCCGTGCTCGGCACGACCTTCACCGGCCACGCCGACGACGTCCGCGGGATCAACGACCACCTGCTCGCCCTCAAGCACGAGCGCGACCTGGACGTGCCGCTGCACGTCGACGCCGCCAGCGGCGGCTTCGTGTGGCCGTTCCTCTACCCCGAGTCCGCCTGGGACTTCAGGCTGCAGCAAGTCCGCTCGATCAACGTCTCCGGCCACAAGTTCGGCCTCGTCTACCCCGGAATCGGCTGGCTCGTGTTCCGGGAGTCCAGCGACCTTCCCGAAGATCTCGTCTTCTACGAGAACTACCTCGGCAAGCGCGACGCCACGTTCACCCTGAACTTCTCCACCGGCTCCGCGATGGTGCTCGCGCAGTACTACAACTTCGTGCGCTACGGCCACGACGGCTACCGCTACATCATGGAGACCATGAAGTACAACGCGCGCACGCTCGCCAAGGAGATCGCCGCGATCGGCGAGTTCGCGCTCATCGGGGACGAGCACGACGAGCAGCTCCCGCTCGTCGCCTTCCAGCTCGCCGGAGAGCACGACTACGACGAGTTCGACGTCGCCGCCCAGCTCGCCGCCGAGCGCGGTTGGATGGTGCCCGCCTACACGCTCCCGCCCGACGCCGAGCACATCAAGATCATGCGCGTCCTCGTCAAGCAAACGCTCAGCCAGGCGCTCACCGCGACGCTCGGCGCCGACATCGCCCAGGCCTGCTCCACGCTCGCCGCCAAGGGCCGCCTGCACGAGTCCGACCGCAAGCGCGTCAAGACCAACACCGGGTACTGAGCCCTCCGGCTACCGGGGCTGATCTACCGCTGCGGCTTGCAGTGAGGCGGGTGGAGCCTTTCCGAAATGTTCGGCTCCGGCTACCGAGGCTGATCTACTGCTGCGGCTTGGGCGCGGGCGCGGCGCCGCCCGCCCCGCGCAGTTTGCGCCTGCGATCGACCAGCAGCACCGCCACCACCACGACGATCACCGCGATCGCGATCCCGCCCACGATGTAGCGCAGTTTGTGGTGAACCGGTTTCTTCGCCGCTTTCTGTTTGGCGAATTTGACCCTCACGCCCTTCGCTTTGATCTGCGCCAAGAGCTGCGGCTGCTGGGCCGCGGCGTAGACCACCACCACTTTGCGCCCGTCGCTCAGCGAGACGTGCAGCTTGTGCACTCTTTCGTGGAACACCACCGCGTGGACCTGGCCGCCGTTCAGCTGCGCCTGGAAGGTCGTCATGCTCTCCTGCGACAGCTTCGCCGCGCCCGCGGCCCCCGCGAGCGCCGCGAGACAGGCGCACGCCAGGACCGCCGCGATCACGGTCCTCCCGGCGGCGGCAAGGGATCTCCTAGAGCCGATCATCCGCGGCAGGGTATCGCACGAGCACCCGTGATGTTTCCTACAGCGACGCGTATAGCGATGGTTATACGCGACTTGAGAAATACATACCTCAGGGACCGCCTCTCACGGGACCACCCATATCGCCCTACTCACCCCCTACTCTCAACGTATAGCTATAGTATTTACCCAATTAAAGGAGCGTGGGTTTGTATAAGAAAATCCGCGGTCCGTATAGCGATGGTTATACGCGACTCCAACGTTTTTTATCCTCACCATGCGACCAAACCAACATCGCCCGCCAACATCGCCCGTTATCGCGGGTCCCGCGCCGAGAGCATCGGCATCGATTCGATGAACAAGGAGCTGGGCTCGCTGGGCATCCGTTATCGCGGGTCCCGCGCCGAGAGCATCGGCATCCGTGC
>DASQGE010000142.1:0-6797 GCA_035632775.1 Solirubrobacteraceae bacterium | reverse complement strand
AAAACATCGAGGTGCTCGGCCCCCCACGACGTGACGCAGGGTTGGTCAACAAGTCCGTCGCTGTCAAGAATCTCGCTTGCCCAGGTCGCCTGGTTGATCGGAAGGTCGAGCCACCAGTGGACAAGTTTGCCTTCAAGTCCGCCTGTGTAGGGCGCAACGGTTGCAAATACGTCCAGGCGCCCGGTCCCATTCCAGGAGGTCGCGGCGGGCCCGGAAAATGCTTGTGGGGCCATTGGAAGAGGCGTGGGCGCCAGCCAACCACCGTTGCCTGGCCAACGCAGCCAACACATGGCTGCAGGCCCATCCCCACCACAGACAACAAAGACGTCGATGCCGTTGTCGCGGGTGAGCGCGGCGGGCGGGCTGAAAACTGGGTCACTGTTAGAAGCGTCAATAAGCGTCTCATATTTCCAGTCAGTGTCACCAGCGGCATCGACCCAAAGGTGGCCGAGTGGGTAGCCATCTGTAGCTTGAGCGTAGAAGACATCCACTCCCAGCTCGCTCGCGGTGATCGCGGGCGCAAAGTTGCTGGGTTCCGTCGCAAACCCTGAAGTGAGTTGTTGCTGCGTCCACTGCCCCATATGATCTCCAACCTTTCCACGAAGTGGTCGTGCATGAAAAACTACCACACTGATTCCGAGGGGTAAAACCCCGTTAAGAACGTCCAGACCTTGCCCGGCCGCTGGCGAGATCCTGACCGAACTCCAGAAGTACCCGCTGGTCCCATCACGTCGAGCGCCTGCCGGAGGCGACCCACTGGGTCCAGCACGACGCTCCGGAGCGCGCCAACGAGCTCCTCACGGCGTTTCTCGGCTCCGCGTAATCCTAGGTCGACAGCCGCAGTCAACTGCGAGCGCCGGAGTCCCCGTCCGCCGCGCGCCCGCTCAGGGCGATACCGAGGCGTCACGTCGAAGACCGGTGGCTGCGGTGTTCGTCTGGACGGTGTGGAGCGGGTCAGGATTCTGGAAGCTCGACGTTCTCGAATGTGAGGACTTCGGCGAGCTTGGCGAAGTGGGTGTCGCGGTGAAGTAGTGCGATGACACCGTGCTCGGCAGCGGCTGCAGCGATCAGCGCGTCGGTTAGCGGCACGCGGTGATACCCGTGTCGCTGTGTTCGGCCAGCTCGCCGACCGCGCTCATCGCGGCGACGGCGATGGCGCGATCGTTGCGCAGGATTCGGAACCCGTTAAGCTCTGTCTCGACCGCGGCATACTCGGAGGTGCTGCGCGCGGAATAGAGAATCTCCATCCGGACGATCGGCGTAATCCACAGCCGGTCGTCACTCATCGCTTGCTTGACGCGCCGGCGGCCAGGCTTTTCCCCACTCTGCCTCGGGAGCGAGCGTGACGCCCCCGGCGTCAGGGCGCGGATGCTGGGATCGCTGCGGTGGAGCTGGTGCGCGACTCGATCAGCTTGAACTTCGCGCTGTGGCCCTGCTCGCGCGGCAGCTCGGCCACGATCGAGACATCGAGCCGAGGGTCGGCGACGCCTGCGACGAGCAGCTTCGAACGCAGCGTCGCATCGATGCGCCGGGAGACCTCATCCACAGGGGCGGCGTCTCGGAGCACGAGGAGCACGTGCAGGCCGTCGTCGTCGTGGACGATCTTGTACTGGCGTAGCTCTGGGAGTCCCGCCATGGGACCGCGCAACGTGAGCGGGTGCACTGCGATGGTCCGCCCGTCGGTTCCCGTCATGCGCAGGATGTCGTCGCTGCGCCCCTGCACTGACGCCATCCGTGCGAGCGGGCGCCCGCATGGGCACGGTGCGGTCGTGAGCGCGACCATGTCCGATATCTCGTAGCGCAACAGTGGCTGGGTGCGCTTGATGAAGCTGGTGATGAGCAGCTTGGCGCCGGCGACTCCGTCGGGGACCGGGTCGCCGCGTTCGTCGATGATCTCGATCAGGCCGAGGTCCTCGAACATGTGCATCCCCTGGTGGTGCTCGCAGTCGCAGGCGTACATGCCCTCCGTCGTGCCGTACAGGTCAAACGGCTTGACTCCCCACGCGGCGCGGATGTTGGCAGCCATCTCCTCGGTGCGGACCTCGCTCGTGGTGCAGACGACGCGGGGAGCGATGTGCAGACGGCCCTCGAGCTGCTCGACCGCCAGTAGTGACGCCATCGACGAGTAGGCCACGAGATTCTCGGGGCGGTGCTCGTTGAGTGCGACGACGAGCTCTCGAAGTGGTGCGCGCGCGTCGAGCCGTCGCATGGCGTACAGCCCCAGGTCGATGCTCAGGCTGAAGCGCGCCGTCATGTGCAGAGGGCTGGTGGCCCCGACGGTGGCGACTCGCAGGCGGCGCCCGAGCCGTGGCCGCAGTCCCGTGAGCTCGCTCCAGCGCACGAACGCAGACAGGCACTGACGCCACTCGTCGCGGTCGTAGACGAAGAGCAGATCTCGCCTGACCTGAGATCACGAAATCCCTCGCGGGCAGCGACAAGTGACACGCGAGGAGCCGCCACCCGGATACGAGATTGAGTTCTTCCGCCGCGCCGACGGCTCTGAGCCGGTGCGGCGCTTCATCGACTCGTTGAGCAATGACAAGCGCGATGCCCTGCTGGCTGCGCGGGGCGCGCCTCCCTTCTGCGCAAACCGGGTCCGCCTGGCTCGTCGTCGGGATGTCCGTTGGCCCGCGAAAGCAGGCGCTTCCCGGCGGCACCGTGCGGAGGAAGGGCGTCCTACAAGCGGATGGAGGAGCGCGGCTTGCCTGCGGCTCACTACCATCGGCCTGTGAGCGGCCAGAGAGTACCCGGTGGGGTGGTGCATAAACTGCCCGCGGACCTGCGTAGGGCGCTGATCGCCAACGCCACGGCGCTCGATGCCTGGAAGGACATCACACCCTTAGCCCGCAACGAGTTCATCTGCTGGGTCGAGGATGCCAAGCAGGAGACCACCCGAGAGCGCCGCATTCGGCGGACCCAGGAGGAGCTGGAGGAAGGCCAGCGCCGGCCCTGCTGCTGGCCCGGGTGCAAACACCGCGACCGCACCGGCAGGTAGCGGCCCGCGTAGGAGCATTCATCGCCTCTCCCGGGGGCCTGCTGTGCGGCTCCTCGGCAGGAGGTCTACCAAGCGCCCCGCGCGCCCAGCTGCTTGGGCCGCGGCGACCAAGGCGGTCTCACCAATCCCCGGCGTGCCCTCGATCGCCAGCATCCCACCGCCGCGAGTCGCGGCGCCGATCAGCTCCTCGACCGCTTCGAGTTCGGCCCCATGATCAAGCAGATCCGCCGGCCTCGCGAAAGGCTGATTCCTGAGGCGCGTTCTCCCTCGTTTAGGTGAGCTCCATACCAGGGCGAGGACGAGCTTGCGACCTCGTCGACCACGTCGATTGCTCCGAGACGCGAGTACCGACGTGACTACCTCTCGACCGAAAAGGCAGGCCTCCCGCGAGGTGGGTTACTGCTCCTGGTCCTCGTCGAGGCTGTCGCGTAATGTCCGGCGAGTTGGCGGGTCGGTCGCTCGGTAGTAGCGGTGGCTGGCGGGTGAGTGGTCGATGATCGGGCGCGCGGAGTCGTTTCAGGCGGCCGCGGGCGCTGTCTGGTGGCGGTGGAGCTTCAGGAGGTTGTGGGTGGCGGTGATTAGTCGCCACTCTGAGCGGCAGGCGGCTCTGCCGCGGCGTTGGAATCGGTCGGCGTGGCGGTTGTGCTTGATGTGCGCGAAGACCGGCTCGATCATCGCTTGGCGTTGCTTGTAGAGCGCGTGGCCGGCCTCGCTTTCCAGGACGCGGCGCATGAACGCGTAGAGCCCCTTGTCGCGTCCGGGCCTGGGCGTCTCGCGCTTGAGCGCCTCGGGGCAGACGAGCGTCTGGATGCCGTGGCTCACGAGCTGCTCGATGTGCGCGCCGTTCCAGTAGCCGGCGTCGGCGACCACGACCTCTGGTGGCTTGATCCCGGCGGCGTGCAGCTCCTCGCACGCGGCGGTGATCATCGGCGCGAGGTGCGTGGAATCTGAGGAGGTGACTGTCACCTCGGCCGCAACCACGATCTGCCCGGCCGTCGTGACGGCCTGCGCGTTATAGCCCTGCATGTACCCGCGCGGGGTCTTCACCTTGCGCGACCCCGGGTCGCTGGCGTTGGCGATCCCTTGCGGGCTCTCTGGCTGCACGAAGGGGTCTGGGTCCCGCCCACCGAAGCGCCTGCCGTCGGCGCTGATCGGGCGGGCGCGCCAGCGCTCGTACTCGGCGTTGACACGCCCGTCGAGTTCCCACTCTTCGCGTAGACGACGCTCCCCTTGCTTTAGCCGCGAGACCCGCTCGCGTGGCACCACTTCGACTTCGGCTTCGCGCTCGTCGTCGAGTAGCCGCCGCGCAGCCGCGAGGCGTTTGCGGCGATCGCCGCTGACGCTCAGCTCGGGCGGTAGCTCATCGCCGCGCGCCTCGCCGAAGCGCTCATCCTCGCCACGATCTATCTCCTCGGCCTGCTCGAGCAGCTCGCGTGCGATCTGCTCGTAGGTCAGGTTCGCGCGATCCGACGCATTGGCGTGCAGCTTGGTGCCATCGACCGCGATCACCCGACGTTGACGAGGCCCGCCTTCGCGCACAGCGCCAGCACCGCGGTGAACAAGTCCGCGATCGCGTCCTCATGGTCGCGGCGAAAGCGCGCGATCGTCGCGTGATCTGGCACCTGGTTGGCAGTGATCACGCGGTAGGCAACATCCTCGCCACAGCGGCGCTCGATCCCGCGCGAGGAGCGCTCAGCGCGCGCGTAGGCATACAGCAACAACGCGACCATCATCGCCGGGTCATACGCCGGGCGACCCCACCCATCACGACGATACGCCGCGTAGAACGCCGACAGATCCATCTCGGCTACCGCATCGAGCACGAACCACGCCAGATGACCCTCCGGCAGCCAATCCCGCACATCCGGGGCCAACAAGAACGCCTGCTCACGATCAACAGCAATGAAGTTCTGGAACATCACCAAATGGTCTTAAACCCACCGGACGACCCAGGTTTACGCGACAGCCTCCGTCCTGAGCGATCGTTTCGGGCCCGGTTTCCGGAACGCCCGCTTCGCCGCGAAACCGGTTGTGCGTCCGAGGCGAGCGTGAGCGCAGTTGTTGATCGGACTCTTGCTATAGGAGCAGCGGTATCTGCCCAGTTCGGCGATTGCACGGGCGAGCAACTGCCCGTTGTGCGACGTTGCGGCGCTCACGCCTCCCGCGTCTCGCGCCGGGACTGCTGCTCCTTGGTTGGACGCCTTCGCCTGGGCGCGAGGCCGGGAACCGGCCTTGTCGCGGCCGGCGTGACCTCGACCTTGCGCACCCTGAATGCCCGCTCACCCGTGGCAAGTTTGAGCAGGACCACGTACGCTGGCTGGAGCATCGCTTGGCGATCATTCCATCCGAGCTCGAAGTAGCCGAAGCGAAACGCCTCGACTGTCATCGACCCTCGACGCAGGGCATAGCGACGAGCGAGGCGCTCGAGCACGCTCTCGGGTGACCGTAGCTCCACTCGCTGCCTCGCGACGCTGGCGATGTCCCGCCACAGGAACTCGCAACCCGTGATCTGGCTCCCATGACCGATGTACACGACGAGCTTGCCGCCGGGCCCGTCGACGGGCAGCCCATCGACCACCCGCTGGAACGCTACCGCTACGTCGATAACCCGCTCTTGAGCCGTCCCTGACTCCAACTCGACAGTACCGACGTTGAGCCGCGACACCTTCAGCACATCGTATTCTCCTGAGTCAGCAAGCTCACGCTCGGTCACGAACCTCTCGGCGATAGCGATGGCTCGGCGGTCAGACAGCTTAACGTCGCCTTCGCCCCAATCGCGTTGCCAGCGGGACTTATCGTAGAAACGGACGCCGCCGGAGGCGCGATGCAACATGACCGTGTAGTAGGACTCCGTGTAACGAAGCACGTTGCGATCCTGGTAGAAGCCACCGACCCGCTCGCTGCCGTGCAAATCGAAGCGCCGGGCGAGAGCGGCGAGCGCCCCCCGGTTGACCTTTGGTGGCCGAAGCCGATACATCCGGACGTCATCGGGGAGCATCGGCAGCACCGCTTCTAGCTTGACCATTACGCCTAGCTCCTCCACTTCCAAGCAAGAAATGCTGTGGTAAGCACTGGAAAGTCACGTCCACCGATACTTTCGGTTTCGCGACGGTTGACCGCATCCGCCTCGTTTTCCCCGGCGGCGATCGCGATCGGATTATCACCCAGCCACCACGAGTAGGCGTGGTTGAGCCATGATTCTGCCAAGACGGTACCGGCCCCAACTTCGTTACCGAAGTCTTTTCCGCGATCTCGCGTGAACCACTCGTCCGTGTTCTCGCCGATGAAGCCGAAGACCATGTGGCAACCTTGCATCGGTCCGCCCCAAGTCGCGGCAATGTGGCTTGGGTCGGTGTTGAGCACCGCGTCGCACGTGTCGAGCACAAGCCACTTGAGCTCGCCTGCGCCGAGCCGCCACTCAGCGGAGGTACCAACGCAGAACTCGTGCTGGAACGAGAAGCCGATAAAGAACGTGTTGTTCTCATTAAGTCCATGATCGGCGAAGTAGCAGAAGTGGACGTTGTCGCTCCAATGCAGCGAGTCCCCGCCAAAGTCAGGACTGCGAAAGTCGGTCTCCCATGCGTTGTCGTCGCCCCATTAAAAAATGACGTGGTGTCCTTGGCTCTTCATCGCTTCCAAAAAACCGTTGGCGTGTTCGACTGCATGGGACAGCGATTCCTGATGGCAGGGTTGCCCAGATGGAGGAAAGTCGCCTACCCACTCCACGCCCACGCGAATGAAGATGGTCAACTTCCCGCCTCCCGTCCAATGCAGCACGCTGCCCCAGATCTACTCGCGTCGG
>DASQGE010000141.1:0-14344 GCA_035632775.1 Solirubrobacteraceae bacterium | reverse complement strand
GCGAGCTCGTCCTGCGCGACAGCTCGCGTCCGACCGCGGGATGACGGGGACGGCAGGCGATCGAACGCAGCGAAGGATCAACGTCGGCTGCCGAGGCCGCGGTTTGGCGGCCCCTCAGAGCAGCCCGAGCAGCTCGCAGGGCCTCGCGGGGCCGGCGCGCAAACCATGCGCTGATGGCGGCTCCGGCTGTTGGACTCGACTGACACGTCTGTGCTACGGTGTCGCACATGGACATCGGAGTGCGTGATCTGCGTAACCAGACGGGCCGGGTGATCGACGCCGTGAGGGCTGGGGAGCGGGTGACCCTCACCGTGCACGGTGAGCCGGTTGCGGACATCGTGCCCCACGGGCGCCGTGCACGCTGGCTCTCCGGACCGGACCTGCGCCGGCAGCTTGCCGATCGCGCCGCCGATCCGGCTCTCCAGCAAGAGCTGGACGAGCTCGTAGGCCAGACTCTCGACGAGCTTTGAGCGTGCCCGACAGCGGCCTTCTGGACACGTCGGTGTTCATCGCCCGCGAGACGGAGCGACCGCTGGGTGAACTCCCCGCGCACGTGGCTGTGTCCGTCGTCACGATCGGCGAGCTTCAGCTCGGCGTGCTGGCTGCGCGGGAGGACTCCGCGAAGACACGCCGCGCCGACACGCTCGCGCTCGCCAGAGCCGCCGACCCGATCCCGGTCAGCGAGGCGGTGATGGTCGCATGGGCTCGGCTGGTGACCGACTGCCGCCGCGCCGGCATTCACCGAACCGTCAAGCTCACCGATGCGCTGATTGCGGCGACTGCGATCGAGCACGGGCTCCCGGTCATCACCCAGGACGAGGACTACAGCCGGATGGCACAGGCGCACCCTGGGTTGCAAGTAGTCGCGGTCTGACGAGCCCCAACAAGACGCCGCAGTCTCTTCATGCGGCAAGGCTGCCCATTCCGCTGACCGTGGACATTCCGATGGCCCAGCAAAACGCCGCAGTCTCTTCATGCGGCAAGCCTGCATCAAAGCGGGGTTCTTTAGGAGTGCAAGCTAGCCGGACTCGAACCGGCGACCTCCTGGGTTGATCCCGCCGCTCTGGTGCACGACCTATGTCCGACCTATATCCGGGCCCGCCGCTCCATCTCCTGCCAGAAGGCCGCGAGGCGGCGGCCGCTGATGCGGCGCTGCCAGAGGGGCCGGTGGCGGCGGGCGATCCAGCGCTGCTGGCGGCAGAACGCGCGGCTGACACCGTGATGCTCGTTGGGCTCGTCGGGCGGCGGCTGCTTGTAGGGGCAGAGGTTCCAGCCGCACTCCGGCGGGCAGCCGGTGCCGAGGATCTCGCGGCGGTCGCGACTGCGGTGCAGGCAGTAGGGCAGCTCGTCCATGTGCGCCGATGCCTCCAGGCGATCCTCCTGGGCGCCCTCGCCGAGGTCGAGGAGGACGGTCACGTCGCCCAGCAGCTGGCCCGTGCGATCCGTGAGCGAGACCGGTCGCTTGTTGGAGACCGACACCTCGTCGTCCCAGATGAAAGCGCTCCAGCGTGCGCTGTGGACGCTGTGGCGCCGCACCGCCGTTCGCGCGAGCCGAAGCGCCCGCTGGGTGAACGCGTGGCGGTGGGCGCCGCCTCGGTGCAGGCAGCGGGCGAGGACGTCGTAGCCCGCCTGCCGGCTCGCCCCAGCGATCGTGTAGAGGGCAAGCGCTTGGCCGAGCATCAGCTGCGCGTACCAGTGCTCGGCCTGGCAGAGCCCGACCGTCGCGACGAGCCGCGCGTGCGCCGCGACCCAGCCCGGCCCGGCGTGCGAGCGGTCCGCCGCCTGCGCCCCTTCCACGTCGCCTGTCGCGTGCCGCATGGCGTCGCCGCGGAAGCCTTGGGCGACCATCCGCTCGAGCACGTGATGGCCGCCCTGGAAGGCGAGCGCGACCAGATGGTCGAGCGCCTGGCGCGCGCTGCGCGCGTAGCGCGCGCGCAGCTCCGGCGTGACGTTGCGGTCCCCGTCCATGCTCCCCAACTGCCGGCGCAACTCGTCCGGGCCGCCCCCGTCGCGCCCCTGCCATGACGCCAGCGCGCGCGCCGCCGCGGGGTCCTCCTGCAGGCCGCTGACGATTGCTGGCAGCACGGTGCCGAGCGCCTGCAGTCCAAGGACGTCGTCGATCGTCCAGATCCCGATGTCGTACTCGCGGTCGCGTCGTGCCGTCGCGTGCCCGTCCGCCATCGCCTTCTCGAGGCTCTGGTCGAGCGCGCTGAGCGCCGCCGCGCGCATGATGAGCTTCTCGATGTCCGTCTCCAGCGCTCTGTATGCGGCGCATGCATCCCGCTCGAGCGCCAGGCTCGCCGCCTGGCGCACCGCGTAGTCCGGGTCGCGCGCGAAGGCCCAGATGCGCCGCCAGCGGTCGGGCGCCTCGAGCGCGGCGATCGCCGTGATCGCGTTGAGCTTCGTCCAGCGTGTCACGAAGCTGGACTTCCGCACGAGCCCGAGCACGTCGCATTGGGTGATCGGCTCTCCCTCGCCGTGCGGCGCGCGCCGCACGGGCGGCGTGCGCTCCTCGGGCACCGTCGGGCAGCGCCCCTCGTCGTCCGTTTCCGGCTTGCACGCGATCGCGTGGGCGATGTCCGCCGCGGTCGTCAGCTTGATCAGTGCATCGTCGGGATCGCGGCGAGCCTCCGGATCGCGCGCGTGCCGCGGGTCGAGGTCGTCCTGCCCGCCGCTCCAGCGGTCCTCCTCAGGTCGCGCGGGCATCACCATCGACATCGTCGAGGAGTGCCCCGGCTCCTCGGTCGTGAGCGAGACGACCGTCGCCGGCGGCTGCGAGGGCTCGTCCAGCGCCGTGGAGCCGAGCAGCTGCAGGCTCTCCGCTGCCCCGTCCACGAGGCGCCGCAAGATCCGCTGCCCGACGCGTTCCCAGTCGGTCGCGGAGGGACCGTTCCCGTGCTGGCCGTGCTGTTCGACGTTGCGACGCTCCCGACGCTCCCGGTCGGCCCACAGCGCCGCGAACGTGAGCGCCGTGTGGGTCGTGAGCTTCTCGGGATGGCGATGGTCGAGCAGCAGGCCGATCCAGTCCTCTGCAGCGTCGCCTGTTGCCCGCTCCGGCGCAACCTCGATCTCGGCCAGCCTCCGGCCGGCCAGGTAGGCCTGCGTGATGCGATGCCGGAACTGCGGCTCGTTCTCTGCGTCGCGGTCGAGGATCCGCAGGCGTTCGGCAGTCTCGATCACCTCGTGCGCCGAGATCCCCGGGCGCCGGGTCGCCGCGCCGTCATCGGTTCTATGATCACGATCCTCGGTCCGGTCGTCGCGATCGTTGGTCGGCACGAAGTCCTCGATCGTGGTCCGCTCCGGCCTGCGCCGCTCCTGCTCCTCGCGCGGCAGCACGTTCGCCCGCGCGGCGACGGCCTGCGAGAGCAGGACGCCGAGCGCCGCATCCTGCAGGGCGCTCATCGCGCACGCGCGCTCGTGCGGCTCGATGCCCTTCCAGCGCGCCACGTTGCCGGAGCAGACCTCGTAGTAGAAGTGGTCGATCAGCAGGAAGTGGACCCACCACGGGTTCCAGGTGGCGCTCCCGTCCGGCTCGGGCTCGAACAGGCCTTGCTGGTCGATGGCGATCGTGGTCGTCCACGGCTCGGGCAGCTCAGGGAACGCGTCTCTGCCTGCGGCCGCGAGCTGTGCGAGCAGCTCGAGGTAGTAGGGCACCTCCGTGAGCCGCCCCGACGTGATCCAGCGGAGAAGCGACTGGTGAGAGACCTCGCGGGAGGCGCGGAAGCTCGGGTCCTTGCGCGCGCCGAGCGCGACGCAGTCGACCGCGCGCTGCTCGTCGAGCCCGCCGAGGTCGATCGCCGAGGCCGCGATTCCGGCAGGGACGCCGGCCGGCCGCGCCGTGACGACGATCGGCAGGTCGACGGTCTCGACCTCCTGGAGCGCCTTGCGGAGCATGAACCCGCGCTCACCATCGGGGCTGAGGCGATCCAGGTCATCGGTCAGGATCGCGACCCGCCGGCGCTGGTACAGCCAGCGCCACAGCTGCTCGAACTGGGCGTCCGAGCGCACGTAGTCGTGCACCTGTTCCCTGAGGCGCTCCTTCGCGAGCTTGACGAGGTCGATGTCGTCGGTAGAGCGCAGCGGTACGAGAACCGGAACGATTCCGAGCTTCGCAAGGGTCTCGGCGACGCCGATCAGCGCGGTCGTCTTGCCGGCGCCCGGATCGCCCACGACGATCTGCACGTCCTTGCGCTTGCGCTGCAGGACGCCCGGGGTGATCTCGTCGTATAGCTCGGTGCGTGGCACGATCTTGACTGGCTCCTCGCGCGGCGCGAGCTTGACTGCGCGGCGACCGATGTCGGACAGCAGCACGCAGTCTGGGCGCCGGCGGACCTGGCGGCAGATACGGTGCAGGAGGTGGGGACAGCGAAACAGGTCGTTCCAGAGGAATGCGAGCAGCGCGCCAGAGGTGACGCCGAAGACCGACGCGATGACGGCGGCGAGCGCACTCTTCTTCGGGTCTGCCCCGTGTGCGGGTAGGTCCCCGAAGACGACGAACGTGAGGACGCCGAGCGCCACCACTGCCGCTGTCATACCCACCAGCCAGAAGTTGAACGTCTTGCTCGGCGCAAGCAGCCGCAGGCGCGCGAGCCAGCGGCCGGGGATGTGGCGCGGGTTGATGAGGAAGCGCCAGAGGATCTCAAGCACGTCGAGCAGCTTGGAGCCGATATCCCAGAACCGGCGCCCGAGCCGGCGCAGCCGCGGCGCGCGCGTGAGGTGGAGCTCGGCTGGAGCCGTGCGCTGCCCCTCGGCGAGCTCGGCGAGATGGCGCATCGCGAGCTCGCGGACCCGGTCGTCGCCCAGCTCCCCGAGTGGCAACACCGGTTTGATCAAGCTGTGCTGAGTGCTTGCCATCCGGCAAACGTACCCGGCCGGGCGCACATCGACATCCGTTCTTTCGGCGAGTGGAGGTACGGGGAATTACGTACGCCGTCCTCATTGACGGATGGATTCTAAAATATGCGACGTCGCGCCCAGCAGATGATTTCGCCTCAGCGAATGTGACGCTTCTGAACAGCATCCGCGTGCGCACCAGGTGTGGCCTGCGCCGCACTACGCTGTGATCGAACGTCGCCGTCGCGACGTAGACAAGCAGCTGGTGCCTGAACTCACGCCGATTCAGCGCCAGCGGGTCGCCCATGTGCAGGGATCTTTAGGAATGGACGGGGGCGAACAAAGGTCGAACATGGGCCGTGCGGGGGCGGTCCTGGCCGGTCGCCTTCCGGTGGGGCTTGGGGTGGCCCAGGCTGGGACGCCAGGCGGCTAGGGCTTGGTAGACGGGGGTGAGCTTGGTGCCGGTGATTTCGGCGTCTGGTCCTACTTCGATGCGTTCGAAGATGGCGAGGTTCATGACGCGGCGCTCCAGCGGGGTGCCGTCGCGGTAGATCTCTTCCGGTCGGTCAACGTGGCTGAGCGCGAGATCCAGCGCCTCCTCGATGTCGCCGAGCTGCGCGGTGGCGGCGGCGCGTAGGCGGTCGGCGACGCGCCGCTCGGTCTTGTGCTTGTCTTGCTCTGCTTGAAAGACCTTCTCGGTCACGAGGTCTTGGTAGTAGAGCTGGATGAGCTTTTCTTGCTTGGCCTCGATCTGCGCGAGAGTGCGTTCGTGGCGTTCGGCTTCGTGCTCGATGACGCCGGTGCGCTCGGTCAGCTCGTTTCGTAGCTCCTGGCGTATCTGCTCCTGCGTCTCGGGCGGGATGAACACGGTCGCGTAGACCTGTTCGCTGATGTGCTGCTCGGTTGCCTCGACGGCGTAGTGGCCGCTTGAGCAGTGCCCTCGCCGCCGGACGGCGCGGTTGTTGCAGCAGAAGTATTCGTAGTAGCGGCCGCTGCGCCCGCGGTGTCGTCCGTAGAGCAAGCGTCCGAGGCACTCGTCGCAGAAGATGCTGCCGCGCAGGTAGTGCTCGTGCCTTTGTGGGCGTTCGCCGCTGACACGGGCACCGGCGAGCAGGAGCTGCACCTGGTCGAAGGTCTCTTGGTCCACGAGCGCTTCATGCTTGCCGGGGTAGCGCTGGCCGTTCCAGACGACAACCCCCATGTAGTAGGGGTTGTGGAGCATCGCGTGGATGCGGCTGGCCGACAGCGGCCGTTCGGGATAGCGGCGGGTTCCGCGGCTGCGCAGCCCCTCCTGCTCCAGATACGCGGCGAGCTTGTGCAGCGTCCACTGGCCGGTGGCATACAGCGAGAACGCCCGCTTGACCAGCGGTGCGCGCTGTTCGTCCACGATGACGGTGCGGATATCTTGGCTGCCGATCAGCTCGCGCTTTGATTGGTAGCCGATCGGTGGCTTGTGCGGCGTGCCGCCCTGCTCGTGCTTGCGGCGCAGACCCTTCATGATCTCGGTGGCGAGGTTGTTGGAGTAGTACTCGGCGAAGGTTGCGAGCATCCCGTGCATCAACTGGCCGGCCGGCGTCTCATCGATGTTCTCCGACGCGGAGACGAGTTTGATGCCCATGCCGACGAGCTTCTGGTAGAGCGTGGCGTCGTCAAGGCGGTTGCGAGCGAGCCGGTCTACCTTGTGGACGATCAGGTATTTGACGCTGAGCGTGGGTAGCTCCTTGAGCATGTGCTGGAGCACTGGTCGGTCGTCGCTCTTGGCCGACTCGGCCCGCTCGATATACACCTTCGCGACATGCGCGCCTCGGGATGTGGCCTCGGCTTCGCAGGCTTTCACCTGTGCGGGGATCGAGTAGCCGTCCTCGTCACCCTCGCGGCCGAGTTGGCCGGTGCTGGACACGCGAACGTAGATCGCGGCGGTGTCTCCTGTGCTCGCAGCGTCCGATTTAGGTTTGTGTGATTCAGTGTTTGGCATATATTTCCTCCTTCCTTTGGTTAGTTGTGTTAAGGATTTTCCCGTTAAGTCGGTGATATGGCAATATGATTAATTTGACGTGCGAGCCGGTCCAAACATGAATGTCCAGACCGGCCCGCTTGGTGTTACCGCAGCGCTTCCAAGCGCTCGGTGATGGCCTTCTTCCTTGCGGCTGCGCTCTCCTTGAGAGCCTTGGCCTCGGCTGCGCTCTCTGCGGCGCGCTCTTCGGCTGCTTCGACCTCCCGGTCGATCGCTTGAATAGAGCGTTCCAGGGAGGCGCGGGCGTCGGCCAGTGCGTCCTCGGGGGTCGTCTCGCGGCGGCGGGTCCGCGTCCGGGGTTCACCGCCCTCGAGTTTTTTCTTGTGCCCGTAGTACGCACCCCGGATGGAGTCTTTGGGTCGCTGTTCGTCCTGGGCGATCTTGGTGAACGCCTCGGTGCGGCTCATGCCCTGCTCCATCAGCTCGTGGGTGCGGTTGTAAATCGCCTCGGCCTTGGTAGCCATGAGGTTTCCTCCTGTTGTTGGATGACCATGTCGGCCAGCAGAAAGACGCACTGTCCTTCCACCGGCCGGGAGGCCATCCAGCGCCGTGGTCATGCTGACTCCCTGGTCGCCTCGGCTGCCCAATGGGTAAGGCGCGCGCAGGCCACGTCGATGTAGTCGCGCTCGCGCTCGATGCCGACGAACCGCCGGCCCTCCAGCAGCGCTGCCGCGCCCGTGGTGCCCGAGCCGCAAAACGGGTCGAGCACGACACCGCCCTCGGGCACGACCAGCCGGACGAGCCAGCGCATCAACGCGAGGGGCTTGACGGTCGGGTGGATGTTGCGCACCAGGCGCGGTTGGTGCCGGCGTCCGGTGTAGAGTGCCACCCGCCGCACCGGCAGCTGTCCGCAGCCGGCCTCACGCTCTTGGCGGGTGGCCTTGGCGCAGTAGAACAGGCGGCTCGGCCCGCTGGCGGGCTCGGCCATGAGCGCCTCGGGACAGTCGGGGCTGTGCGAGAGCGCCAGGTTCGCCGGCCAGTATCCGGTGCCAGCTCCTTGTCGCGGGACGCTGGCGGCCTCGATGTTGAGCGCGCCTGTGCCATAGCGCTCCAGGTTCTCGGGCAGCGTCCCCGCGAGCGGCGCGCGCGCCACGAGGATCGGCTCAAATGCTGGTTTCAATGCGCCGGCTCGTCCGCCGGGGAGCCGCCTGGATTTGGGGAGGCCCTGGCCGTAGAGCCATAGCATCTGGTCGCGTACCTCCAGCCCCGCGTCCTCGACGCCGGCCACGAGCCGGTGGAAGGTGCGCGGTGCGCCGAAGGCGAGCATGTGACCGCCGGGCTTGAGCACGCGCGCTGCTTGTGTGGCCCACATCCTGGTCCAGCGCTCGAACGCCTCGGCGTGGCTCAGGCCGGGGGTGTCGATCGCGTCACGGATCGCGGCCCCATCCCAGTGCTGGTCCATGACTCCGATGCCGTAAGGCGGATCGCACACGAGCGCATCAACGCACTCGTCGGGAAGTTTGGCGAGCGTGGTGAGCGCGTCGGCCTCGATGAGGTGCCAGGTGAGCATGTCGTCCTCGTAGACGCTAAGCATCGGCGTGTTCACGAGCGGGCCTCCGAGGCCAGGAACGCCGCGACCTCGTCGTGGAGGCAGACCGAGAACAGCCGGCGCGCGATGTCCGGCAGGCGGTGCAGTACGTCGGCGATCTGTTCGGCCCGACGATGGTCGGGAACGGCCCATAGCACGCGGGGATGGACCGGCTCGGCGGCGGATCGGTAGTAGGCGATGTGGCGGGTGGCCTTGGCGCGGATCGTGCCGCTGGCCTCTGTCGCTAGGTCCACCTCGATCATCCAGCGATCCTCGCTGTCGGCCCCGGCACCAACGCGGACGTAGAGGTCGGGCTTGAGCGTCAGGCGGGCCGCGGCGGCGCCGGGAAAGGATCGCCAGCAGGCCGGCTCGGATTGGATCTCGATCAGCTCGAGAACCCGATCCCGGTCGGCCTCATGCAGCGTCACCACCAGCTCGGTTGCCGCGAGTGTGTGCGCGACATACAGCGCGCCTGGCGCTTCCAGCCGTGGTCCGGTTTGTCCGCGTGCGGCGAGTAGCCGCCGCCCGAGTCGCCCGACGCCGTAGACGATGCTCTCACTGCCCGCCCGGCGAGAACCCACCCGCCGCGGCAGCGGATCAAGGACACGCCAGTCGGCCAGGCGCTTGAGTGCTCTCCGACCGGCCCTGGCCTGGCTGGCTTCACGGTCGTTGGTCTGCCAGTAGCGACGGATGAGCTGCCTGGAGGATGCGAGCCGGCAACCACTGACGAACGTCAAGACCTGCCAGTCGCGGTCTGTCATCTCGCGGCTGACGTGGAACACCTGCTCGGCGGTGATGTAGGAGGACCGAGCAGAAGCGAGGTCTTTCGGCGGCGAAATCCGGCGAGAACCGGCTCCCAGCGCCGGTTTCGCGCCGCTCACTTCTGACACGCCTGGTCGGGCGACCGGACGGCTCACGCTTGCCTCCCTGCTCGGCCCATAGCCGGCTCGCCGCCGCTGCTCACAGGCGCGTCGGTGGTGCTGGTCGGCTCAAGTACGCTGCCGTAGCGTTCGGCGGAGGCGTCTCGGATCGCCTCGGCCTGCCCGGTGATTGGCGGCAGGGGTTCGGTGCGGCCGGTCACGACCACGACCGAGCTGCCGGCTCCGGTGCCGACGCGAGCGGCAACCTCAAAGCGCCCGAGAGCCATCACGTCCTCGGCCGACAGGCCAGGGAGCTGGCGGGCGATGCGCGGTGCCTCCTCGGCACTGGCGCGGAAGGTGATGAGGCTCGCCACGTTGCCGAGCAGCACTGAGCGGGCCGGTTCGGGTACGCGGCCGAGCGTCTGCAACGCGACCGTCAGGCCCATCCCGAGCCCACGGGCGCGCTCGGCAAGCAACTCGAAGCCGAACGGCGTCCCTGCCGTCAGGCTGGAGAGCTCGTCGACGTGCAGGAACAGCGGGTGGCGTCGCTCGGGTGGGAGCGCGACCCGCGCCTCGACCGCGCTCCAGATCGCGTACATGACGGCGGTGCCGATGAGCTGCGCGGCGGCCTCCCCGATGACGCCTGGCGCGAGGCTCACCATCAGCCATCGGTGCTCGGCAAGCAGCCGCCGGATGTCGAGCTTCGGCGCGGGATTGGCCAACACCGCTCGTACTCGGGGACGCGCCAGAAGCGCCATCACCCGATTCATTGGCGCCTGTACATGCTCGGCCTGGGCGGCTTCCGAGAGCGCCTCATAGCTCTGCCAGGAGGAAACGAGGAACGGGTCATTCAGCCGTGCGATGGCGGCGCGCCGAAACGCCGGCTCGAAGAACAACCGGCCCATGTCGGCGAGGGTGGCGCCGGGAACCTCGGCCAGCGTGCGGATCGCCAGGCGCGCGTAGTAGTCGCTGCGTACGCCCCAGACGTCGGCGAAGATCGCGCGCAGCGCGCCGGTCAGCACGTCCGCGCGGGTGTCGGGGTCGCCGCCTGAGAGCATCGCGAGGCCGGGGATCGGGCGGTCCTCACCGGGATCGAGGACGACTATCCGGTCGGCGTGCTCGGCCGCCACGCGCTCAAGCACGCTCTGGATCAGGTCAGCCTTGGGGTCGATCACGACTCCGCCGTAGCCGGCGGCGATGTCGGACAAGATGCCGCCCGCAAGCAGGACGCTCTTGCCGACGCCGCTCGGGCCGACCACCGCCACGTGATGCCGAGCAGCCGTGGCGTCAATCGCAACCGGGCGCTCCCCGGAAGCATCACGCCCAACCAGCAGCCTGCGACCACGCCTTGCGACAGTGCGCGGAACCAGCAGCTCTCGCGCCGCACCGACATCGACCCCAGCCGGCACGTCCGGGCCAATCGGCCAGCCCACAAGTCCGAGCAGCTCGGCTGCCGAAAGCCAGCCACTCGTGCGGGTCGTGCGCGGCATCGCCGCCAACCTCCGGCTGCCACGGCCGGTCGTGACACGCGGTCCGCCCGCAAGCCCACGACGACTGCGGATCACGCTCTCGACATGAGCCGCCAACATCCGCGCTCGCCCGCGCGAACTGGATCGCACCACCAGCAGGCCGGCCACACGCATCCCTGGTTGCGCGGTCTTGCGCCGCCAGGCCCGGTCGATGTCCTTGGCCGTGCGACTCTCGGGCTCCCGAGCGGGAAGACGACGTGGGCCGCCGGCACGCAGCGCCCACCGCAGCACCACCTGCTCGTCAGGGCGCAGATCGGTCAGGCCCGCGAGCAGCGTCCGCGAGGCAGCCGCCGCATTGTCGCTGTGCAACAGCGCGGGCGTCGGGATGAAGAAGCGCAGCGAGCATGTCGCGCTCGCCGTGTCCGCCTGCGGCGCCTCACCGATACGCACGCTCGGGACGGCGCCGCGGAGCATCGACTCCGCCGAGGACCGCACGGCCGCCGGCACCCACAGGTAGTGAGCAACCCCGTCCCCGCCGGCGGCCAGCTCCGTCACCACCTCGACGCCGAACGCCAGACCGGAGAAGCTCTCCAGCGCCGCCAGCGCCGCCACCGGGTCAAGACCGACGGGGAAGCGAACGCTCAAGCGAACCATGCTTCGGCGCATTGCCTCATCGGCTCGGCGCTCATAGGTCCAGATGCCGGCCAGCATCGCGGTGCCGCCGCTGGCGGCGATGAGTGCTGGTGTGAGATCGCCGTTCACGAGCGCTCCTCACTGTTTCCTTGTTGCTGGCGTTTGGCGCGGGCCTTGGCCTCGCGCTCCCGGCGTTCCCGCAACACTCGCTTGGCTTGAAGCCAATAAACAAGCGCAAGCTGCTCGGCGTCAATCTCGCTGCGGCGAACCCCCTTTACCTTGATACGTCTTGCCTGTGCCATATGCCTGCACCTCCTTTCGTCATTAGTTGTCTACATTTTTCACCTCCGTTTGTTCGGTTTATGTTCGGTATAGAACTCCCTGAGTGTCACTCACGTTTCTGCGGATGTCAATACTTTTGTCGGTTTACCGGGTGTAGAACCACACGACACGGGCGAGCAGCGCGAGCACACCGAGCGCCACGAGCGACAGAGTGACGCGGGGTAGGGCGGCGGCAAGAACAGCGATCACAACAACGAACGCGACGAGATAGATGAGGGCGCGCTCGATCATCCGTTCCCCCGGCTCAGCACCTCGTCCATCGCGCTGCCGAGCAGGGCGTCGGCGGCCGCCAGCTCGACGCGCAGGTTCGCGTTGGCCTCTTCAAGCGCTCGTATCTCGCGGGCGGCTTTCTTGAGTTCACGAAGGAGCTGGGCGTTCTGCTGTTCCAGCACCTTCTTCATGGCCAGCTCCACGCTGATCCGTCCAAGCGCGGTCATCGCCGAACCTCTAGCTCTGCTTGGCGCATCCGCTCGATCGTCTGCTGACGAATGGCGCTGATGCGCTGCATCGCGCGTGCGGTTTCTTCGGCGTGCCGGCGGCGCTCGCGCATGAGGCGCTCGGCGTGGGTGGGCTCCGTGAGCCGGTCCAGCAGGGCCAGCAGCACCAAGAGTCCCACGACAGCCAGGCTGGCCGGCAGAAGGGAGGCGGCGAGGATCATCGCCCACCTCGCCTGAGCCCGCGCAGCTCTTCGCGTATGCCCTCAATGCCGTCTTCGGCAATGCCCGACAAGCAGAGCGCTAGGGGATTGCGCTCTACGCGCCGGGCGAGGTCGTCGGCGATCTCCGATCCCTCTGTCATGCCGTGGCGCGTGGCCTGGCCGATGTCCGACATCCGCTCTTGTCGCAGGTCACGCTCGGCAACGTCATGGGCACGCTGAACGAGGGCGGCGCGCTGGATCTGGCTGTAGCGCCGCGCCACGGCGCGGTCTTCGGCCGCGGGCAGCAGCGCGCCAATCAATGACTGGCGAGGCATGGGTAGGTTCGATGACACGCTGGGCCTCCTGTACGGTTGTGCGCCGGCACGATCGCGTGCGGCGTCTGGTCGGTGGCGCACGGTGACGGACGGTCTGCCGGGTGGCAAGGAAATCGCTGGAAGCCGTGGAAGGCTGTGGAAAACCGTGGAAACGCAGCCGGAAAGCCAGATTTTCGAAGAGGTCCGTGGGGCCGTCGCCACGTTTGCGAAGGCTGGCCCGGTGGGGTGGCGCACGGTCGGCGCCAAGCCTGCGAGCGACGTTGGGGTGCTGCTCGCACTGCCGTTCGTGCAGGAGCAATTGGCCAGTTTCGACGGCGACACGGAGGCCGATGCGAATGCCGCAGCCGACGCGATCGAAGTGGCCATCAAGCAGGCGATCGATCTCTTGCCAAGCCCGTACCAGGAAGCGGCCAGAGAGCAGTTCGGCTTCGGGCAACGTGAGCCGGACGGCACGATCCCCAAACAAAAAGAGCGGGAAGAGCGGGCTGCTCGTCAGCTCGGCCGCAGGTCACAGCGTTGGTACTCGCAGCCGAATCGCGAGCACGAAGGGCTCCAGCCGCGTGACTACGTAGCTGGACTGGTGGCCACCGTGCTCCTCGGCGAGCCGCTCGGGACACCACAGCCCAAGCCAGCGCAAGCTGCGGCGGCCCATGAGCAGCCTCCCGCGCGGCGGGGCCGACGCCTGTCACGACGGGTTGCGATCCTCGCCAGCGCCGGACTACTGGTGCTCGCGCTCGCCATTGCCACCGCATCGGGCATCTTCGCCGCCGCCCGTTCCCCGCACGTCCCCCGACCCGGGTCGGTCGTAGACGCTTCGAGCGGCCATGTGTACCCGCCCGGTACGCCGATCAGCCCTTCGACGGAACCTGTCGGGGCAATCGAAGGGGGTTCAGTCCTGCATGGCTGCGACACGTCGATCGCACCCTTTCAGCAAGCATCGTCATGGGAGACGGTGCCGATCGCGCGTGCAGGCGACCTCATGCGGTTCAGGGTCTTGCTGAAGAACCGCGATAACGCGCCGATCCCATTGGTACGGGTGAGTGCAAGCTGGGAAGCGAACAAAGCACCATCTGTCTCGACAACGCTCTACTGGGGCGCCGGTGCTGGCAAAAAGGGTATGAGCTTCAGTGATTCGATCGAGGTTCTATTTACCGATCACGAGAGCCACCGGCTTACCTATGTGCCCGGCAGTACCGCGATGTATACGCAGGTGCAAGGCCAGCCAGAAAAGCTCATTGCCCGACTCCCTGACGGCATCATGGGTAGCAATGGCATCTTGCTCACCAATCTCGGGCCGCCTACAACTTGCTTCGAATGCATCAATACCTACGCTCGAGTGATTGAGTTCTCCGCTCACGTCGTCTGAGCAGAGTTGACAACCAAGCGACTTTGTGTTATATTGCACAAATAGCACGGTAGGTATCGTGCTGCACCTTCGGCCTCGGAAGCGATCTAGTCAGCACTGCTGGACGGCTTGCTCCCGAGGCCGACCGGCGGCCTCTCGATTTACGAACCGAGGTCGCCATGACGTCGTCAACGCCGTTTCAGGTCATTAATGCTGGTGACCGGCCCCCGTTTGATGGTCCAGCGGTTATGAGAGTGTTGGTGTGGGTTGCTGGTCCTGTTTCCACTTCTCGGCGTATTCGTCGGGCGGGTGCCCGTCGAGCGCTGAGTGTGGCCTGATCGTGTTGTA
>DASQGE010000140.1:0-36788 GCA_035632775.1 Solirubrobacteraceae bacterium | reverse complement strand
AGGAGTCGAGATGAAAGAGACAAAGCCGAACTTCACGCCGAGGGCGTATCTGTAATGGGCGAGCCTGGGACGAAGGAGCCGCTCAGCCTCGCCGAGCTGGAGGCGTCCGCCGGGCTGAGGACCGGGCGCAAGCACGTGCTGTCGATCCTGGTCGAGAACAAGTCGGGCGTGCTGACGCGGATCGCGGGCCTGTTCGCGCGACGGGGCTTCAACATCGACACCCTCACCGTCGGGCCGACCGACGACGAGCAGATCTCGCGCGTGACGCTGACGGTCGACGGCGCGCTGCACCCGATCGACCAGGTGACAAAGCAGCTGCACAAGCTCGTGAACGTGCTGAAGATCAGGGACCTCGAGCCGGACGACACGGTCGCGCGCGAGCTGGCGCTGTTCAAGGTGTCCGCGGACGGCGCCCAGCGCGGCGAGCTGATGCAGATCGCGGAGATCTTCAGGGCCAAGGTCGTGGACGTGACCAAGCGCTCGGTGATCGTCGAGGTGACCGGCACGACCGAGAAGATCGAGGCGTTCGAGGGCATGGTGCGCCCGTTCGGCCTGATCGAGATGATGCGCACCGGCGAGATCGCGATCTCGCGCGGGCGCAGCGAGACGTAGGCGCGTGCGGACGGAGGCTTCTCTTTTGGGGAGACCCGTGAGCTGGTTCCCCGTACGGCCCTGCCGGCGCCGGTCACCACAGCCGCCGACATCTCGAGAGCGGTGAACGACAGAGCGATCATCGAGTCGACAGGCCGGTTCGCGCTGAGCGACGAGGACCGCGAGGCGCTGAGGGCGCGCCTGGATCTGGCGGTGCGCAGGGCAAGGCGCAGCGGCGAGCCGACTTTGGCGACGAGCACGATCGAGCTCTCGGGCGATGTGGACCCGAGCGCGGTCGCGTGCGCGTCGCGACGCGACGGCGAGCCGTGGTTCGCGCTGGAGCAGCCCGACCGCGGCGGGGCGGCGCTGGCGGCGCTCGGCCGGGCGGTGAGCTTGAGCGACGCGGGCGGCGAGCGGTTTGCGAACGTGGCCGACCGCTGGCGCGCGCTCGCGGCGACAGCCGTGGGGGGGGAGCGGGCGGAGATCGGGCGGCGCGACGGCGGCGGCCCGATCGCGGTGGGCGGGTTCGCGTTCGCGCCCGACGGCGGTGGATCGCCCGCGTGGTCCGGGTTCGAGCCGGCGTCGCTGATCGTGCCCGAGGTCGCGATCAGGCGTGGGGCGCGCTCGCGCGAGCGCGACGAGCCGAGCGTGCGCCTGACGCTTCAGGCGCACGTCGCGCCCGACGACACGGCCGCCGAGCGGCTCGCGCGCCTGGAGGAGCGCCTGACGGAGTTACGCGAGCGTCCGCTGCCGCTGCTCGACCCGGCGCCGGCCGGCCGCTACCAGGTGGCGAGCGCGATGCCGCCGGAGCACTACGAGGCCGCGGTGGCGCGGGCGACCGAGCTGATCGGACGGGGCGATCTTCAGAAGATCGTGCTGGCGCGCGAGGTCCAGGTGCACGCCCCCCGGCCGTATGACCCGGCGGCGGTGCTCGGGGTGCTGCGGGACGCATTCCCGGGGTGCTTCTGCTTCTGCGTCGGGCGGGGCGACGCGACGCTCGTGGCGGCCAGTCCCGAGCTGCTCGTGCGCCGCGAAGGCCACCGGGTGAGCACGCTCGCGCTGGCCGGCTCGACGCGGCGCAGCGCGGACCCCGCGGTGGACGACCACCTCGGCGAGCAGCTGCTGCGCGACGAGAGCTATCGCGAGGAGCACGCGATCGTCGCGCGCCGCATCGAGCGCACGCTGCGCCCTCACTCGGTGTGGACGGCGGCCGCGCCCGAGCCGACGCTCGCGCGAATCGCCAACATCCAGCACCTGGCGACCCCGATCAGGGCGCAGCTGGCGGCCCCGATCGACGTGCTGGAGCTGGCCGGCCTGATGCACCCGACGCCGGCCGTCGGGGGCGAGCCGCGAGATGACGCGACGCCGCTGATCCCCGCGCTCGAGGGCCTCGATCGCGGCTGGTATTCCGGGCCGGTCGGCTGGACCGACGCGACCGGCGACGGCGAGCTCTGCGTGGCGTTGCGCTGCGCGCTGCTGCGTGGCAACGTCGCGCGCTGCTATGCCGGCAACGGCATCGTGCGCAACTCCGACCCGCGGGCCGAGCTGGCCGAGACGGAGGTCAAGCTGCAGGCGCTGCTGCCGCTGCTGGCGGGCTGAGGCTCGCTGAGCGGTGCGGATGCTGCGTCCTCGGTAACTCGCGTACGCAGTACGCCACGCTCCCGCGTCCTGCCCCGCTTGCTCAGCGAGCCTCAGCAGGCAATGCTTTCGAAACCGCGGCCCACACCTGACCGTGCAGCTTCACGTTGCTCGCGCGATCGGTTCGCACGTGCACGATCGTCGCCTCGGCGGCGGGGGAGAGCGCGCGCTCCAGCGCGGCGCGCAGCTCGCCAACCGTTCCGGCGCGCTCGTAGCCGAGGTCGTACAGCGCGGCGGCCTTGGCGAAGTCGAGCCCGGTCGGGGTCGCGATGTGGCGGGTGTAGATGTCGCTCTCGCGCGCCATCGTCGCCCGGGAGACGGGCAGGAAGTCGAAGATCCCGCCGCCGTCGTTGTCGACGAGGACGATCGTCAGCTTCAGGTCCAGGCGCTTGGCGGCGAGCAGGCCGCCGACGTCGTGGGCGAGCGCGACGTCGCCGATCAGCAGCACGACCGGACCGTCCCCGTGGGCGGCCGCGCCGAACGCGCTCGACACCGTCCCGTCGATGCCGCTGGCGCCGCGATTGCAGAGCGCACGCGGAGGGTCGCCGCGGACGGGCCAGAACGTCTCGATGTCGCGCACCGGCATCGAGGAGGCGACGAACAGGGTCGCCGTCTCGGGCAGCAGCACGCCCAGCTCGGCGGCGAGGGCCGGCTCCGAGATCGCCTCCGCGGCGAGCACCCCGAGGATCGCCTCCGCCGCGAGCTCGTCCGCGCTGCGCCAGGCCGCGAGCCAGTCGGGGTCGGCGGGGCGCAGGCCTGCGGGCGACAGGCGGGCCGATCCGTCGGCGCCGGTCTGGTCGCCGGGCATCCACAGGCCAGCAGTCTCCATCAGCGCTGCGGCGGGCTCCAGCGCGAGCGAATCGCTGAGCACCGATCCCGGGTCCTGCCAGGCGCCCTCGGGGTCGAGCGCCACCTGACGCACGCCGTCGAGGCCGGCGAGCCATGCGCGCAGCGGCTTGGAGACCGGCAGATCGCCGACCCGCAGAACCAGGTCGGGACGGTGCGATCCCGCGAACGCCTCGACGCGCAGGAGCGCGTCGTAGTGGGCGATCGCCGCCGGACCGCGCCGCGCGCCGGACAGCGGGTCGGCGAGCAGCGGCCAGCCCGCGGCCTCGCAGAATCTCGCGGCGGCCTCGCCGAGCGGCGTCGGTCGCTCGTGGCGTCCGGCCACCACGATGCCGCAGCGCGCCGGCTCCACGAGTGCGGCCAGCGTGCCCGGTGTCGCGCCCCTTCCCGCACGCGCCGTCTCCTCGGCGTGCGCTCCAGCTCGAGGGCTGACGCTGCGCGCGGCCGTAGGCGATGCGAGGGGACGCCGCACGTAGGGGCTGCCGCCGGGGCGGCCGGTCTCATCCGCGGGCAGAGGATCGTCGCTGACCAGCGGCTCGCGCAGCGGGAAGTTCAGGTGCACCGCCCCCGGTCTGCCCTCCAGCGCGGTCCAGTAGGCGCGGCACGCGAGCGTCCTGATCCAGCGCAGCCGCTCCGGGCTCGCCTCGCGGGCCTCG
This sequence comes from Solirubrobacteraceae bacterium, assembly GCA_035632775.1. GTDB lineage: Bacteria > Actinomycetota > Thermoleophilia > Solirubrobacterales > Solirubrobacteraceae > Palsa-744. Next base: position 33,057 of record DASQGE010000140.1, on the reverse strand, counting down.
ACCTCGAAGAACCACTTGACGGCCCCGCCGAACAGCTTGAGCTGGTCGATCGCCTGTCCCGCGCCGTTCTCGCGCAGCTCGCAGGGGCGGTCCGCGGTCAGCAGCAGCAGCGGCACGCGCGCCTCGCGCGCCTCGACCGCGGCCCCCATCAGCTCCGCCGCGGCGGTGCCCGATGTGCACGTCACCGCGACCGGCAGTCCCGACGCCTTCGCCAGCCCGAGCGCGAAGAACCCGGCGCAGCGCTCGTCCACGTGGGAGTAGCACTCAAGGCGCTGCTCGCGCGCCAGGCTCAGCACGAGCGGCGCGCAGCGCGAGCCGGGCGACGTGCACGCGGCGCGCATCCCGCACCGCGCGAGCTCGTCGACGAGCGCTCCCAGCAGCGCATAGGTGTCGCCCGCGGCGCTCACTTCTGGAAACGCTACCTGCCGCGGCTGCCCGACCCCGTTGCAACGCCGCTGACATAGTAAGGCTGCTACTATCCTTACATGCGGATCACCGCCAAGGGACAGGTGACCATCCCGCATGAGCTGCGTGAACGCTTCGGGCTTGGGCCCGGCGCCGAGGTCGAGGTGGTCGATGGCGAGGACGGTGCGCTCGTGCGCCCGCTCGCGCCTCGTGGCCGCGGGGCGGAGCTGGTTGCACGCCTGCGTGACCGCGCGGACGGTGGGCTCGGCGCTGAAGCGGTGCTCCATCTGACTCGCGGCGACGGCGCGTGACCACGCTGGTCGACTCGAGCGTGCTGCTCGACGTGCTGGCGCCCTCTCCGTGGCGCAAATGGTCGGAAGAGCATCTGGCGCTCGCTGCGGAGGAAGGGGAGCTCGCCATCAATCAGGTGATCTACGCCGAGGTGGCCGTCGGCTTCGCGGACCGGAGCCATCTCGAGCGCACTTTGCAGGGCGTGGGGCTCATGCGGATCGGTCTTCCCTGGGCGGCGGCGTGGCTCGTCGCTCGCGCCTTCCTCGTGTACCGCCGCCAGGGTGGATCGCGCGCGACGCCTCTGCCCGACTTCTTCATCGGCGCCCACGCGCAAGCGGCGAAGATTCGGCTGCTGACGAGAGATCCCAAGCGTGTGCGCACGTACTTCCCCGAGGTGGGCCTCCTGGCGCCGGAGGGGTGAGCGGTGGCCGTCGAGCCTGCGAGGCTCGTCCTGCTGCACGGCTTCGGGGGCACCCATCGCACATGGGACGGCGTGATCGCGCGCCTGTCCTGTGAACGCCGCCCACCACTGGCCTTGGACCTGCCCGGACATGGCGAGCACGCCGGCGCGCCGCGCCCGATCTCCTTCGAGGGCTGCGTCGAGCACGTGCTCGCGCACGCCCCCGAGCGCTTCGCGCTGTGCGGCTACTCGCTGGGCGGGCGCGTCGCGCTGCATGTCGCGCTCGCCGCCCCCGAGCGCGTGGCGCGGCTCGTGCTCGTGGCGAGCACCCCCGGGATCGAGGACCCGGCCGAGCGCGCCCGGCGTCGCACATCCGACCGTGGCCTCGCCGACGAGATCGAGCACGCGGAGATCGAGGACTTCCTCCAGCGCTGGTGCGCCCAACCGATGTTCGCGCAAGACCCGCCCGCGGTGGACGCGCTCGCGCGCGCGGACTACCGCCGCAGCCGGCTCGATGCGCTCGCGGCGGTCCTGCGCGGGATCGGCACGGGGGAGATGCAGCCGCTGTGGAACAGGCTCCCGGAGCTGACCATGCCCGTGACGGTTCTCGTGGGCGAGCGCGACGCCAAGTTCCAGGCGCTCGCCCGGCGCATGGTCGTCGCGCTGCCCGACGCCGGGCTCGTCGTCCTGCCCGGAGGGCATCGCCTGCCGCTGGAGAGCCCGGACGCGGTGGCGCGCGCGCTCGCCTGACCGGCTCGAAAGGAGCCGTCCCCGGGCTCGACGTCCCCGCGCTCCGCTACAGCGGGCCCACTCCCAGGCCGGGAGCCGACGGCAGCGCGATCCTGCCGCGCGCCACCGGCAGCTCCTCGTCGATCCCCTCGAACATGCCGAGCGTCGCCAGCCCGCACGCCGGAACCGGCCCGCGCGAGGCGAGCGCCGCGGCGGCGTGCAGCGCGGCGGCCACCCCCAGCGGACCGTCGAGCGCCGAGGCCAGGTACACCTCCGCGCCGGATGACCGCACCAGCGCCGCGGCCGCGATCAGTCCCGAGATCCCTCCGCAGCGCCCCACCTTCAGGCACACGGCGTCCGCCACCCCCGCGCCGAGCGCGCCGGGCTCCGCCGCGGTCTCGTCGATCGCGATCCTCGCGCTCACCCGTTCGCGCACCTCTCTCACGGCCCGCAACCCGTGCGTCGGCTCCTCGACCAGCTCCAGTCCGGCGGGCGTCAGCGCTTCGATCGCCCGAACCGCCTCCTGCACGTCCCAGGCGCCGTTCGCGTCGAGGCGCAGCGCCGGCCGCGCGCCCGCGGCGGCCCGCACGGCCGCGACCCTGCCCGCGTCGTCGCCGACGCCCACCTTGACCTTGATGCACTCGAACCCGTCCGCGGCCGCCTTCGCGGCCTGCTCGGCCGCGCCCTGGCGATCGATCGCTCCGATCGTCGCGTTCACCATCACCTCGTCGGCCGGGTCGTCGACCAGCAGCTCCGCGACCCGCCTGCCCGCGCGCCGCCCCGCGCGATCCCACAGCGCCATGTCCACCGCCGCGAGCGCCTGCGGCAGATCCTCGATCACGCGGCACGCCTCGACCACCTGCGCGCCGCTGCGCTCCTGCGCGTCCGCCAGCGCGGGTGCGTAACGCTGCAGCGCGTCCTTCACCCGCGCGGCGCTCACACCGTCGTATGCCCGCAGCGGCGCCGCTTCGCCCCAGCCGGCGAGCCCGTCGGCGTCGGTCAGCGTGACCGTCAGCAGCTCGCGCTCGCAGACCGCGCCGTAAGCGGTCTGGAGCGGACTCTTCAGGCGCACCGTCCGCGAGCGCACGCTCAATCTCAGGCGCGCGCTCCCGCTCATGCTCTCGCGGAACATCCCGAACACGGGGTTTCTCCCGGCTCCCGAGCGCCCGCCCGCTTCCTAGACGGTCGCTGGGCAAGCGAGGCACGGACGCAGGGAGCGTGGCGTACCGATCGGAGATCGACGAGATCTCCGATCGGCCAGCACGCGAGCGACCGAGGACACAGCATCGCGCCGTTCAGCGACCGTCTAGGCGCTTCCGCGGTGCCGGCGGGTGTGGTGACCGGCGCCGCTACGGCTGTAGGAGATACGGGCTCACGGGTCTCCCGCAAAAAGCCGCTCCCTCGCGCGCTCACCCTGCGATCCCGCCGCTGGCGAGTATTCCGGCGGCGAGCAGCAGGCAGAAGAGCAGCTGCAGCGCGCCGGTCTTCGCCAGCGCGCCGTTCAGCGACGGTCCGTCCATCCTGGTCCTGACCGTCTTGGAGAGGGCGAGCGCCAGCGGGATCGCGGCCCAGCTGAGCAGCAGCCATGGCGACATCCCGAGTGCCCACAGCGCCGGCACGCTCGCGAACGCGCCCGCCACCATCGCGGTGTACAGGTTTCGAGTTCTTGCCCGCCCGAGCCTCACGGCCAGCGTGCGCTTGCCCGCGCGCCTGTCGGTGTCGATGTCCCTGACGTTGTTCACCACCAGGATCGCGCTCGCCAGCAGCCCGACCGGCACCGCGCACCCGAACGCCTGCCACGGCAGCTCCTGGACCTGCACGAAATACGAGCCCGCGACCGCGACCACCCCGAAGAACAGGAACACGAACACCTCGCCCAGCCCCTCGTATCCGTACGGCCTCGGCCCGCCGGTGTACAGCACGCCCGCCAGAATCGACGCGGCCCCGACCGCGAGCAGCTCCCAGCCCGCGACCGCGATCAGGTATGCACCGCACACGACCGCCAGGCCGAACGACACATACGTGGCCATCAGCACCTGCTTCGGAGGGGCCAGCCCACCGGCCGTCACCCGCACCGGCCCGAGCCGGTCCTCGTTGTCGGTGCCGCGCCTCGCGTCGGAGTAGTCGTTCGACAGGTTCGTCCCCACCTGGATGAACACCGCGCCCAGCAGCGCCGCGACGAACGCAAGCGGGTGGAAGCTCCCCGCCCCGAGTGCCAGCGAGGTCCCCACGAGCACGGGCGCCACCGCCGCCGGCAGCGTCCGCAGGCGCGCGGCCATCACCCAGATCCGCATCACGCTGGGACGCCCCGCGGCGCCCTGCGCGACGATCGTCGGCGCCTGTGTCACCGTCGTCATGCGCGCCTCGGGAACCTGGAGAAGTCCGGCTCGCGCTTCTCCTTGTAGGCGTCCCTGCCCTCCTGGGCCTCCTCGCTTCCGTAGAACAGCAGGTTCGCGTCGTGCGCGAGCTGCTGGATCCCCGTCAGGCCGTCCTCGGCCGCGTTGAAGCTCGCCTTCAGCAGCCTCAGCGCGAACGGCGAAAGCTCGAGCATCTCCGAGCACCACTGCACCGTCTCCTCTTCGAGCCGCTCGAGCGGCACGACCGTGTTCACGAGTCCCATCTGAAGCGCCTGCCGCGCGGAGTACTGCCTGCACAGAAACCAGATCTCCTTCGCCTTCTTCGGGCCGACCACGTTGGCCAACAGGCCCGCGCCGAAGCCGCCGTCGAACGACCCGACCTTCGGCCCCACCTGCCCGAACCGCGCGTTCTCCGCGGCGATCGTCAAATCGCACACCAGGTGCAGCACGTGCCCCCCTCCGATCGCGTAGCCCGCGACCATCGCGACCACCGGCTTCGGCAGTCGCCTGATCTGCACATGCAGGTCCGTCACGTGAAAGCGCCCGATCCCCGCCTTCCCGGCGCTGTCCTCGGCGAGGTAGCCGGAATCTCCACGCACGCGCTGATCGCCGCCCGAGCAGAACGCCAGCTCGCCCGCGCCGGTCAGCACGATCGCCCCGACCTCCGTGTCCTCGCGCGCATCCTCGAGCGCTCGGGAGATCTCCACGATCGTCTGCGGCCTGAACGCGTTGCGGACCTCCGGCCTGTCGATCGTGATCTTCGCGATCCCCTTAGGCGCGTCCGACTTCTCGTAGCGGATGTCCTCGTACGCGCCCGCCTTCGTCCAGTTCGTAGTCATGCCGCGAAGGCTAGCCTGTGGCCATGCAGGTCGAGGCATGGCTCTCCCGCGCGGCGCGAACTCGGCCCGGATCGACGGCGCTGGAAGGTCCGGACGGCGGCTGCTCCTACGCCGAGCTGCACGCCTGCGCGCGCCGGTCCGCGATCGCCCTGCGAGCCCGTGGCGTGACGGCGGGGGATCGCGTCCTGATCGTCCTGCCGCCCGGCCTCGCCTTCGCGCGGGCCTTTCACGCCTGCCTGCTGCTCGGCGCCGTCGCCGTGCCCTGCGACGTGCGTCTCGGGCCCGCCGAGCGCGCGCTCGTCTGCGCCGGCGCCGCCGCCGTCGTGGAGGAGCCGCTGGAGGAGAAGTCTGCGCCCGAGGCGCTCGACGGGGATCTCGTTCACGATCTCGACGCCGTCGCGGCGGTGATCCACACCTCCGGCACGAGCGCCGCGCCACGCCCCGTCGAGCTCACCTACGGCAACTTCCTGTGGAGCGCCCTCGGCTCGGCCGTGGCGCTCGACCGCGACCCGCGCGAGCGCTGGCTGTGCGCACTGCCCGTCTCCCACGTCGGCGGCCTGTCGATCCTCGTGCGCTCCGCCATCTACGCGACCACGGCCGTCGTCCACCCCCGCTTCGACGCCGACCTGGTCCTGCGCGCGCTGCGCGAGCAGGGCATAACGCTCGTCTCGCTCGTCGCGACCACGCTCGCGCGCCTGCTCGACGCCGGTCTGCGGCGTCCGCCGACGCTTCGCTGCGCGCTGACCGGCGGCGGTCCCGTGCCCGCGGCCCTGATCGAGCGTGCGCGCGCGGCCGGCGTGCCCGTCAGCCCCACGTACGGGCTGACGGAGGCCTGCTCGCAGGTCACGACCGGCGGCCCGCCGCTGTTCTGCACGCGGGTGCGCGTCGCCGAGGACGGCGAGATCCTCGTCGCCGGTCCGACCGTCGCGCCCGCTTCGCTCGCGTCCGACGGCTGGCTGCACACCGGCGACCTCGGCGAGCTCGACGCGGACGGCTGCCTGCGCGTCACGGGGCGCAAGGGGGACACGATCGTCAGCGGCGGCGAGAACGTCGCGCCCGCCGAGGTCGAGGCGGTGCTCGAGGCCCATCCCGACGTGCTCGAGGCGGCCGTCCTCGGCCGCGCGGACCCGCGCTGGGGCGAGGCGGTCGCCGCGATCGTGTTCGCGCGTCCGGGGTCCGGCGTGGAGGCCGAGACGTTGCGCGCTCACTGCGAGCAGCGCCTCGCCCCCTATAAGGTCCCGAAGCAGCTCGAGCTCGTCGGCGAGCCCCTTCCGCGCACGCCGTCGGGAAAGCTCCTGCGCAGAGCGCTGACATGAACGTCTTCGACGCAAACGCCCATCGCGAGGCCAGCCTGGCCGGCTGGGAAGAGGCGGCGGCCGGATGGACCCGCCGCCGGGAGGCGATCAGCGCGCTCGGCATGCCCGTGTCGCACTGGATGCTCGACGCGGTCTCGCCCCAGCCGGGCGAGCGCGTGCTGGAGCTCGCGGCCGGTCTCGGCGAGACGGGCATGCTCGCGGCCGAACTGGTCGCGCCGCTGGGCGGGGTGATCGTCTCCGACCAGGCCGAAGCGATGCTCGACGGCGCCCGCGCGCGGGCCGGCGAGCTCGGACTGTCGAACGTCGAGTTCCAGGTCCTCGGCGCCGAATGGATCGACCTGCCGCTGGCGAGCGTCGACGTCGTGCTCTGCCGCTGGGGCTACATGCTGATGGCCGACCCGCCCGCCGCGCTCGCCGAGACCCGCCGCGTGCTGCGACCGGCCGGCCGCCTGGCGCTGGCCGTGTGGGACGCCGTCCAGCACAACCCCTGGGCGCTTCTGCCGAGCATGGAGCTGATCGAGCGGGGCCTTCAGGCGCCGCCCGCCGCCGGCGCCCCCGGTCCGTTCGCGCTCGGCGACCCCGAGCGCGTCCCCGAGCTGCTGGCCCAGGCCGGATTCGCCGAGATCGACGTGCAGGCGCTGGACGTGACCCATCGTCACGCCTCCTTCGACGCCTTCTGGGAGACCACCCTCGACCTCTCCCGTGTCTTCCACGACGCCGTATTCAGCCGTCCGGAGTCCGAGATCGCCGAGATCCGCGCCGGGCTGGGGGCGCGCCTGCAGCCCTACGTGCAGCCCGACGGGACGCTCGTCATTTCCGGGCGCACCCTCGTCGCGTCCGCAAGCGCGTAAGCGATAGCCTGCCCGCTCACGGGACCCCAAATGCTCTACGACGACGACGCCAACCTCCACCTGCTCGACGGCAAGACCGTCGCGATCATCGGCTACGGCTCCCAGGGCCACGCCCACGCGCTGAACCTCAAGGACTCCGGGGTCGACGTCGTGGTCGGCCTGCGCGAGGACTCCTCCTCGGCCGACTCGGCGCGCGAGCACGGCCTCGAGGTCCTCTCCGTCGTCGAGGCTTCGAGCCGCGGCGATCTCGTGATGATGCTGGTGCCCGACGAGCTGCACCGGCAGATCTGGGAGGGCGAGATCCGCGACGGGATCGCGCCCGGCGACATGCTCCTGTTCGGGCACGGCTTCTCGATCCACTACAAGGAGGTGCAGCCGCCCGCCGGCGTCGACGTGGCGATGGTCGCGCCCAAGGGCCCCGGCCATCTCGTGCGGCGCCAGTTCACCGAAGGCAGCGGCGTCCCCGGCCTGCTCGCCCTCGCCCAGGACGCCACCGGCAACGCCCGCGCGCTCGCGCTCGCCTATGCCAAGGGAATCGGGTGCACCCGCGGCGGCGTGATCGAGACGACCTTCAAGGACGAGACCGAGACCGACCTGTTCGGCGAGCAGGCCGTCCTCTGCGGCGGCGCCTCCGAGCTGGTGCAAGCGGGGTTCGAGACGCTCGTCGACGCCGGCTACGACCCCGAGATGGCCTACTTCGAGTGCCTGCACGAGCTCAAGCTGATCGCCGATCTGATGTACGAGAAGGGGCTCGCCGGGATGCGCTACTCGATCTCCAACACCGCCGAGTACGGCGACTACACGCGTGGCAGGCGCGTCATAACCGAGGAGACCCGCGCGAACATGCGCAAGATCCTTGCCGAGATTCAGTCCGGCGACTTCGCCCGCGAGTGGATCGCCGAGAACCGCGCCGGCCAGGAGAGCTTCAAGCGCATGCGCGCCGAACAGGCCGACACCCAGATCGAGCGCGTCGGCGGCGAGCTGCGCTCGCACATGGACTGGATCAAGCCGGCGTTCTGAGGAGAGCGCGCGGTGCTCGCCTACGTCTTCTGGCACCGCCCGCTGGACGCCTCCGCGACCGACGCGTACGAGCAAGCGCATGTTGCGTTTCACCGCTCGCTGGCGCATGCACCGCCCGTCGGCTTTGCCGGCTCGGCCTGCTATCGAGCCGCGGGCCTGCCGTGGATCGACGGCGCCGCCGCCGCCGGCTACGAGGACTGGTACCTGGTCGAGGACTACACCGCGCTCGGCGTCCTGAACGAGGCCGCGGTCGGTCGCGGGCACCGCACCGTTCACGATGACGTCGCGCGTCGCTTCGGCGCCGGCGCGGGTGGCCTCTACGGCCTCATCGAGGGGCGCCCTCAGCTCGATGGGGCGTCGGTCGTGTGGGTCGCGCGGCCGCCCGGGTCGCAGCGGCGCGCGCTCGGACAGCTGCTCGGCGACGGCATGGATCCTCGGCACGCGAGCCTGTGGCGCCGCCAGCTCGTGCTCGGTCCCGCTCCCGAGTACTGCCTGCTCGCCCCGGAGCCGCCGGCGGGCGTCGCCCCCACCCGCCTGCCGAAGGGCTGGACCGCCACCTCGATCATCCGCGAGCGTCTCACGGGGCAGTGAGCTACACTCGGCCTCTCGTCGCGACTGGCGTTCGTTCTGGGTGGAGCACACCACCGGGAAGCGACGAGCTCGGACCGCCGCACGCCTGGGCACCTCAGATAATCGTCACCTCCCACAGAGAGGCCTGACCGCGAGAGGAAGCCCATGACGTCGAGCCCGCCCACGACAGACACAGACGCGACGCCGCTGCCGATCCCCGACGCGCTCAAGCCCGCGGACGGACGCTTCGGCTGCGGGCCCTCGAAGGTGCGACCCGAGGCGCTCGCGCGCCTGGCCGGCGACGGCGCCACGGTGATGGGCACCTCGCATCGCCAGCGCCCGGTCAAGGCGCTCGTCGGAGACATCCGCGCGGGTTTGCGCGAGCTGTTCTCCGCACCCGACGGCTACGAGGTGGCGCTCGGCAACGGCGGCGCGACCGCCTTCTGGGACGCCGCCGCGTTCGGGCTCGTGCGTCGCCGCGCGCTGCACCTGACCTATGGCGAGTTCTCCTCGAAGTTCGCCACCGTCACGACCGGTGCGCCGTTCCTCGAGGACGCGGTCGTGGTTGGAGCCGACCCGGGCGACGCCCCCGACCCGGCGGACGCCGGCCTCCGGGCGGCCGAAGCGAACGTCGACGCGATCGCCTGGGCGCACAACGAGACCTCCACCGGCGTGATGGTCGGAGTGGCGCGACCCGGGGACGCGGGCGAAGCGCTGGTGCTGATCGACGCGACCTCCGGCGCGGGCGGGCTGCCGGTCGAGCTCGACCAGGCCGACGCCTACTACTTCGCGCCGCAGAAGGGCTTCGCCGGCGACGGCGGCCTGTGGGTCGCGCTGCTCAGCCCCGCCGCGCAGGAGCGGATCGCCGAGCTCGCCGCGTCGGAGCGCTGGATCCCCGCATTCCTGTCCCTGAGCACGGCGCTGGAGAGCTCGCTGAAGGACCAGACCTACAACACGCCGGCGGTCGCGACCCTGTTCCTGCTCGCCGACCAGATCCGCTGGATGCTCGCCGGCGGCGGCCTGGACTGGTGCGTGTCGCGCACGCGCGAGTCCTCCACGCACCTGTACGAGTGGGCCGAGCGCACCCCCTGCACCGCCCCGTTCGTCACCGATCCCGCCAAGCGCTCGCTCGTCGTGGGCACGATCGACTTCGATCCGGCCGTCGACGCCGCCGCGGTCGCCAAGACCCTGCGCGCGAACGGGATCGTCGACGTCGAGCCCTACCGCAAGCTGGGACGCAACCAGCTGCGCGTCGGCATGTTCCCCGTTGTCGATCCGGCCGACGTGCAGGCCCTGACCGCATGCATCGACTGGGTCGTCGAAAGGCTCCCCGCATGAACACGTATGGCGGCGCTGGATCGGCGTCCTCGGTCGCTCGCGTGCTGGCCGATCGGAGATCTCGTCGATCTCCGATCGGTACGCCACGCTCCCTGTGTCCTTGCCCAGCTTGCCCTACGTGTCCACCCGGATGTAGCCCTAACGCAGAGGAGAAGTTGGCATGAGCGAGCGGTTGAAGGTGCTCGTCAAGGAGCAGATCGGCGACTCCGGCGTAGAGCTCCTGCGCGGGCATTTCGAGGTCGACCTCGGCATCGACTGGAGCGACGAGGAGCTGGCCGAGCGGATCGGCGCCTACCACGGCATCCTCGTCCGCTCGGCCACGAAGCTCACCGCCGATCTGATCGAGCGGGCGGGGAACCTGCGTGTGATCGGCCGCGCCGGGGTCGGGGTGGACAACGTCGACGTGCAGGCCGCCACGCGGCGCGGCATCGTGGTCGCCAACGCGCCCGAGTCCAACGTCGTGACGGCCGCCGAGCACACGATGGCGATGCTGCTCGCGCTCGCCCGCAACATCCCCCAGGCATACGTCTCGCTGACGGGCGGCAAGTGGGAGCGCTCGAAGTTCTCGGGCGTGGAGCTGTACGAGAAGACGCTCGGCATTCTCGGGTTCGGGCGCATCGGCCAGCTCGTCGCGCATCGCGCCCACGGCTTCGGCATGCGCGTGCTCGCGTTCGACCCGTTCATCAGCGCCGAGCTCTTTCGCGAGCTGGCGGTGGAGAAGGCCGGCAGCGCCGAGGAAGTCTACGCGCAGGCGGACTTCATCACGATTCATCTGCCGAAGACCCCTGAGACCGAAGGTTTCCTCGACGCGGACGCGTTCGCGAAGATGCGCGACGGGGTGCGCATCCTCAACGTCGCCCGCGGCGGGCTGATCGTCGACGCGGCGCTCAAGGACGCACTGGACTCCGGCAAGGTCGCGGGCGCCGCGCTCGACGTGTTCCCGTCCGAGCCGATCACCGACTATCCCCTGTTCTCGGGCTATCCGAACGTGGTCGTCACGCCGCACCTCGGCGCCTCGACCGCGGAGGCGACCGACCGCGCCGGCTATCAGTGCGCCGAGCAGGTGATCGCCGCGCTGACCGGCGGCGTCGTCTCCACGGCCGTGAACATCCCCGCGATCGGCGGCGAGGACATGGAGGCGCTCGGGCCGTTTTTGCCGCTCGCCACCCAGCTCGGGCACCTGGCGATGGCGCTGGCCGAGGGCAGCTCGGTCGAGCGCATCGAGGCGGCGTTCCTCGGCCGCATCGCCGACTTCGACACGCGCCTGCTCGGGCTCGCCGTGATCGTCGGCGCGTTGCAGGGTCGCACCGAGGAGCAGGTCAACCTTGTCAACGCTCCCACGATGGCCCATCAGCGCGGGATCGTGCTGGAGGAGAAGGCCGTCTCCGAGGCGCAGGACTTCAACGAGCTGATCCGCGTCACGGTCGTCGCGGGCGACGAGCGGGTTGCGGTCGCCGGCACCGGCATCGGCCCGAGCCGCGTTCCCCACCTCGTCGAGGTCCAAGGCCGGCGCCTGACGATCGAGCTCGCGCGCTATGTCACCGTCTTCCGCTACGAGGACCTGCCCGGGATGATCGGCCGTGTCGGCACGATCTTCGGGACACACGGCATCAACATCTCCTCCGCCGCCGTCGGCCACACGCCCGACGGGCACGCCGACGACGACGACAAGCGCCTGGCCGCGATGGTGGTCACGACCGACGCGCCGGTACCGGACGCGGTCGTACGCGAGATCGTCGCCTCTGAGGGGTTTGTCAACGGCTGGTCGGTCGATCTCCGAGACGACTGATGGCCGTCGCCGGCCGGCGTCCTCGCCGATCGAAGATCGGCCAGCACACGTGCGTAGCACGCCACGCTCCCTGCGTTCTTGGCCTGCTTGACCCTGAGCCGTCTCGTTCGGGTGATCGGATAGGCTGAGGCGCGATGCGCGCTGTCGTCATCAGCAGGCACGGGGGACCCGCAGTGCTGCAGGTGCACGAGCGGCCCGACCCCGAGCTCGGCCCGGGCCAGGTGCGGATCGACGTGGCGGCGGCGGGAGTGAACTTCGCCGACGTGATGGCGCGCATGGGCCTCTACCCGGACGCGCCGAAGCCGCCGTGCATCATCGGCTACGAGGTGGCCGGCACGATCCTCGAGCTGGGGGAGGGCGTACGGGGATTGAACCACGGCCAGCGCGTCCTCGCGGGCACCCGGTTCGGGGGCTACTCCTCCCAGGTCGTGGTCCCCGCCGACGGCGTGCTGGCGCTGCCGGAGGCGCTCACGTTCGAGCAGGGCGCGGCGATCCCCGTCGCCTACGGGACGGCGTGGACGGGGCTCGTCGGCTTCGGCGGCCTGCAGCCCGGCGAACGCGTGCTGATCCACGCGGCCGCCGGCGGCGTCGGCATCGCCGCGACGCAGATCGCCAAGCGCCGCGGCGCCGAGGTGTACGGCACGGCCTCGCCCAGCAAGCACGCGCGCATCTCCGAGCTCGGCGTCGATCACCCGCTCGACTACACGGCCGTCGGCTGGGAGCGGGGTCTGCCGCCGTTTGACATGGTCATGGACGCGATCGGCGGCAAGAGCTTCCGGCGCAGCTACGACCTGCTCGGCCCCGGCGGGCGCCTGGTCGCATTCGGCGCCTCCGCCGTCGTCTCCGGCGAGCGGCGCAACCCCATTTCCGCGCTGCGCACCGTCCTGCGGATGCCACGCTTCAACCTGATCAAGCAGATGTCCGCGTCCAAGACCGTGATCGGCCTGAACATGCTCACCCTCTCCCAGGACGAGCGCCGCCGCGCGGGCGTGACCGCGGCGCTGCGCGAGCTTCTCACAGACGGCACGATCCAGCCCGTCGTAGCCGGCGCGTTCTCCTTGGAGGAAGCCGGCGCGGCGCACACGATGATCACCGAGCGGCGCAACATCGGCAAGGTCGTGCTCGTGCCCTAGGGTTTCGCGCCCGCCCGGGCCGAGGCGTAGCATTGGCGCGATGGGGGAGATGTCCCGGCCCGGGTACCTGTCAGCCCTTACGGGCTCGGTCACGTCGCTGCGTGGAGGGCTCGGCGTGCTCGTGGCGCTGGCGGTGGTTGCGCTGTGTGCCTCGCCCGCGCTCGCGAAGGCGCCATCGGACCGGACCTTGGTCGATGTCTACGCCGCGTTGGAGGGAGCGCACGTCGGCGAGGTGCTGCCCGGCGGTCCCGAACACTTCATCACGGTAACCGACTCACCCAAGCACTCGGAAATCGAGCACGTATATGGAAAAACCTACCACTCCGCAGCGCACACCACGTGCGCCTGGGACAGCTCTGGAGTTGAAGCGATCGGCTGCGAGATCACGATCTTCGGCGCCGCGCACGGACACGGCGACAGTTACCTTCGCGCCACGATCGCGCATGAGGTCTTTCACGTCTTCGAGGCGCGGATGTCGCACAGCAGCGCCGACTTCGAGAGCGACCCAGGGTGGCTGCTCGAGGGTGCGGCGACCTGGGTCGAGTCCGACCTCGTGGCCAACGACCCGTCCGCCCGGGGAGTGTGGAAGGAATATCTCAGGTCCCCCGCGGTCCCGCTGTTCAGCCGCATCGAAGACGCGGTCGGCTTCTTCGGCCACATGGCCTCCAACCACATCTCTCCGTGGACGAGGTTCAAGAAGATGTTCGAAGTCAAGGGCTCGCCGGCGGCATGGGCGGCCGGCGTCGCAGGCAACACGGCGTTCCTGAACTCCGAGGCCGCCGCGTTCTTCCGCGAACCGCACCTGGGGTCGGAGTGGGATGCGCAAGGCCCCAACGTGCCCTCGAGCAAGGAAGTCGGCTTCAAGCCCACCGCGGTGAGCGTCACGAAGTCCAGCCCGCCCCGGACGCTGACCGTCAAGCCCTACGCCGACGGCGCCTATGACCTCTCGATCAGCGGCCTGTCGGCTTTCGAGCCGGTGGTCGAAGTCACGGTCAGCTCCGGCCACCTGCGGGTGCACTCCACCAGCGGCGGCAAGGTCAACGAGGTCGTCGCCTCTCAGCTGCTCTTGTGCTCCGATCCCAAAGGGTGCAGCTGCCCGAGCCGACCGAGCCACTTTGAGGAGTTTCAGCGAGGCGACCTCGCCATCACGGGCGGGCCGACGGGAGGGTCGGTCAAGCTGGTCAAGCGCAAGCCCTGCGAAGTGCTGCTGCCCCCAGTCTCGTGCCTGACGCTGCTGCCCGGGTTCGGCCCGCTGATCACGAGCGTGGGCGGGAAATCCACCGCGGTGGAAACGCGCCGGCCGGACGGGACCTCCGACTCGGCCTGCGCGTTCCTGGTCAAGGGCGAGGAGATCGCCGGCGCTGAAGGTGAAGGCCCGACCTTCAGGGGGGTGACAGCCCCCGTCGTCAACGTGCTGAGATCGTCGAGCATCGGCGGGGCGATCACGATCTACAAACTGATGTCCATCGCGATACCGGGCTTCGTTGTCTCGCACCCCAAGATCGGCGACGAAGCGGTGCTCCTGACCAGGTCCGGAGCCGACGCGACGGGCCAGGTCGAATTCGGCAGCAGCGCGGTCGTGCGGGTGCACAACATCGTCGTCAACTACGCCCTCTACGGCACTCCGGGGAACACCGAAGCCGACCCCGAAGAGTCGCTCAGGCTGCTCGCCCGCGTGGCCTCCAAACTGTGACCCCGGCCGAGCTTCCCGCCGAAGCGAGCGTCTCGAACGACTGCTAAGCTCGGCTTCGGATGTCGTTGCAGATCTCGCTCCTCTCGCTTCTCCTGCTCCCCCCTCGGGGGGAATAGCGCGTGGCGGCCGCGTAGCCGCATACCAAGCAGAGAGGAACAGCCCGCGAGATAGAGAAGGAGCACGAACGACATGAGCGCCCACGACGGATCCACCGGTGCCAGCGCCGCGAAAGCGCAGCGCGACGAGAAGGGCCGGGTCCTGATCTTCGACACCACCCTGCGCGACGGCGAGCAGTCGCCCGGCATCTCGCTGAACCGCCAGGAGAAGCTGGAGATCGCCCACCAGCTCGCCCGGCTCGGAGTGGACATCATCGAGGCCGGCTTCCCGATCACCTCGCCCGGCGACTTCGAGGCGGTGCAGGCGATCGCGCGGGAGGTCGAAGGGCCGGTCATCTGCGGGCTGGCCCGCACCTCCAAGCAGGACATCGACGCGGCCTGGAACGCGATCAAGGACTCCGAGCGGCCACGCATCCACACGTTCATCGCCACCAGCGACATCCACATCGAGCGCAAGCTGCAGACAACGCGCGAGGATGTGATGGGACAGGTACGCGCCGCGGTCGCGCACGCGCGCGAGTACACCGACGACGTCGAGTTCTCACCCGAGGACGGGTCGCGCTCCGACGTCCGGTACATGGCCGAGGTGATCCAGATCGCGCTGGAGGAGGGCGCCACCACGATCAACGTGCCCGACACGGTCGGCTACACGATGCCGCGCGAGTACGCGGCGATGTTCGAAGAGCTGTACCGCCTCGTGCCCGGCCTGGGCGACGTCGTCGTGTCGGTGCACTGCCACGACGACCTCGGCCTGGCGGTCGCCAACTCGCTGGCGGGCGTCGAAGCGGGCGCCAGGCAGGTCGAGTGCGCGATCAACGGGATCGGCGAGCGCGCCGGCAACGCGTCGCTCGAGGAGATCGCGATGCTGCTGCGCACGCGCGAGCCGAGCCTCGGCCTGTGGACGGGCGTCGAAACGACCGAGATCGCGCGCACGAGCCGCCTGGTCTCGCGGCTGACCGGCTATCAGGTGCAGCCGAACAAGGCGATCGTCGGGCGCAACGCGTTCGCGCACGAGGCCGGCATCCACCAGGACGGCGTGCTCAAGGAGCGCACCACCTACGAGATCATGGACGCGACCACCGTCGGGCTGAAGAGCAACGCGATCGTGCTGGGCAAGCACTCCGGCCGCCACGCGCTGCGCGAGGCGCTCCAGGAGCTGGGCTTCCAGCTCGACGGCCAGGCGCTGAACACGGCGTTCAAGCGCTTCAAGGAGATCGCCGACCGCAAGAAGACGCTGACCGCGATGGACCTGGAGGCGCTCGTCACCGACGAGCTGCGCGCGGGCGAGGAGATCGCGGGGTATGCGCTCGAGTGGTTCGAGGTGGACGACTCCTCGCTTCGCCCGCCCCACGCGCGCGTGGGGGTGACGCTGCCCGACGGCGGCTCGGCCGAGGGCTCGTTCATCGGCGACGGGCCGATCGACGCGGTGTTCCGCGCGATCAACGCCGCCGCGGGTGTCGAGGCGAAGCTCAACGAGTTCACGATCGGCGCCGTCACCGAGGGCCAGGATGCGCTGGGGGAGGTGTCGGTCGTGGTCGAGGTCGACGGCTGCACCGGCGCCGGACAGGGCGTCTCGACGGACATCATCGACGCGGCCGCGCGCGCGAACGTGCGCGCGCTGTCGATCGCGCGGGCCCGCGCCGAGTCCTCCGAAGAGGCGCTCGGGCTGCCCGAGCCGGCGGGACCGTGAGCGCGACGCGCTGACGGAGGCGACATACGTGCGTCTGTGATAACGTACGCACGTATGGTGACGACGAAACAGCGAGCGCGGCGTCGGCCGGGGCGCGTCTCCGCCTCGGCGCAGCCCGCGCATGCCGCAGGGATCGGCTCAGATCCGCTGGATCCCGCCGTGATCGGCGCACGCGTGAAGGCGTTGCGCGAGTCCTCCTCGCTGTCGCTGCGCGAGCTGGCGCAGCGCAGCGGCGTGAGCGCGCCGATGCTCTCGCAGGTCGAGCGCGGGGAGACCAGCCCGACGCTCGCGGTCGCCGCGCGCATCGCCGCAGGCCTGGAGCTGCGGCTGTCGCAGCTGCTGCGCCTGGACGAGGACGGGGCCGTGACGGTCGTGCGCACCTCCGGGCGCCGGCGCGGGGGCAGCGCACGACGGGGGCATCGCTTCGAGGTGATGACCTCCGCCCAGCCCGGCCAGCGCGCCGAGCTCTCGCGCCACATGCTCGCGCCGGGCGGCGCCACGGGCGCGGCGGACGACCCGCCGATGCACGAGCCCGGCAGCCGCGAGACCGCGCTCGTGGAGTCCGGCTCGGTCGCGCTGGTGTGCGATGGCGGCCGCTACGAGCTGGGCGAGGGCGACTGCGTCACCTTCGACGCCGACCTGCCCCATCATTTCGAGAACCCCGGCGAAAAGGAGGCCGTCTTCCTGGCGGTTGTCAGCGCCGGCCTGAGGCGCAGCTAGGCAGGAAGGAGCACTGGCCTGATGCCAAACACGATGTTCGAGAAGATCTGGGAGGCCCATGAGGTGGATGAGGGTCTGCTGTACATCGACCTGCACCTGGTGCACGAGGTCACGAGCCCGCAGGCGTTCGACGGCCTGCGGCTGGCCGGGCGCAGGGTGCGCCGGCCGGACCGGACGCTGGCGACGGCCGATCACAACACCCCGACCGACGGCACCCCCACGGCCGCCCGGATCAAGGATCTTCTTTCCCGTGAGCAGGTGCAGACCCTGGAGCGCAACTGCGCGGAGTTCGGCGTGCCCATCTACTCGCTCGGGTCCGGCCGGCAGGGGATCGTGCACGTGATCGGCCCCGAGCTGGGCGTCACCCAGCCGGGCATGACGATCGTCTGCGGGGACTCGCACACCGCGACGCACGGCGCGTTCGGCGCGCTCGCGTTCGGGATCGGCACGAGCGAGGTCGAGCACGTGCTGGCGACGCAGTGCATGGTTCAGCATCGCCCCCGTTCGATGCGCATCCGCTACGAGGGCACGCTCGGCTTCGGCGTCACCGCCAAGGACCTGATCCTCGGCACGATCGGTCAGATGGGCGTCGGCGGCGCGACCGGCCACGTCGTCGAGTACGCCGGGCCCGCGATCGAGGCGCTGTCGATGGAGGGCCGGATGACCGTGTGCAACATGACGATCGAGGGCGGCGGGCGCGCGGGCATGATCGCGCCGGACGAGGTCACGTTCGCGTGGTTCACCGACCGCGAGCGGCCCGGGGCGCCGCGTGGTGCGGAGCTTTCAGAGGCGATCGCCCGCTGGCGCGAGCTGTCAAGCGACGAGGACGCGGGCTTCGACCGCGAGCTCGTCATCGACGCCTCCGCGCTGTCCCCGCAGGTGACGTGGGGCACGACGCCGGGAATGGTGACGCAGGTCACCGGCAGCGTGCCCTCGCCGGAGGAGTTCGACGCTCCCGCCGAGCGCGAGGCGACCGAGCGCGCCCTGCAGTACATGGCGCTTGAGCCCGGCACGCCGATCCAGGAGATCGCGATCGACCGCGTCTTCATCGGCTCGTGCACGAACTCGCGCATCGGCGACCTGCGCGCCGCCGCCGAGGTCGTCGCGGGCAGGCGCGTCGCCGAGAGCGTCGGTGCGATGGTCGTGCCCGGATCCCAGCAGGTCAAGGCGCAGGCCGAGGCCGAAGGTCTCGATCGTGTCTTCCGCGAGGCCGGCTTCGACTGGCGCGTCGCCGGCTGCTCGATGTGCTTGGGCATGAACCCCGACATCCTTCAGCCGGGCGAGCGCTGCGCGTCCACCTCGAACCGCAACTTCGAGGGCCGTCAGGGCCGCGGCGGACGCACGCACCTCGTGTCCCCCCAGATGGCCGCCGCCGCGGCGATCGAGGGGCACTTCGTCGACATCCGCAACTGGTCTTAGGAGGCGTCATGGAGCCTGTGAACACCATCTCCGGCGCGGTCACTCACCTGGACAGGGCCAATGTGGACACCGACCAGATCATGCCCAAGCAATTCCTCAAGCGCGTCGAGCGCAGCGGGTTCGGCGAGTTCCTGTTCTACGACTGGGCCAAGGAGCCTGGCTGGGAGCTTCCGGCCAACCCGATCCTCGTCGCGGGTGAGAACTTCGGCTGCGGCTCCTCGCGCGAGCACGCGCCGTGGGGCCTGCAGGACTACGGCTTTCGGGCGATCGTCGCGCCGAGCTTCGCAGACATCTTCTACTCGAACTGCACGAAGATCGGACTGCTGCCGGTCGTGCTCAGCGAGGAGGACTGCCACAGCCTGGCCCGCGCCGGCGAGGGCGAGATCGACCTGCGCGAGCAGGAGGTCCGCTTCGCAGGCCGGGTCCTCGCGTTCGAGATCGACCACGAGATCCGCCGTCGGCTGCTCGAGGGCTTGGACGACATCGCCGCGACGCTCGACTCGGAGGCGAAGATCGCCGCCTATGAAGACGCGCGCGAGCGGACCGGACCGGTCACGACCGCGCTATGAGCGTGCCCGCCGGGCGCGGCCCGGCAAACGACCGGGCGGTCACAGACAGGACAGGAGAGCGATGAGCGCGCACCGCGTCGTCACGCTGCCCGGCGACGGGATCGGTCCGGAGATCATGGCCCCCGCGCTGCGTCTGCTGAACGCCGTGGGCGAGTTCGAGTTCGAGGAGCACCCGTTCGGCGGCGCCGCGATCGACCTGCACGGCGGCGCCCTCACGGAGGAGACGCTGACGGCTTGCCGCGACGCCGACGCGGTGCTGCTGGCCGCGGTGGGTGGGCCGAAGTGGGACACGACCGACCCCGCCAAACCGCGTCCGGAGCAGGGCCTGCTCGGGCTTCGAAAGGGGCTCGGCCTGTACGCGAACCTGCGCCCGGTCAGGCCGCTGCCGGCGCTGTACGACGCCTCGCCGCTGCGGCGCGAGCGGATCGAGGGGACCGACCTGCTCGTCGTCAGGGAGCTGACGGGCGGGATCTACTTCGGGGAGAAGACGCGCACCGCCGACTCGGCCTCGGACGTGTGCGCCTACACGGCCCCCGAGATCGAGCGCATCGCCCGCACCGCGTTCGGAGCCGCGCGGGCAAAGGTGACGAGCGTGGACAAGGCGAACGTGCTCGAGACCTCACGGCTGTGGCGCGAGGTGGTGATGGCTGTGCACTCGCGCGAGTTCCCGCATGTACAGCTCGAGCACGTGCTCGTGGACAACGCGGCGATGCGGCTGGTGGCGGCGCCACGGCACTTCGACGTGATCCTGACCGAGAACATGTTCGGCGACATCCTCAGCGACGAGGCGGCGATGATCACCGGTTCGATCGGGCTCTTGCCGAGCGCTTCGCTGGGGGAGGGCGGGCCCGGCCTGTTCGAGCCCGTGCACGGCTCCGCGCCGGACATCGCCGGTACGGGCGCGGCCAACCCGCTGGCGATGTTCCTGTCGGCCGCGATGATGCTAAGGCACGGACTGGATCTGCCGGACGAGGCGGCGGCGGTAGAATCCGCTGTCGAGAAGGCGCTCGACGCGGGCCTGCGCACCCCCGACCTGGGCGGCGCGGACCCCACGGCGAAGGCGACGCAAGCGGTGCTGGACAACCTCTGACACAGGAGCAGGATGAACGTGGACCCGACGGATCTCATCTGGATGAACGGAGAATTCATCGCATGGGAGGACGCCAAGGTCCATGTCCTGACCCACGGACTGCACTACGGCACGGGCGTGTTCGAGGGCGTGCGCTGCTACGACACGGAGCTCGGACCGGCGGTGTTCCGCAACGCCGAGCACGTGGAGAGGCTGCTGCGGTCGGCCGAGCTCTACTACATGCCGGTGCCATACACCGCCGAGCAGCTGCGCTCGGCCACGTGCGAGCTGGTTGTCCGCAACGAGCTGCGCTCGTGCTACATCCGCCCGATCGTGTTCAGGGGCTACGGGGAGATGGGATTGAACCCGCTGGAGGCCCCCGTGGACGTGGCGATCGCGTGCTGGGAGTGGGGCACGTACCTAGGCGAGGACGGCAAGCGCAACGGCGTTCGCGCGAAGGTCTCCTCGTGGGAGCGGATCAGCCCGCGCTCGCTGATCCCGCACGCAAAGGCCTCCGGTCAGTATCTGAACAGCGTGCTCGCGAAGATCGAGGCGACGAAGTCCGGGTACGAAGAGGCGATATTGCTCGACGAACACGGGCACGTGTGCGAGGGGACGGGCGAGAACGTCTATGTCGTGCGCGAGGGCGAGATCGCAACGCCCGGACAGCACAACTCGATCCTCGACGGGATCACGCGGCGCTCGGTCATCCAGATCGCGCAGGACCTCGGCTACGAGGTGGTCGAGCGCAACGTGGCGCGCGCGGAGATGTACCTCGCCGACGAGGTCTTCATGTCGGGGACGGCGGCCGAGCTGGTGCCGGTGCGCGAGATCGACGACCACACGGTCGGGACGGGCCAGCCGGGCGAGATCACGCGCGTGCTGCAGACCGCGTTCGACGACGCCATCCACGGGCGCAGCGTGCGCTATCGGGAGTGGCTGGACGTGGTCGACGCCCAGGCGCTCCAGACGTCCGGCGGCGCTGGCGAGGCGGGAGAGGCGGCCGCGCCGAGCGGTTCGACCGCGGCGGGCTGATGAGCGATTTGCAGCTCTACGACGCGACCCTGCGCGACGGCATGGGCGGCGGCGGCATGACGCTCACGGCCGAGGAGAAGCTGCGGGTCGTGCAGGCGCTCGACGCGCTCGGGGTGCACATGGTCGAGGCGGGCTTTCCCGCGTCGAACCCGAAGGAGCTCGAGCTCTTCGAGCTGCTCTCGCGGGAGAAGCTCGAAAACGCGGAGATCGTCGCGTTCGGCATGACCCGCCGCCGCGGCGTGGCCGCCGCGGACGACGAGGGGCTGCGCGTGCTCGCGGACTCGTTCGCGCCCGTGTGCACGCTCGTGGGCAAGAGCTCCGCCCTGCACACCGAGAAGGTGTTGAAGGTCACGCGCGAGGAGAACCTGGGCATGATCGCCGAGTCGGTCGCGTTCCTGGTCGAGCGGGGCAAGCGGGTGCTGTTCGACGCCGAGCACTTCTTCGACGGATTTGCGCTGGACGGGGACTACGCGCTGCGGTGCGCGAAGGCCGCGGCGGACGCGGGGGCCGAGCGGGTCGTGCTGTGCGACACGAACGGCGGCTCGCTGCCGGACGGCGTGTGGGCCGGCGTCGAGGCCGCGCTGAAGGCGCTGCCGGGGGTCGCGCTCGGGATTCACACCCACGACGACACCGGCTGCGCGGTCGCCAACACGCTCGTCGCCGTGCGGGCGGGCGCGACGCAGGTCCAGGGCACGATCAACGGGATCGGCGAGCGCACGGGCAACGCCGACCTCGTGACGATCATCGCCGATTTGCAGCTGAAGATGGGCTATGCGGTGCTGCCGCCAGAGCGCCTGGAGCGATTGACCGAGACCGCTCACTTCGTCGACGAGCTGCTCAACCGCGCACCCGATCCGGCGCAGCCCTATGTCGGCAAGCACGCGTTCGCGCACAAGGCCGGCATGCACGCGGCCGGGGTGCGCGAGGCCAGCGAGGCGTTCGAGCACATCGACCCGGCCCAGGTCGGCAACCGCAGCGACGTGCTGATCTCCGAGCTCTCAGGAAGGGCGACGATCGTCGAGAAGGCGCGCGCGGCCGGGATCGCCGCCGACGAGGACTTCACCAGGCGGGTCCTGGAGCGCGTCAAGGAGCTCGAGCACGCCGGCTTCCAGTTCGAGGCCGCCGACGGCTCCTTCGAGCTGCTCATGCGCCGCGAGGCCGACGCCTCCTACGAGCCGCTGTTCAAGCTCGAGTCCTGGCGCGTCATCGTCGAGAAGCACGCCGGCGATCGCGCCACGACCGAGGCGACGATCAAGATCTGGGTCGGTGGCGAGCGCTATGTCCGCACCGCCGAGGGCAACGGGCCGGTGCACGCCCTGGACCGGGCTTTGCGCGACGCGATCGGCGAGATCCACCCGCATCTGAAGGACATCGACCTGGTCAACTTCAAGGTTCGGATCCTCGACGAGACGAAGGGCACCGGGGCCGTCACGCGCGTGTTGATCGATGCCTCGGATGGGCACGAGGTCTGGGGCTCGATTGGGGTCTCAGAGAACTTGATCGCGGCTTCTTGGGACGCGCTGGTGGATTCGCTGGAGTTTGGGATGCGGGGTGGCGGGCGGCCCTCGCCGGGGCCGACGCTCCGTTCGACCGGCAGGGTGTAGTGCCGGGCTCCGGTGCTGTGCAGGGCGCGGGACCGGTTGGACGGATGTCGCCCCGTCGAGGACCCGGTGATCGCCCTGATGGCGCGGACGCCGCTGGCCTGATTCCGCTCGCCAAGCCCTTATTGGGCGAGGCGGAGGAGGAGGCGGTGTTGGAGGTGCTGCGCTCCGGGCAGCTCTCGCTCGGGCCTCGGTTGGCCGAGTTCGAGCGGCTCTTCGCCGCGCGCGTGGGGGCTCCGTTCGCCAGCGCCGTGTCGAGCGGGACCGCCGGTTTGCACCTGGCGCTGCGGGCCGTGGGTGTGAAAGCCGGGGACGAGGTGGTGACCAGCCCGTTCTCGTTCGTGGCCTCGGCCAACGCCGTGCTGTACGAGGGGGCGAAGCCCGTGTTCGCGGACATCGACCCGGTGACCTTGAACCTCGATCCGGCGGCGGCTGGGGCGGCCGTGACGGAGCGCACGACGGCGGTGCTGCCGGTGCACATCTTCGGCTACCCCGCCGACATGCCCGCGTTCGAGCGGCTCGCGGACGGGCGCGGGCTGGCGATCGTCGAGGACGCCTGCGAGGCGCTTGGCGCCGTGCACGGCGATGGGAAGCCGGTCGGCGGGCGAGGGCACCCGACGGCGTTCGGGTTCTACGCGAACAAGCAGATCACGACGGGCGAGGGGGGGATGGTCACGCTCGCGGATCGGGCGCTGAAGCAGCGGATCGACTCCGAGCGCAATCAGGGACGCGCGCCGGACATGGGCTGGCTCGATCACGACCGGCTTGGATTCAACTACCGCCTGTCCGACATCGCGTGCGCGCTGGGAATCGCTCAGTTGCAGCGCCTGCCGGAGATGCTCGCCGCCAGGGCCAGGGTCGCCGGCTGGTACCGGGAGGCGCTGGCCGGGGTCGAGGGGTTGGGGCTGCCATGCGAGGACCGGGACGGGGACGAGCGAGGCTGGTTCGTGTTCGTCGTACAGCTGCCCGCCGGTTTGGAAAGGGACGCGGTCTTACGCAGCCTGGCCGCGCACGGGGTCCAGAGCAAGCCGTACCTGCCCGCGATTCACTTGATGAGCTTCTATCGCGAGCGGTTCGGATACCGGCCCGGGATGCTGCCCGTGTGCGAGCGGGTGGCGGAGCGTTCGCTGGCCTTGCCGTTCTTCCCGGAGATGACCGAAGGTCAGGTCGAGAGGGTGGCGCGGGGGCTGGTCACGGCGGTCGCGCGCTAGCCGTTTGCGCGTGTTTTGGGGGAGACCCGAAAGCCAGGAGCTTCGAACACCGTTTCTGGCGCCGGTCACCGCAGTGGCCGGCATGGTTGGGAGCGACAATAGACTGCGTCTCGATGTCGCGCTTTCGCGAGCCCCAGCACCCCGACTTCAAACGCCTGAACGCCTCGATCGGCTTCGACCGGCGGCTGTGGCCGCAGGATGTGGCCCAGTCCCGCGCGCACGCGCGGATGCTCGCCGCGCGGGGCATCGTCTCGGAGTCCGATCGCGACGCGCTGCTGGCCGGCCTGGACGCGGTCGAGCGCGAGCTCGCCGAGGACCGCTTCCCGTTCGAGGAGGACGACGAGGACATCCACATGGCGATCGAGCGGCGCCTGACCGAGCTCACCGGCGCGGCCGGCGGCAGGCTGCACACCGCGCGTTCGCGCAACGACCAGGTCGCCACCGACCTGGCGATGTACGTGCGCGAGCGGGCGCAGGCGGCGCAGGCGGCCGTCGGCGAGCTGATGGGTGCGCTGCTCGCGCGCGCCGAGGAGCACGTCGACTGGCCGATGCCCGGCTACACCCATCTGCAGCGCGCCCAGCCCGTCTACCTCGGCCATCATCTGCTCGCGTACTTCTGGATGCTCGCGCGCGATCGCGCGCGCTTCGCGTTCGCGCGGCGCGAGTCCGGGCGGCTGCCGCTCGGCTCGGGCGCGCTGGCGGGTGTCAACTTCGAGACCGATCGCGGCCTGCTCGCGCGCGAGCTGGGCTTCGAGCAGGTCGTCCCCAACTCGATCGACGCGGTCTCCAACAGGGACTTCGTCCTCGACTATCTGGGCGCCGCCGCCACCTGCTCGACCCACCTCTCCCGCCTGGGGGCGGAACTCGTGCTGTGGTCCAGCGAGGAGTTCGGCTTGTGCGAGCTGCCGGACGCGTGGAGCTCGGGCAGCTCGATCATGCCTCAGAAGAAGAACCCCGACGCGGCCGAGCTGCTGCGCGCGAAGGCGCCGCGCGTGGTCGGACACCTGGCCGCCTTCCACGGCGTGATGCACGCGCTGCCGCTCACCTACAACAAGGATCTGCAGGAGGACAAGGAGCACCTGTTCGACTGCTGCGACACGATCGAGCTGGAGCTGGCGGCGGCGAGGGGGATGATCGCCGGCGTGAGTTTCCGGCGCGAGCGTCTGCTCGAGGCCGCTTCCGACGAGATGATCGCGGCGACCGACGTCGCCGACCTGCTCGTGCGACTCGGCGTGCCGTTCCGGGAGGCCCACGGCGTCGTCGCCGGCCTCGTGCGCGCCGCCCTCGACGCCGGCAAGCCGCTGTCCGAGCTGACGCCCGGCGAGCTGGCCGCCCACAGCCAGGCGCTGGCCGACCACC
This sequence comes from Solirubrobacteraceae bacterium, assembly GCA_035632775.1. Classification (GTDB taxonomy): domain Bacteria; phylum Actinomycetota; class Thermoleophilia; order Solirubrobacterales; family Solirubrobacteraceae; genus Palsa-744. The sequence goes on along the minus strand of DASQGE010000140.1, from coordinate 7,537 downwards.
GCGCCGAGCTCCAGGAGGTGCTCGTCGCCAGCTCGTGGCTCGAGTCCAAGGTGTCGGAGGGAGGCACCTCGCTGGCTCGCGTTCGAGAGCAGATCGCCCAGGCGCGGACGGTGCTCGATGAAGGCGCTCCCGCCTGACTTCTACGACCGCCCCGTGCTCGAGGTCGCCCGGGAGCTGATCGGCTGCTCGGTCACGCACGGCGGTGTGAGCGGAGTCATCGTCGAGACCGAGGCCTACCACGAGAGCGAGCCGGCGTGCCATGCGTTCGCCGGCCTCACGCCACGCACCCGCACCCTGTTCGAGGCGCCGGGCCGCGCCTACGTGTATCGCTCCTATGGCGTGCACGCGCTGCTGAACGCCGTGTGCGAGCCCGCCGGGGTGGGAGCCGCCGTGCTGATCAGGGCGCTGCAGCCGCTGCGCGGCATCGAGCGGATGCGCGCTCGCCGCGGACCGACGGGGAGTGGACAGCCGCGCGAATCCGATCTGTGCTCGGGACCGGGCAAGCTCACCCAGGCGCTCGGCATCTGGCTGTCCGAGAACGGGGGCGATCTGCGCACCGGCCCGGTCATCATCGGGCCGCGCGCCGCCGACTGGCGCGCCCCGACCGTCGTCGTGGGCACGCGCGTCGGCATCAACAAGGCGGTCGAGCTTCCCTGGCGCTTCTGCGTGGCGGGCAACCGCCACGTCTCCAGTCCACGCCCGCGCGACGGCGAGGATGTCTCACCGGCGCGCACGGCGCGCGTCGTACCCCGCTGAGAACCCGCGGCGGCGGCCCGCCCCTACCCGTTGGGGCTGACTCCGCCCGTCCCTTCGGGGCTCGCGCCGCCGCCCTTGGGCGCGGGCGTGCTCGCGGGCGGCGCCGGGCTCGCCGGCGCGGGTGGCGAGGCGGGCGCCGGATTGGCGGGCGCGGCTGGGGAGGAGGAGCGTTCGCCCGCGCCGCCCCCCGATCCGGAATGCCGTTCGGAGGCGCCTTCTTCGCGTGGCGCGGGCGAGGGCGCGCCGGAGGAGGATGGCGTGAGGGCTTCTTCGGAGGTGGAGGTGGGCTTGCTGTTCGCCTTGCCCGCGGCACGCGCCGCGGCTTCTTCTTCGTGGGTCTTGTCGACCTGCAGCGCCGAGATCATGAAGTCGTGCCAGATCAGAGCCGGAAAGGTGCCTCCGAGCACGGGACCGCCGTTGAACTCCGTGGTCATCGGCACCAGGCGGGTCGGGTAGCCGACCCAGACGGCGACCGTGTACTTGGAGTCCCAGCCGACGAACCACGCGTCGCCGTAGTTCGAGGTCGTACCGGTCTTGCCGGCGGCGAACTGGCCGATCGCAGCCGCATGGGCGGTTCCGTACTGGAGCACCGTTTCGAGCATCGAGGTCTCGGTGGCGGCGATGCCGGGTGGCAGCACGGGCTTGGTCTCGACACGGTTGCGGTCCCGGTGCAGGCCGTCGGGCAGCGCCTGCCCGCCCGCTTCGACTTCTTGGATGCCCACGGGCGCGCCGGCTTCGGCGAGCGTTCCGCTCACGCGCCGGCCGCCATGGGCGATCGTCTCATAGGCGTGAGCCATGTCCAGCGGCGTCACGCCGACCTTCAGGCCGCCGATCGTCATCGCCGGGTTGGTCGAGATCGGGGTGGTTATGCCCATGCGGTGGGCGACCCGGGCGATCCGCTGGGTGCCGACCTGGATGCCGACTTCGGCGAAGATCGAGTTGTCGGAGAAGGCGGTCGCCCCGATCAGGGTGTTCGAGCCCGAGTAGGCGCCTTCGTCGTTGTGCACGACGAAGCGTTCTTTGCCGCCGGTGTGCGGCACGATGAATTCCTTCTGCCGCGAGCTCCACACCGAGTCCGGCGAGATGCCGTCCTGGAGCGCGGCGGCCAGGTCGAACGCCTTGAACGAGGACCCCGGCTGGCGCTCGCCCTCGGTGGCGAGGTTGAACGGGCTTTCGTCGTAGTTGCGCCCGCCCACCATCGCGCGCACCTCGCCGGTCGAGTTTTCGATCGCGACGAGCGAGGCGGTCGGGCCGCCCGCGTAGGCGAGATAGCCGCCTATCGCCTGTTCGGCGGCGCGCTGCAGTCCAAGGTCGAGCGTGGTCTTGATCCGCAGTCCGCCGTCGAAGGCGCGGGGGGCGCCGTAGCGTTCGATCACCTGCTGCTGAACCCAGCTGGTGAAGTAGCCGGCGTCGACGCCTTCGACGGTCTGCTCCTTGGGGGCTTGGACGTTCATCGGCGCGGGCAGCGCCTGACGGACGCTTTCCTCATACACCGATCTCGTCAGGTAGCCCTGCTGGAGCATCTGCTCCAGGACGAGGTCGCGGCGCGATCGCGCGGCCGCGGGGTGGGTCGTCGGGTCATAGGCGGTGGGGGACTGGATGATCCCGGCCAGCAGCGCCGCCTCCCAGGGCTGCAGCTGTTCGACGCACAGCTGGTGGTTGGGCGTGCCGCAGCCGAGGTGGTTGACTTCCTGCCCGAAGTAGGTCTGCGCGGCGGACTCGATCCCGTAGGCGCCGTTGCCGAAGTAGATCGTGTTGAGGTATGCGGCGATGATCTTTTCCTTCGACCACTTGTGCGAGAGCTGGTAGGCGAGCGCCGCCTCGCGCAGCTTCTCGAAGATCGTGCGGTGCGACTGGGCCTGGAGCGCGTTCTTGATGAACTGCTGCTCGATCGTGGAGGCGCCTTGGACCGTGCCTTTGTGCAGGATGTCCTGGATGAACGCGCGCGCGATCCCGCGGATGTCCACGCCGCTGTTGGTCTGAAAGCGCTTGTCCTCGATCGAGATCACGGCCTGCTTGACGAGCAGCGGGATCTGCGAAGGCGTCACGATCACCCGGTTGTGCTGGCTGACGACGCCGATCGGATGGCCGAGGTCGTCGAGCAGGACCGAGCTCTTGGCGTCTTTCAGCTGCGAGAACTTCGTCAGCGACGGCAGGTCGGACGCGACGGCCACGAACATGCCGAAGACGAAGGAGACGAGGCCGAGCAGCAACACGGCGAAGAGGATCGACAGGAAGCGCAGCCTCTTCAGGCGTGGCCGGCCGCCGGCAGGCGGTGCGGCGAGCGGCACAGGGACGGACGTTTTCATCCGGCCGAAGATCCGCCCTCGCGGGACGGCCGGCCTGGAAAGTCCCGCCCCCGTTTGGCTGATTTGATCGTTAGCGATCCGTCATTGTGCACTAGCATTGGCGCTCCTCATGTCCGACGCCTCCGACGCGCCTGCCCAGCCCGCCGCCGCCGAGGAGGTCTCCCAATCCGTCGCTGAGGAGATCACACAGCAGGCCGCCAACCTTACCCGGGGAGCAGTCGACAGCCTACCCGAGGGGGCGTTGGCGGACAAGCTGGCGGTCGCACAGGCCGAGGGCCGGCAGCTGCGCGTGAAGCTCGGCATCGATCCGACCGCGCCCGACATCCACCTCGGGCACGCGGTCGTGCTCGGCAAGCTGCGCGAGTTCCAGGACGCCGGCCAGCGCGTGGTCCTGATCGTCGGCGACTTCACCGCTCGCGTGGGCGATCCCTCCGGTCGCTCGAGCTTGCGCCCGGTGCTCTCCGAGGATGAGATCGAGGTCAATGCCAAGACCTTCCAGGAGCAGGCCGCGCGCATCCTCGACCGGGATCCCGAGCGTTTGGAGGTGCGGCGCAACGGCGAATGGCTGGACATGGGGATGGATGGGCTGCTGAAGCTGGCGCGCACGACCACGGTGGCGCAGCTGCTCGAGCGCGAGGACTTCTCACAGCGCTGGTCGGCCTCGCAGCCGATCTCGATGCTCGAGCTGCTCTATCCCCTGCTGCAGGGCTATGACTCGGTGGCGGTGCGCGCGGACGTCGAGCTGGGGGGGACCGACCAGAAGTTCAACCTGCTGCTGGGCCGGGACGTCCAGCGCGCCTACGGACAGCCCGAGCAGGCGATCCTGACGATGCCGATCCTCGCCGGCACGGACGGGCGACGGAAGATGTCCAAGTCGCTGAACAACCAGATCGGGATCACCGACGCGCCTGAGGAGATGTACGGCAAGACGATGAGCATCCCCGACGAGGCGCTGGACGACTACTACCGGCTGCTGCTACGCCGCGACATCCCGGCGGAGCTCTCGCCGCGAGACGCCAAGCGCCTGCTCGCGCGGGAGCTGGTCGGCTGGCTGCACTCGCCCGAGCGGGCAGAGGAGGCCGAGCGGCACTTCGATCGGGTCTTCGTCGAGCGCCAAGAGCCGAAGCGGATCCCGGAGGCCGCCGTCCGGGGTGACGGCGAGGGGCGCGTGCACCTGCCGGCGGTGATGGCCGAGGAGCTCGGCATGTCCCGCTCGGAGGCTCGCCGGCTGATCGACCAGGGAGGCGTCGCCCTCGGCGGCTCGCAGCTGCAGGCCGGCGAGCACGACGTCGCGGCGGAGCGCGCCGACGGCCAGGTGCTCAGGGTCGGCAAGCGCCGCTTTCTGCGCTTGCGCGCCGGCTAGACGAGCGCCGCTTCGTGTGTCTGCGCACGGGGTCGGGGCGACCACAGGCTGAGCGGCCTCTGACAAGCTGTGCAACCTCTTCGGGTGGCGACAGGCGCGGGTTGGCTTGCGGACCTTGCGCAGCGTTCGAATCGAGGTTGGCCGGGGCTCGCGGCCGGTCGTCCCGACCGGCCATGCGTGTAAGCGGTGTCAGGGGGGACGTGCCGGGGCTCGCTTACGGCGGGGCGGCGTGTCCGCACCGGGCGCTGCGCGAGCGCTATACTCCGGGGTCGGCCCGCAGGTGCCCCTGGGCGCAGGGCCGGATCGGTCTCCTCTAAAAGGTTGTCCTTTCGGAGAGGCTTGGCGGTCTTTGAAAACTCAACAGCATGCGCACCTACGATCGACCTCGATCGTGGTGTGCGTCCAGGTTCGAACCGCCGCCGGGCGGCGCGTCTAGCGCAGGCCGATCTCAGATCGGTCCCGGGGCGGACAAAGAGTCAAGTAGGAAGCAGTACCCCGTCATGGTTCGGGACCACGGTGTATGAGGTCCCGGCCGCCCGGCGTCGCTGGTCGATTTTCGATCCGCGGGGCCGGCAACTCCATGACAGCTCGAAGTGGAGTACGTCGGGACGGCATCCAGCCGTCCCTATGAAAGATGGGGAGCCTTCCGGGCTCCCTTGACCGGGGCCTTCGGCCCCTCTTCACGGAGAGTTTGATCCTGGCTCAGGACGAACGCTGGCGGCGTGCTTAACACATGCAAGTGGAGCGACGAACCAGGGCTTGCCCTGGGGCAGAGCCGCGAACGGGTGAGTAACACGTGGGTTACCTGCCCCGATGACCGGGACAACCCGAGGAAACTCGGGCTAATACCGGATGTGCCCGCAAGGGGAAAGGAAGCTTCGGCCTCCGCATCGGGATGGGCCCGCGGCCCATTAGCTTGTTGGTGGGGTAACGGCCTACCAAGGCTGCGATGGGTAGCTGGTCTGAGAGGACGATCAGCCACACTGGGACTGAGACACGGCCCAGACTCCTACGGGAGGCAGCAGTGGGGAATCTTGCGCAATGCGCGAAAGCGTGACGCAGCAACGCCGCGTGGGGGAAGAAGGCTTTCGGGTTGTAAACCCCTTTCAGTTGGGACGAAGCTTCGCCGATTAATAGTCGGCCGGAGTGACGGTACCTTCACAAGAAGCACCGGCTAACTACGTGCCAGCAGCCGCGGTAATACGTAGGGTGCAAGCGTTGTCCGGAATCATTGGGCGTAAAGAGCGTGTAGGCGGCCCGATTAGTCCGCTGTGAAAGTCCAGGGCTCAACCCTGGAATGCCGGTGGATACTGTCGGGCTAGAGTCCGGAAGGGGCGAGTGGAATTCCTGGTGTAGCGGTGAAATGCGCAGATATCAGGAGGAACACCAATGGCGAAGGCAGCTCGCTGGGACGTGACTGACGCTGAGACGCGAAAGCGTGGGGAGCAAACAGGATGAATATCTTGTCCTCTCTGGTGGTAACACCAGTGCCTAAATCAGCTGTATCGGCGAATCTCCTACTCTTCCATCGGGTGTGACCGGAATAATGGAAGGCATGAGGACAACGCCGAGGGAAGTTCAGGATCGACGTTTGACGCAGGAGCAGCAAGAGGTATTGACAGGAACGCTTCTGGGCGACGGAAGTCTGCCGGTTCATGGCAGGTATCCTCGCCTGTTCGTGAAGCACAAGGTGGATCACGAGGCGTTGGCGATGTTCAAGTATGAGGTGTTTCGAGAGCTTATTTCGATGTCGCCTCATAAGTTCGACCAACGTTTGAACGGGCGTAACTACCCGTGCGTTCAGTTCGTGACTCGCACAAACGCGGAGTTCTCCGCGTGGAGAAGGCGCTTTTATCGAGGGCGCCGGAAGATCGTTCCAGTCGATATCGCTCGTGACCTGTCGCCGCTGGCATTGGCGGTGTGGTTGATGGATGACGGTGCGGCCGATTACGCCGGGCTGACATTCCAGACACACAGCTTTACGCGAGCGGAGACAAACCGCCTAGCAGCGGTCCTGCGGAGGAAGTATGACTTGCGAACCGGTGTCAGGGCGAATCGCGGTAGCTGGATCGTCTATGTGTACGCGGAGAGTATGCCGCGGATACAGGAGATCGTTGCGCCGCATGTCCTGCTCCAGTTTGAGTACAAGTTGATTCCTCGTCGATCGAGAACCCCGTAGAGACTATACGCTGGCCCCGAATGCTAGTTCGGGATATGACATAGTCCGACCTCGTCGGTAACGGCGAGAGGTCATCAGAAATGATGACCCGCCGAGATAGATCTCGGTCAGTAACCCGGAAAAGGAGTAAGCAGAAGTAAGACGGGTGAAAGTAACAGAAGTGTAGATACCCTGGTAGTCCACGCTGTAAACGATGGCAACTAGATGTGGGGGGTGTCGACTCCCCCCGTGTCGAAGCTAACGCATTAAGTTGCCCGCCTGGGGAGTACGGCCGCAAGGCTAAAACTCAAAGGAATTGACGGGGGCCCGCACAAGCAGCGGAGCATGTGGTTTAATTCGACGCGACGCGAAGAACCTTACCTGGGCTTGACATGTGAGTGACCGGCGTGGAAACACGTCTTCCCTTCGGGGCACTTTCACAGGTGGTGCATGGCTGTCGTCAGCTCGTGTCGTGAGATGTTGGGTTAAGTCCCGCAACGAGCGCAACCCCCGTCGCATGTTGCCAGCATTTAGTTGGGGACTCATGCGAGACTGCCGGTGACAAACCGGAGGAAGGTGGGGATGACGTCAAGTCCTCATGCCCCTTATGTCCAGGGCTACACACGTGCTACATTGGCGCGTACAGAGGGCTGCGATACCGCGAGGCGGAGCGAATCCCTTAAAGCGCGTCTCGGTTCGGATTGCAGGCTGAAATTCGCCTGCATGAAGGCGGAGTTGCTAGTAATCGCGGATCAGCACTGCCGCGGTGAATACGTTCCCGGGCCTTGTACACACCGCCCGTCACACCACGGGAGTGAGCAACACCCGAAGCCGGTGGCCTAACCCGCAAGGGAGGGAGCCGTCGAAGGTGGGGCTCGTGACTGGGGTGAAGTCGTAACAAGGTAGCCGTAGCGGAAGCTGCGGCTGGATCACCTCCTTTCTAGGGAGCAC
>DASQGE010000139.1:0-22708 GCA_035632775.1 Solirubrobacteraceae bacterium | reverse complement strand
CGCAAGGCGGCGCTCGCCCACGCGGAGGACATCGCACGGCGCGTCGGCCTTGCCGGCCAGCTCGACAAGCCCGCACAAGATCTCACCATCGCGGGGCGCAAGCGCCTGGAGCTCGCGCGTGCGCTCGCCACCGAGCCGAAGCTTCTCCTGCTCGACGAGGTGCTCGCCGGCCTCAACCCGCAGGAAGTCGCGGAGATGTCGCCGGTGATCCGCGCGATCCGCGACGGCGGCGTCACGGTGCTCATGATCGAGCACGTGATGCAGGCGGTGATGAACCTCTCCGAGCACGCGTGGGTACTCAACAACGGGCGCCTGATCGCGGAAGGCAAACCCTTTGACGTGCTGCGCGATCCGCGGGTCATCGAAGCGTATCTCGGCCGCGGCGCGGCGGAGCGGCTGCGGGCACAGGCCCATGCTTGAAGTGAGCGCGCTCAGAGGCGGCTACGGCGCGGTCGAGGTGCTGCGCGGCATCGATCTGAAGATCGGCGCGGGCGAGATCGTCGCGGTCCTCGGCTCGAACGGCGCCGGTAAGTCCACACTCAACAACACAGTGTGCGGGCTGTACCCCGCGTTCGGCGGCCGCGTCGCCGACCAACTCCGCATCGGGCGGCTCGCACAGGTCCAGATGGGTGTGACTGTCGATCATGCGGGCTCGGACTCTGCGCTCTTGGGGTCCTTGGGAAACAGCGGAGCGATCGACTCGACCCGCCCGGCCGCGCCGGCGCCCAGCCGCGCGCAAGCCAGGGCGACGTCGGGCGCGCCCAGCGCCTGGAGCAGCTTGTGCGTGCTCGCCGGCAGGTAGGGCCACAGCAGCACCGAGGCCACCCGCAGCCCTTCGACGAGCGTGCGCAGCACGCGATCCAGCTCGTCCGCGCGCGCCCCGTCCTTGGCCAGCTGCCACGGCGCCTGTTCCTCGACGTAGCGGTTCAGCCTGCGCACCCGCTGCCAGATCTCGTCCAGCGCGACGGTCAGCTCGATGTCGTCGATCAGCTGCCGCACACGCTCGGGCAGTCCCGCGAAGTCCGCGGCCAGCGCCGGATCGGGTTCCCCGGCCGGGACGATCCCGTCGCGGTAGCGCGCGACCATCGCCAGCGTGCGGCTGGCGAGGTTGCCGAGCTCGTTGGCGAGCTCGCTCTCGTATCGCTGCTCGAACGAGGCCGTCGAGACCGACCCGTCCTGGCCGAACGGCACGTCGCGCAGCAGGTAGAAGCGCAGCGCGTCCGCACCGAAGCGCTCGATCACCGCGAACGGGTCGAGCACGTTGCCCAGCGACTTGGACATCTTCTCGCCTTCCATCAGCAGATAGCCGTGGACGAACACGCGCCTGGGCAGCGACAGGTCGGCGGCCATCAACAGCGCGGGCCAGTACACGGCGTGGAAGCGCAGTATGTCCTTGGCGATCACGTGGCAGTCCGCGGGCCAGAACGTCTCCGTCAGGTCCTCGCCGGGCCGGGCGTAGGAGAGCGCGGTGCGGTAGTTCAGCAGCGCGTCGAACCACACGTAGAACACGTGCTCCTCGTCCCACGGCACGGGCACGCCCCAGGTGAGCTTGTGCCGTGTCAGGGGCACGTCGCGCAGGCCCGAGCGGATGAAGGACAGCGCCTCGTTGCGGCGCGTGCGCGGAGCGACGAACCCGTCGTGCTCGGCATACAGACGTTCGAGCGGCTCCTGGAAGGAGGAGAGCTTGAAGAAGTAGTTGTCCTCCTGCTCGCGCGTCAGCTCGATGTGGTGGATCGGGCAGCGCCTGCCCTCGTCGATCTCGTTCTCGGCCTTGAAGTCCGCGCACCTGGGGCAGTACCAGCCCTCGTAGGTCCCCTCGTAGACGAACCCGCTCTCGCGCACCCGCGAGAGCACCTCCTGCACCCTCGCCTGGTGCTGGGGATCGGTCGTGCGGATGAAGAAGTCGTTCGACGCGCCGATCAGCGGCGCGAGCGCCTTGAAGCGCTCGGCGTTGCGGTCGGCCAGCTCCTGCGGCTCGATCCCCAGCGCGTGCGCCGCGTCCGCGACCGGCTCGCCGTGCTCGTCGGTGCCGGTCAGGAAGAACACCTCTTCCCCGCGCTGGCGATGATGACGGGCGAGCACGTCGGCGGCGATCGTCGTATACGCGTGCCCCAGGTGAGGAGCCGCGTTGACGTAGTAGATGGGGGTTGTCACATAGAAGGACACGTGGCCTGGAGGCTACTGTCCGGAGCCCGTCAGGTCCCGGTACAGCTCGTTGGCCGCCACGCCCGTCAACCCCGCGACGATCCTCGCCGCCGGCCTGGGCTTGGCGCCCGCCGCGACGAGCTGGCGCAGCGCCTCGCGCGCCTGCGCGCGCCGCGCAGCTCCCGGCGGGGCGGCGCCGATGGCGAGCACGATCTCACCGCGCGGCGGATCGTGCTCGTAGTGGGCCGCCAGCTCGGCGGCGCTGCCGCGACGAACCTCCTCGTGCAGCTTGGTCAGCTCGCGGCACACGGCCACCGGCCGCTCGGGATCGAGCCCCGCGAGCAGCCTCAACGCCCGCGACAGCCGGCGCGGGGACTCGAACGCGACGAGCGTCTCCTCGGGATGCGCCAGCAGCCGCTCGAGCTCGGCCGGCTTGCGCGGCAGAAACCCGACGAACCGCCAGCGCTCCCCCGGCAGTCCCGACACGACCAGCCCGGCCACGACGGCGCTCGGCCCCGGCAGCACCTGCACCGGCAGGCCCTGCTCCAGGCACGTCCGGACGAGGGCGAAGCCCGGATCGGAGATCAGCGGCGTGCCCGCGTCGCTGACCAGCGCGACGGTCGCGCCCGCGCGCACCCGTCCCGCCAGCTGTGCCGCCTGCGCGCGTTCGTTGTGCTCGTGCAGGCTGGTGAGCCGGGTCGCCGAGATACCGTGACGATCGAGCAGGATCTGCGTGTGCCGCGTGTCCTCGCAGGCGAGCACGTCGGCGTCTCGCAGCGCGGCCAGCACCCGCAGCGTGACGTCGTCGAGGTTGCCGATCGGCGTGGCACACACGAGCAAGCGCCCATGCTGCGCGCGGGCAGGCGCAGGGTTCTCGGCGCTCATCTCGCAAATATAGGTTCCCCGCCCATAGGTTCCCACCCCATGACACTCGATTCCGATCAGCCGCCCCAGTACACCCGCTACCGCGCCGGACGCAGGCTGCAGAGGGGGAGCCTCGACGCCCTGCCGGGCCCGGAGCGTGCGGGCGGGACGATCCCCGCGCGGGGGCAAGCGCGAATCACCCGCCGGAGGGTGATCCTCGCCCTGCTCGGGCTGATCCTCGGTTGGCTGGCGCTGTCGCTTGTCCTGTTTCTGGTCAGCTCACACCTGCAGCGCACGCCACCGCCGTCGAACGTCTCCAGCGTGCTCGACCCCTCCGGCTACCCGCTGACCTCCGCCAACAACATCCTCGTGCTCGGGTCAGACCGCCGCCAGAAGGGCAGCAAGGAACCCGGCGCGAACACCTCCGGGCCGAGCCGCTCGGACACGATCATGCTGCTGCGCATCGGCGGCGGGCACTCCACGCGCCTGTCGATCCCGCGCGACACGATCGTCGAAATCCCCGGCCACGGACTGCAGAAGATCAACGCCGCCTATGCCTTCGGGGGCCCGGCGCTGTCGATCGCGGTGATCAAGCGCTGGCTGGGCGTCCCGATCAACCACCTCGTCGAAGTCAACTTCGAAGACTTCCCGGCCCTGATCGACTCGATGGGTGGCGTCACCTACACCGGGGGCTGCGTCGTCTCGCGCCTGGACGGCGGCTTTCGCAACGGCGGCTACACTCTGCGCCTGTCGAAGGGCACGCATCGCCTCGACGGCAAGCAGGCGCTGGCGCTGGCGCGCACGCGCGAGAACCTCTGCGCTCCCGGCGAGACGGACATCCAGCGCGAGGAACACCAGCAGGCGCTGTTCGCCGACATGAAGAGCGCGCTGCTCTCGCCGTCCAGCTTCTTGCGTCTGCCCTGGATCGCGTGGAACGCGCCGCCCGCGATCATCTCCGACATGAGCGGCCCGACCCTGCTCGGCCTGTTCGGGGCGCTGGCCGTCTCCGGCACCCCGCCCACGCGCGTGCTGAAGCCGTCCGGCGCGATGACCCTGCCCGACGGCGAGAGCGGCCTGACCGTCTCCGAAGCCGAGCGCCGCGCCGCGGCCGCCCGCTTCATGGCCGGCTGAGCGGGGCGCTACTTGCCGGCGCCGACCGGCTTCTTCGCGTCCTTGGACTTGGACGACTTGTCCTTGGCGGAGGCGTCGCTCGTGCCCGCGCCCTCGCTCTTGCCCGCGCCCTCGGCGGAGGCGCCGGAGGAGCCCTTCTCGCCCGAGGAGTCCCTGCCCGAGGAAGAAGACTCCGATGACTCCGAAGAGCCGTTCGAGGAGGCCGCCGCGGCGGTCTCGCGCTGGCGCTTGCGGGTGCCGTAGTCGGTGTTGTAGAAGCCCTTGCCCTTGAAGTGCACCGCGGGCGCGTGCAGCACGCGCTCGACGGGCACGCCCGTGTCGGGGTCGCGCATCAGGGGATCGTCGCTGAAGGACTGCACCACCTCGAAGGTGCTGCCGTCGGGGCGTCTGTACTCGTAGATCGGCATTGGCAGACCGATTATAAGAGTGCCAGGCGGTCCCGCCCAGCCCGCGCGGGCCGGGTTCCGGCTCCAGCCCCGATCCGATCGGCCGGCGAGGACCGGCCATACGACCGATCCCCCAGCGAGCGGCCGGTCAGTCGAGCGCGGGCGCGGTCGCCGGCGCCGGCTCGGCCGGGACGGTGGTCGAGCTGTACTCGAACTCTTCCTCGGCGCCGAACAGCAGGTCGAGCGCCTTGCCGCGCAAGCCTTCGCTCAGGACCAGCGCCAGCGCGCCCGCAACGAGGATCAGGAGCAGGGTGCGACCCGGTCCGCCGCGACGGCGCCGGCGCTTGGGCGGCGGCTCGCGCAGCGTGCTCGCGGCGTCGCGCAGCGCGTTCGTGGCTACGCGCAGGTCGTTCTGCAGCCTGCGATCCTCGAACAGCGCCTTGCTCGCCGGCTTGCCGTTGCTCATGCGCCCGTACGCGCTGCGCGCCGCGCCGTACGCGGCGAACAGGCTGGCGCGCAGCTCCTCGTCCTCGATCAATCGCTCTATGTACCGGTTGCGCAGCACCGCCGATCGGAGATCGGCGAGCGCGGCCTCGCCGGCTTTGCCGAATCCGCTGCCAGGATCTTTCGCCGCCATCTGAGCCACCGCCTCTGGAAGAGCTTGCAGGTCTGCGGTCCAATATACGCCCCCGCGACGGGAGCGGGGGAACAGCGCGTGCCCACACCACGCTCCGAGTCGAGGACGCTCGAGGACCCGGCCGGTAGGGCGCCCTGAATGACTGCAGTCGAGCGCCTGTCGGCCGCCGGCTCGACCAGAGCTATGTGTGCAGCGCCGCCTGCTCCTGTGCGGAGGGAAACGCCCAGGCGGCCCGCGCCCGGCGCTCCTGCCGGAACACGAATCGCAGCTGCTGCGGCGGCTTCAGCTGGGCCTCATTCGGGCGGAACGTCGCGCACGGCTCGTCGAGGTCCAATGCGCAGAGCAGGTTGCGGCGAAAGAAGCAGTCCTCACAACTGACCTTACGCGCTGCGCGTTTGGGGCCCGAGCCCTTGGTCTGCCTTCTCTGCACACGCCCCCCAGCGGGTTGAGGTGAACGGACGGCGACCATCAAAGCACAGCCCGGGCGAGACGCTCACGGACCATTCCGCAAATCGCAGAGAAAACGGATTCCTACCCGGAAAGACCCAGCGTCAAGTCACTTTCCTGCGACAGTGTCGCGCGCCTTGGGCGCAGTTTGCGACCGCGCGCGGGCTCGCCGCGTCATCATGCTGAGCCAACATGCGCATCCTCGTCACCGGCGCCAGCGGCTTCGCCGGCTCGCTGCTCGCCCCCCGGCTGCTGTCCGGCGGCCACGAGATCGTCGCCCTCGCCCGCGACCCGGCGCGAGTCGATGTCGAGCGGCTCCTATCCACCATTCCGGAGGGCCCGGAGGGGGCGCGACGGGGCGCGACGCGTGGATGTGGTCGAGAAATGGAGGTGCTCGCCGCAGACGCGCTCACGGGCGAGGGTCTCGCGCGGGCGCTGCACGGGGTGGAGGTCGCCTACTACCTGATCCACTCGATGGAGGCCCCCGGGCGCGCAGCCGCCCGGCAGGCACACGGCCCCGTACCGTTTCCCGAGCGTGAGCGCATCGCCGCAGAGAACTTCGCCTCGGCGGCGTCGCACGCGGGCGTGCGACGGGTCGTCTACCTCGGCGGGCCCGTGGCAAGCTGGAGCGCCACCCCCACGCGCGCGGCGAGCTCGCGCCATCTGGCCAGCCGTGAGGCGGTCGAGCACATCCTGCGCGCCGCGATCCCCGACACGGTGGTCCTGCGGGCGTCGATCGTGATCGGGGCGCGCTCGCGCTCGTTTCGCTTCCTCGTGCGGCTCGTCGAGCGCATGCCCGTGCTCGCGCTGCCCGCGTGGCGCTCGTACCGCACGCGGCCGATCGACGCGCGCGACGTGATCGAGATGCTCGCCGCGGCCGCGACCGTCGACGCGGTCGCCGCTCGCTCGCTGGACGTGGGCGGACCCGACATCCTCAGCTATCGCGAGATGATCGAGCGCATCGCCGAGTCGATGTTGGTGGCGCGTCCGGCGGTAGGGCTTTCGGTGAGTGTCACGCCACTCGTCGCTCGCGTCGCCGCGGCGATCGCCGAGGAGGACCCGGAGCTGACGACCGCGCTGATGGAGAGCCTGCAGGGCGACCTGCTGCCCGGCGGTGTGAACGGCAGAGCCCACCTGCGTGCCGCGGAGCTGCTCGGCGTCGAGCTGCACTCATTCGACTCGGCCGTCGAGCACGCGCTGCGCGAGTGGGAGGAAGCCGAGCCGCTCGCGGCGCGATGATCGTGCGCGCTCTCGGAACCTCTCACCCCTCGACCCCCGCCCTCGGTCCCGGCCAATGAGCCGACGAGCCGCATGAGCCTCGTAACCGCATCCATCCACATCGACGCGCCGCCAGAGGAGGTGTGGCAGATGGTGATGGACCCGACCCGGCTCGGCGAGTGGGTCACGATCCACCGCAGGCTGGGACACGCCGACGACGGCCCTCCGCGCGTGGGCTACCGCATGGATCAGCACATCCACCTGCGCGGTGTAAGCCTCGACGTTCACTGGAAGCTCGTCGAGTGCCGTCCCTGCGCGCGCGCCGTGTGGGAAGGCCGCGGGCCGGCGCGCTCGCGGGCGCGCACGGAGTACGTGCTCAGCGGCGAGCGGAGCGGCACCCGCTTTGACTATCGAAACGAATTCCACCCACCGCTTGGTCCTCTCGGCGCAATCGTCAGCCGGGCGCTGGTCGGAGGCATGCCGGAGCGGGAGGCCACACGCACGCTGAATCGACTGCAGGCTCACTTTGTCTCAGACAGGGGCTGAGCAGTGATGAGACAGCTTGCAAAGCTTCCAGAGCGAGGTAGTGTAAGGTGATGTCGATAAATCGGTGTGATTTAGATCTCGATTTAGATCGCACACTTGTACTAGTGAAGAGGATTGAATCGTGACCGACTTCCTTGACGAGAAGCGCCGAGAGATCACCGACCGGCTGAAAGAGCTGGCCCCGATGGTGGAGGAGTACCGTCGCCTGGAGGCTGCCGCTTCGGCTCTGGACGGAATCGGCTCCTCGGCCGCCGCCGCGGTCGCTCCTCGCCGGCGTGGACCGGGACGCCCACGCGGCTCCGGTAAAGCCGCGGCCGCTCCCAGGCCCAGGAAAAAACCTGGGCGCCCCAAAAAAGTGGGCCGTCCTGCCAGCAGCGGCGCAGCCGCCACTGGCGCCCCGCGACGTCGCGCCGGACGGCGCAAAGGCAGTGGCACGCGCGCCGCGCAGGCGTTGGCCTTCGTGCAGGGACAGCCCGGCATCACCATTCCCGAGCTCGCGGCGAAGATGGGCATCAAGCAGAATTACCTCTACCGTGTGCTCCCCGGGCTCGAACAGGAAGGGAAGATAGGCAAGCAGGGCAGGGGCTGGCACCCGAAGTCCTAGTCTCGCGCGAGCGGTTGCGATTGAAAAGGGCGCGGCATCTGCCGCGCCCTTTTTGATTCTCTGCGCGCTTCCTGCGCACCTCTGGCGAAAGAGGCGTGACTGTCAGATCAGGCCCTGCTCGGAGACGGTGTCCCGCTCGCCGGTGAGCTCCGCGATGGAGATCTCGATCCTGGACCGGGAGAAGTCGTCGAGCTCGAGTCCCTGCACGATCGAGTACTCGCCGCCCGAGCACGTGCATGGGAACCCGACGATGAGTCCCTCGGGAATCTCGTAGGAGCCGTCGGAGGGGACGCCCATCGAGACCCAGTCACCGTCGGTTCCTGCGACCCAGTCGCGCACGTGATCGATCGCGGCGTTCGCCGCAGACGCGGCGGAGGAGGCGCCGCGCGCCTCGATGATGGCGGCGCCGCGCTTGCCGACGTTGGGCAGGAACTCGTCTTCGATCCACGCCTGGTCGTCCACCGCCCCAGCCGCCTGGCGGCCACCTACCTGAGCATGGAACAGGTCGGGATACATCGTCGGCGAGTGATTGCCCCATACGCCCATGTGCGAAACGTCGCTCACGGGCACCGCCAGCTTCGCCGCCAGTCGGGCGATCGCGCGATTGTGGTCGAGCCGCATCATCGAGGTGAAGCGCTCGCGGGGAATGTCCGGAGCGCTGGACATCGCGATCAGGCAGTTCGTGTTCGCCGGGTTGCCCACGACGAGCACCTTCAGATCGTCCGCGGCGCGCTCGTTCAACGCGCGGCCCTGGACGGTGAAGATCTTGCCGTTCTCGCCGAGCAGCTCGGCGCGCTCCATGCCCTTGGTGCGCGGCCGCGAGCCGACCAGCAGCGCGATGTTCACGCCGTCGAACGCGTCGCTGGGATTGTCATGCAGGTCGAGTCCTGCGAGCAGCGGAAAGGCGCAGTCGACGATCTCCATCGCCACGCCCTCGAGCGCGCCCATCGCCGGCGGTATCTCCAGCAGCCGCAGATCGACGGGCTGGTCGGGGCCGAGCAGCTGGCCGGAGGCGATGCGAAAGACGAGGCTGTAACCGATCTGCCCGGCTGCGCCGGTGACCGTGACACGTACGGGTGGATTGCTCACGGGTGTTCAGCTCCTGAATCGAGGGTCGATTGTGCGAGTCATGACGGCGTGCCCACGTCGATGGGTCGAGGGCGGGAAACGATCGACGACCGCCGGTCCATCTTCACGCGGCCATCGCCAGCTCGAGATTCTCGTCGATCGACGCGAGGAACTCCTGCGTCGTCTGCCACCCCTGGTCGGGGCCGATGAGCAGCGCGAGGTCCTTGGTCATCTTGCCGCTTTCGACGGTCTGGACGCACACGCGCTCCAGCGTCTCGGCGAAGTCGCCGACCGCGGGTGTGCCGTCCATCCGGCCACGGGCCGCAAGGGCGCGCGTCCAGGCGAAGATCGAGGCGATCGGGTTGGTGGAAGTCGGCTTGCCCTGCTGATGCAGACGGTAGTGACGAGTGACGGTGCCGTGCGCGGCCTCGGCCTCGACCGTCTTGCCGTCGGCGCTCATCAGCACGCTGGTCATCAGCCCGAGCGAGCCGAAGCCCTGGGCGATCGTGTCCGATTGCACATCGCCGTCGTAGTTCTTGCACGCCCATACGTAGCCCCCCTCCCACTTCAGCGCGGCGGCCACCATGTCGTCGATGAGACGGTGTTCGTAGGAGAGACCGGCCGCCTCGAAGTCGGCCTTGAACTCGTTCTCGTAGACCTCCTGGAAGATGTCCTTGAAGCGCCCGTCGTAGCGCTTGAGGATCGTGTTCTTGGTTGACATGTACACGGGCAGGCCGTGGTCGAGGCCATAGCGCAGCGAGGCCTGGGCGAAGTCGCGGATCGAGGAGTCGAGGTTGTACATCGCCATCGCCACGCCGCGCTCGGGGAAGTCGAACACCTCCAGCTCGATCGGCTCGCCGCCGTCGCTGGGCGTGAAGGTGAGCATCAACCTGCCCGCGCCGGGAACGACGAGGTCGGTCGCCCGGTACTGGTCGCCGAACGCGTGACGGCCGATCACGATCGGCTTGCGCCAGCCGGGCACGAGGCGGGGGATGTTGGAGATGACGATCGGCTCGCGGAAGATGACGCCGCCGAGGATGTTGCGGATCGTGCCGTTGGGCGAGCGGTACATCTCTTTGAGCCCGAACTCCTTCACGCGCGCCTCGTCGGGGGTGATCGTGGCGCACTTGACGCCGACCCCGTGGCGCTTGATCGCGTTGGCCGCCTCGATCGTGATCCGATCGCCGGTCGCGTCGCGGTTCTCGATCCTCAGGTCGTAATACCGCAGGTCGATGTCCAGGTAGGGCAGGATCAGCTGATCCTTGATGAACGACCAGATGATCCGTGTCATCTCGTCGCCGTCGAGCTCGACGACGGGGTTCTCCACCTTGATCTTGGCCATGTCTCGGGTCCTTGGAGGGTCTGTGGCGTTTGCGGGCGGCGAGTGCCTGGCTGGCGTGCTCGCCGGGCGGCGATGCTATCTGGCGGCGGATATGTTGGGAGACACGTACGCGCGATCCACCGATCGACGCCGGCGGCGCCGGTCACCGCACCCTCGGCATCGCGGGAGCGAACGCTGCGGCAGGCGCGGTCCGACGCCCGGCTTGAGACAT
This sequence comes from Solirubrobacteraceae bacterium, assembly GCA_035632775.1. Classification (GTDB taxonomy): domain Bacteria; phylum Actinomycetota; class Thermoleophilia; order Solirubrobacterales; family Solirubrobacteraceae; genus Palsa-744. Next base: position 12,109 of record DASQGE010000139.1, on the reverse strand, counting down.
CTGCTTCACTGTCTGCATGGCCACCGCTTCGAGGACAGCGACGGGCGAGCGGGGCGCGCCGTGGCAGACGCATGAGGTCTTCAACCAGCCGCCGCCGCTGGAAGGCCGGGACGTGTTCTCCGACAACACGCCGCTGGTCGAGGCCACTGAGCGCGAGGGGGCGGCGTGGGTGCTGGAGCGCGCGCGCGCGCTGGGCGAGCTGATCGGCGGCGAGCCCCAGCAGCTGTGGGGAAGGCTCGCGAACGAGAACAAGCCGGTCCTGCGCGCGTTCGACCGTTACGGCAACCGCATCGACGAGGTCGAGTTCCATCCCGCGTGGCACCAGCTGATGCGATTGGGAGTGGAGCATGAGCTGCACGCGCTGCCGTGGCGCGAGCACGACAAGCCCGCGACGCACGTGGCCCGTGCGGCCCTGTACATGACCGCGATGCAGGCCGAGGCGGGGTTCGCGTGCCCGATCACGATGACCTTCGCGGTCGTGCCGGCGCTGCGCGCCCAACCGGAGCTGGCGGCCGAGTGGGAGCCACTGGTGACCGCGACGAGTTACGACCCGCGCCTGATCGGAGCGAGCGAGAAGGGCTCTGCGATCGCGGGCATGGCGATGACCGAGAAGCAGGGCGGCTCTGACGTGCGCACCAACACGACCGTCGCCCGCCCCGTGAACGGTGGCGGACCCGGGGCGGAGTATGAGATCACGGGCCACAAGTGGTTCTGCTCGGCGCCGATGTCCGACTTCTTCCTCGTGCTCGCCCGGGCCGACCGATCGAAGATCGGCCGGCCCGGCGGCGACGCCGAGGGTCTTTCGTGCTTTCTGCTGCCCCGCGTCCTGCCCGACGGCACGCGCAACGCCTTTCACATCGAGCGGCTGAAGGACAAGCTCGGCAACCACTCCAACGCGTCCAGCGAGGTCGAGCTGCGCGGCGCGTGGGCGCGCATGGTCGGGGAGCCGGGCCGGGGCGTGCCGACGATCATCGAGATGGTCGGGCACACGCGGTTGGACTGCGTGATCGGCGGGGCCGCGGGCATGCGCGCCGGCGTGGTCAGCGCCACGCACCACGCGGCGCACCGCGCGGCCTTCGGCAAGCCGCTGATCGAGCAGCCGCTGATGCGCAACGTGCTCGCCGACCTGTGCCTGGAGGCCGAGGCGGCGACGGCGCTGGCGATGCGCCTGGCGCGCGCGTACGACGAGGCGGGCGCAGACGCACAGGCCGGCGAGGACTCAAGCGATGCGCAGCTGTTCAAGCGCCTGGCGACGGCGGTCGGCAAGTACTGGGTGTGCAAGCGCGCGCCGAATCACGCGTTCGAGGCGATGGAGTGCCTCGGCGGCGCGGGCTACGTCGAGGAGTCGGGGATGCCGCGCCTGTACCGCGAGGCGCCGCTGGCGTCGATCTGGGAGGGCTCGGGCAACGTGATCAGCCTCGACGTGCTGCGCGCGCTCGTCAGAGCGCCGCGCTCGCTCGAGGTGTTCCTCGAGGAGCTGAAGCTGGCGCAGGGCGCCGACCCGCGTCTGGACGCGCGGGTCGGCGAGCTGGAGGCGCAGTTCGCCGACCCGGGGACGCTGGAGCAGCGCGCGCGGCGCGTCGTGGAGAGCATGGCGCTGTGCCTGCAGGGCTCGCTGCTCGTGCGCCACGCGCCGCCGGCCGTCGCGGACGCGTTCTGCGCAGCGCGCCTGGCGCGCGACGGGGGGCTCGAGTACGGCACGCTGCCGGCGGGGACGGACTTCGAGGCGATCATCGCGCGCGGGCGCGTTCCGGCGTAACCCCGGGAAGCGCCCCGCCGCCGGCAAACCCGCGAGCTCGGCGGCCCCCGCGAACCCCACCGCCACCGGTCGATCCGGGTCCTACCATTGTTGACATGGTCCGACGGACGAATTTCCAGCTGGCCCGCGTGTTCGGCATCCGGATCGGTGTCGGCTTCAGCTGGTTCGTGGTGCTGTTCCTGTTCGTCATCGTCTTCACGCCGTACTTCCACGAAGTGCTCGGCGGCTCGCACACGACCGCATACCTGGTGGCGGTCGCGGTCGTGCTGTCGTTCTTCTTGTCGGTGATCGCGCACGAGCTCGGCCACGCGCTCGTCGCGCGGCGAAACGGCCTGTCGGTGGCGGGGATCGACCTGTGGGCGTTCGGCGGGCTGACGCGGATGCGCGAGATGCCGAAGACCCCCGGCGCGCAGCTGCGCGTGGCGATCGCCGGTCCGCTGGTGACGCTCGCGCTGATCGTCGCCTGCACCCTCGCCGCCGGCCTGGCGGCTCCCGGCGGACACTTCGTCGAAGTGGCGACCGGCAGCGGCAGCGTGCGGGCGACGCCGGCGCTCGTATGGCTGAGCTGGCTGGCGACGGTCAACGCGCTCGTGCTCGTGTTCAACCTGATTCCCGCGTTTCCGCTCGACGGCGGCCAGATCGCCCAGGCGCTGATCTGGTGGCGCACAGGCGATCGCAACCGCGCGACCCGCTGGACGGGTCGGACCGGCCAGGGATTTGCGCTCGCGCTGGGCGCGAGCGGACTGGCGGCCTTTGGCTACGGCGCAACGTCCGGCCTGTTCATCATGGTGCTCGCCTTCTTCCTCTACCAGTCAGCGAGCGCGGCGGTGACGCAGGGGACGTTCGGACAGCGCATCCAGGGCGTCACGGTCGCCGACGTGATGGACCGCGAGCCCGTCACGATCCCCGCCGAGCTGAGCCTGCTCGACGCCCAGGAGCAGTTCTTCCTGCGCTACCGCTGGCCGTGGTTCGCGGTCGTCGATCCGGCGCGCCGCTTCCTCGGCGTGGTGCGCGAGCAGCGGATCGACGCGGAGATCGCCGCCGGACGGCCTGCGCTGCCGGTCGTGGACGTGCTCGAGCAGGACCTGCCGGTGCGGATCGGCGAGGACCAGCCCCTGGAATCGCTGCTGCGCAGCGAGGGTCTCGGGCGCCTCGGCGCGATGGTCGCGGTCGACGAGCAGGGCGTGCTGCAGGGCGTCGTGACCGTCGGGCAGCTGCGCAAGGCGCTGCGCCCGTCGCCGACATAGGGCCCACGAACCCATAGCGCCCCGCCGTCCGGCCGGTGACTCCCGCCCGCCTGCACACAGCCTGGGCGCTCCGCCGTGCTGCCGATGGCTCCCGGCCGGCACGCACACGGCCCGTCGTACAGCGGGCGGACGGTGCCCGTAGGGGCTCGCGTTATAGAGTCCCACCGACGCACGACCGTCAACCCCTCTCCGAATCGACCGCGGGAGCAATGCCAGCACACGACGTCTTGATCATCGGGGCCGGCCTCGCCGGGCAGCGGGCCGCGCTGGCGGCCGCCCGGGAGGGCGCGAGCGTGGCGATCATGAGCAAGGTCCACCCGGTGCGCTCGCACTCGGTCGCCGCGGCCGGCGGGATCAACGCCGCGATCAACGTCACCGACGACTGGCGTTCGCACGCGTACGACACGGTCAAGGGCTCGGACTTCCTCGGCGACCAGGACGCGATCGAGATCATGTGCTCGGAGGCGCCGCACGAGGTGATGCACCTCGAGCACATGGGGGTCACGTTCCACCGCAACGAGCGCGGCGAGCTGGACCTGCGGGCGTTCGGCGGCGCCTCGATGAAGCGCACGGCCTACGTCGCCGACATCACCGGCCAGGCGATCCTGCACGTGCTCTACGAGCAGCTGATGAAGCACCACGAGACGGTCGACCGCTACGAGGAGTGGTTCGTGACCTCGCTCGCGCAGGATGAGCAGGGGCGCTGCGCCGGCGCGATCGCGCGCGACGTGCGCTCGGGAAGGATGGAGGTGTTCCACGCGAAGAACGTGATCCTCGCGTGCGGCGGCGCGGGGCAGGCCTACAAGCCGACGACCAACGGCCTGATCGTGACCGGCGACGGCATCGCGCTCGCCTACCGGGCCGGCGCGCCGCTGATGGACATGGAGATGGTTCAGTACCACCCGACCTGCCTGGTCGAGTCCGGGATCCTGATCACCGAGGGCGCCCGCGGCGAGGGCGCACACCTGCTGAACAAGAATGGCGAGCGCTTCATGGAGAAAGCCGCGCCCAACAAGATGGAGCTGGCCTCGCGCGACGTGGTCTCGCGGGCCGAGCAGATCGAGATCAACGAGGGCCGCGGCGTCGGCCCGCGCGGCGAGGGCATCTACCTCGACGTGAGCGTGGTGCCGCGCAAGCGCACCCTGGAGGCGCTGCGCGAGATCGTCAACCTCGGTCGCGATTTCGCCGGCGTGGACATCACGCGCGAACCGATCATGATCCGTCCCGGGCAGCACTACATCATGGGGGGGGTCAAGACCGACGTCGACGGGCGCACCCCGATCGAGGGGCTGTACGCGGCGGGCGAGGTCGCGTGCGTCTCGGTCCACGGCGGCAACCGGCTGGGAGCGAACTCGCTGCTGGACACGCTCATCTTCGGCCGGCGCGCCGGCGAGCACGCGGCCCGGCGGGCGCAGACGATCGCGATGCCCAGCGCCGCCGACGTCCAGCTGGGCGAGGACGTGGCCACGATCGAGGAGATCGTGGCGCGCGACCGCGGCGGCCGGCGCGTGTCCGAGATCAAGGACGAGCTCGGGCGGACGATGAACGAGCACGTCGCCGTGTTCCGCGACGAGCAGGGCCTCCAGGAGGCGCTGTCGGTCGTAAGGCGCCTGCGCGAGGAGGCCGGCTCGGCCTGGATCGACGATCGCGGCACGGTCTTCAACCAGGACGTGCTGGGCGCGATCGAGCTCGGCTACATGCTCGATTGCGCCGAGGCGATCGTGCTGGGGGCGATCGAGCGCAAGGAGTCGCGCGGCGCCCAGTTCCGCACGGACTTCCCCGAGCGCGACGACGAGGCCTGGCTCAAGCACATCGACGTCGCCCGCGGCGCCGACGGCAGCCCCCAGGTCGACTACTCGCCGGTCACGATCACCCAGTGGCAGCCCGAGGAAAGGAAGTACTGATGGCGGACATGGCCGACGTCCACAGACCACCGGAGCGCTTTGAGCTGAGGCTGCGCCGCTACGACCCCGAGTCGGGCGAGGCGCCCTACTGGGACGAGCACACGGTCGAGCTGGAGCCGCACCGCTCGGTGCTGGAGGCGATCCTGCAGGCGCGCGACCGCTTCGACGGCTCGATCGGGATTCGCTGCTCGTGCCGCCAGGCGATCTGCGGCTCTTGCGGGGTGCGCATCAACGGGGAGCCGGCGCTGGCCTGTCACACGCACCTGGACCAGGCGCGCGACGGGGCCGGGAACGGCACGATCGAGATCGAGCCGATGGGCAACATGCAGGTGCTCAAGGACCTGATCGTCGACATGGACGCGGTCCACTGGAAGAAGGTCCAGCGGGTCACGCCGTGGCTGTTGCCCTCCCAACCGCCGCCCGAGCGCGAGTACATCGTGGGGCGCGAGAGCATGGTCGACGTGACGCAGACGATGGCCTGCATCCAGTGCGGAGCATGCGTGTCCGACTGCCTGGCGATGGAGGTCGACCCGGACTTCGTCGGTCCGGCGGCGCTGGCCAAGGCGTATCGCTTCGTCGGCGACCCGCGCGATCAGCAGCAGCGCGAGCGCCTGTTCGACCTCGCGCAGGACCCGCACGGGATCTATGACTGCACGCACTGCTTCAAGTGTGTGGAGGCATGCCCGAAGGACGTCAACCCGATGGGCCAGATCATGCGTCTGCGCAGGATCGCCGGATCGGACCAGCACATCGTCGACCGCAACAACGGCGAGCGCCACGAGCAGGCCTTCACCACGCTCATCAGGGACAACGGGCTGCTCCACGAGGCGGAGCTGCTGCCCCGCTCCTACGGCGGCAACTCCTGGTTCGGCAAGTTTCATCCGGCTGCCGGCAAGGAGCTCATCAGCTCGTCTTCCATCGCCGTTATCGGCTTCCTGCGACGGAAGATGACGCTCAAGGGGGCGCTACTCGGCCACAAGATCCCGGCGGACGACCTGAAGGCCGTGAAGCGGATCTACGACACCGTCGAGGGGCGCGGGCAGCGCTACGAGCTGAACCTGTACGTGAGCGGCGAGGACGAAGACGAGCAGCCCGTCGCGGTGGGCGTGGGCTCGAGCGCCGGCGCGCCGGAGGACGCCGCGACGCGGGGCGGAGATCCGCCCGCAGAGACCCAGAGCGAAGGGGGTGCGCCATGAAGGTCGCCTACTGGCCCGGCTGCGTGAGCCGCGGCTTCACCCCCGAGCTGCACGGCTCGATGGCCAAGGTGGCGCCGCTGCTGGACATCGAGCTGGTCGAGCTCGACCGCGCCAACTGCTGCGGGGCGGGCGTGATCGCCGAGCACAACCAGGAGCTGGCCGACACGCTCAACGCGCGCACCTTCGCACTCGCCCAGCAGGTGCAGGGAGCCGAGCTGATGATGAACGTCTGCTCCACCTGCCAGGGCGCCCAGAGCGAGTGCCAGGAGCGTCTCGACGCGAACGCCGAGTACAGGGCGCACGTGAACGCCACGCTCTCGGATGAGGGGCTCACCTACGAGAAGGGCCTCACGAACAAGAACTTCCTGTGGCTGCTGGTGGAGGAGATCGGCCTGGAGCGGCTGCGCTCGCTCGTGAAGCGTCCGCTCACGAACCTGAAGGTGGGCCCGTTCTACGGCTGCTACATCGTGCGCCCGCGAACACGCCTGGGCATCGACTCCGAGCACCCGCGCGACCGCTACCTGGAGCAGGTGGTCGAGGCGCTCGGCGGAACCGTGATCGAGTACGCGGGGATGCGCAAGTGCTGCGGCTTTCCGATCATCACGATGAACAAGGAGGCCTCGCTGAAGCAGGCCGGCCGGCACCTCGGTGACGCGATTGACGCGGAGGCCGACTGCCTGGTCACGCCCTGCCCGCTGTGCCACCTGAACCTCGACATGCAGCAGCCGCTCGCCGAGAAAGTCGTCGGCCGCGAGCTCGACATGCCGGTCCTGCACCTGCCCCAGCTGGTGGGGCTCGCGCTGGGCCTGCAGCCGAAGGAGCTCGGTCTGGGCCGCCACATCGTCAGGCCGACGTCGGTGATCGACTGGTCGACCTCGGTCGTGGCAGCCGCGGCAGCCTGAGGAACCCATTCGCAGGTCGATGTGAGAAGGACACCATCCCGATCTGAAAACCGTTCTCCCTGTGCGAAGAACTTTCTATTTCCGTTGCCTGTATAGCAATGGTTATACAGAAAACGAAAAAGGCATAGCCTTCCTCGGCTCGCCTACGTGCGAAGAGCCCTCTTCCTGCTGTCTGTATAGCGATGGTTATACAGAGTGCGAAAAAAACATGCCTCTCCCCAGCTCGCCCACGTGCGAATTCTCACCGTCGTAGGCAACCGCCCGCAGTTCATCAAGGCGGCCGCCGTGTCGGGGCCGTTGCGCTCCGAGCACGAGGAGGTGCTGGTGCACACCGGTCAGCACTACGACGACTCGCTGTCGAAGGTGTTCTTCGCGCAGCTCGGTCTGGCCGAGCCGGACCGCGAGCTGGGGGTGGGCGGCGGGTCGAACACCTCGCAGACGGCGCGCATGCTGACCGCGCTGGAACCGCTGCTGAGCGAGATCGAGCCCGATGCGACGCTCGTCTACGGGGACACCAACTCGACGTTCGCCGGCGCCCTGGCCGCGGCGCAGATGCGCGTGCCTGTCGTGCACGTCGAGGCGGGCATGCGCTCGTTCGACCGGACGATGCCCGAGGAGCTGAACCGCGTGCTGACGGACCACGTCAGCGATCTGCTGCTGTGCTCCTCGGAGGTGGCGGCGGCCAACCTGCGCAAGGAGTCGGTCGCGGGCAGGATCGAGGTGGTGGGCGACGTGATGGTCGACGTCGCGCTGCGCCGCCTGCCGGGCGCGCGCGCCGACGACGAGACCCTGCGGGCGTACGGCGTGAAGCCGGGCGAGTACCTGCTGTGCACGGCGCACCGCGCCGGCAACGTCGACGAGCCCGCGCGGCTGCGCGGGCTGGTGGAGCTGCTGCAGGCGCTGGCGGGGGCGTCCGGCTCGCGGGTCGTGTTCCCCGTGCATCCGCGCACACGCGCGCGCCTGCGCGACGGGGGCCTGCTGGAGGAGCTGCGGCGCACGAGCGGGATCGAGCTGTGCGAGCCGCTCGGCTACGTGCAGCTGAGCGCGCTGCTCTGCCGGGCCAGGGCGGTCGTGACCGACTCGGGAGGCGTCCAGAAGGAGGCGTACCTTGCCGGGGTGCCCTGCATCACGTTGCGCGCGAGCACCGAGTGGGTCGAGACCGTCGAGCTGGGCTGGAACACGCTGGTGGACCTCGACGCGCAGGCGGCGCTTCAGGCGCTGCAGCGAGAGCCGCCGGCCGAGCGTCCGCAGCTGTACGGCGACGGGCACGCGGCGGAGCGCTGCGTCGCCGCGATCGGGAGGCTGGCCTGATGGGTGCCGGGAAGGGCGCCGGGAAGCGGCCGACCGAGCCGACGTCTCCGCAGCCGCTACGGACACCCCCGGACGATGCTGACGCGGCCCAGCCCATCCGGGTAGGCGTCGTTGGACTCGGCTACTGGGGGCCGAACCTCGCGCGCAACTTCGCCGCGATCGAAGGCTGCGAGCTCACCTGGCTGTGCGACGCCTCTGAGCCCGCCAGGGAGAAGCTCGCGCAGAGCTTCCCGGGCGCGCGCGCGACGGCCGCTCTGGGCGACCTGCTCCAGGACCCCGAGCTCGACGCGGTCGCACTGGCCACACCGGTGCCGACGCACGCCGAGCTGGCCGTCGCGGTGGCGCAGGCGGGCAAGCATTGCTTCGTCGAGAAGCCCCTCGCCACGACCGCCGCCGACGCCGAGCGGGCGGTGGCGGCGGCCGAGCAGGCGGACAGGACGCTGATGGTCGGGCACCTGCTCGAGTACCACCCGGCGGTGACCCGCCTCAAGGAGCTGCTCGACGAGGGCGAGCTGGGGGAGCTCTACTACGTGTACGGCAACCGCCTGAACCTCGGCAAGCTGCGCGCCGACGAGAACGCGCTGTGGAGCCTCGGCGCGCACGACGTGTCGGTCGTGCTGGCGCTGCTCGGCGAAGAGCCGTCCGAGTGCCTGGCGCACGGCTCCTCCTATGTGCGCGACGGCGTCGAGGACGTGGTCTTCTGCTATCTGCGCTTCCCCTCGGGCGCGGTCGCGCACCTGCATCTGTCGTGGCTGGACCCGCACAAGGAGCGGCGATTGACGGTCGTCGGGTCCAAGCGGATGGCGACCTTCGACGACATGCAGATCGAGGGCAAGCTGACCGTGTACGACAAGGGCTTCGACGAGGACGCGCGCTCGTGGGGCGAGTACATCGCGCGCTCGGGCGACATCTTCTCCCCGCGCGTGGCCAACGTCGAGCCGCTGCGCGTCGAGTGCGAGCACTTCGTCGAGTGCGTCCGCACCGGGCAGACGCCGCGCTCGGACGGTCGCAGCGGCCTGCGCGTGGTCAGGGTGCTCGAACAGCTGCAGCGCTCGCTGGACGTTTGACCTACCCGGCGCGGTGGGCGTTCAGATACTTGTAGGATATCTCCGAGACAAGGAGGAGATGCGGGGGCTCTCTCGAACGGCTCTGATTACACGCTCTTTATGCTCTTCATCCTGATCCCAATCGCCTGGCTCGCGGTCATCACGCTCGTCGTAGCGGCGTGCCTGACTGCGTCGCGCGCCGACACCCGACTCCTAGCGGCCGCCGCGGGAGCTCACCCTACCGGTGACGGGGCGGCCGCCTGGGAGGATGCGCTGGATCTGAAGCTGCGGGACAGGCGGCTGGCCCGAGACAGAGACGAGCAGCTCAGGGGCCGCGAACGCCCTACAGGCCGCGGCGTCCGAGGACGTGCGGCACAGTCCGCAGCAGGATCTTGACGTCGGTCCAGAGCGACCAGTTGGCGACGTACAGGTAGTCCATCGCGACCATCTCCCTGAGCGGAACGCGCGCCGGGCCGAGGATCTGCCAGGGGCCGGTCATCCCCGGCATCAGCTCCAGGCGCCGGCGGTTCCATCCCTCGATGCGCCGGTCCTCGTCGACCACCAGCGGGCGCGGGCCGACGAGGCTCATCTCGCCCATGACGATGTTCAGCAGTTGGGGCAGCTCGTCCAGGGCGGTCTCGCGCAGGAACCTGCCGACACGGGTCATGCGCGGGTCCTCGGCGATCTTGAACAGCCCCTCCCGGGCCTCGTTGCGGTCGCGCAGGGAGTCCTTCATCGCCTCCGCCTGCGGGACCATCGTGCGGAATTTGAGCATGTAGAAGCGATGTCCGTGCCGGCCCACGCGCAGCTGCCGGAAGAAGACCGGGCCTCGGCTGTCGAGCCTGATCGCGATCGCGATCGCGATCATCAGCGGCGCGACCGCAAGCAGCCCGATCGAGGCGCCGAGCAGATCGAAGACGCGCTTGACCGCCGTGGAGGAGCGCGTGAGGTCGAAGCGCCGGACGCCCATCAGCTTCGCGCCGTGCAGGTCGTCGATCTCGACCGAGGACCCCACCACCTCCAGCAGGCGCGGAACCACGGTCACTCTCACGCCGACCGCCTTGAGCGTGCGCACCAGGTTGAGGATCTCCTCGGGCTCCGCCTCGGACCATCCCGGCGCGATGATCGCGCGGTGCACGTCCATCGACTGGGCCAGGTCGCGGATCTCCGCGAGCCTCGGCGCGGAGAAGGTGTCGATCGACCACGGCGCGGCCTTGTCGAGATCGAGCTGGGCCACCACCTCGGCCTTGACCCCGCAGTGATCGGTCAGCTTGGAGCAGATCGTCTCGGCCGAGGCCTCGTCGCCGATGAACAGGCATCGCTCGGGCGGGGCCATGCGCAGCGCGACGATTCGCGCCGCGGCGCGCGCCACGATCAAGAGGGCCGCCAGCGCCAGCCACAGGAACAGTGCCTCGTGACGGTCGAGCGCCCCGTTTACGATCAAGCCGCCCGCGAGCCACGCCACCAGCGCGCACAGCGTCGCCAGCTGGAATAGCCTCGGCGCCTCGTCGAGCGTCGTCTTGCGCAGGAGCATCTCGTCCCGGTCGTACAGGCCGGCGATCTTCGCGCCCACCAGCAGGATCGGCAAACCCGCGATCCCGGTCCAGGTCAGCTGCAGCGACCTGGACGACAGCCCGACCGTCAGGACGAACGCCCCCACGATCGCGACGACGTCCGCCGCCAGCAGCCAGCGGCGAAACAGCGCGTCCCGGCGCATGCATGCGGCCGGCCCGCGAGCTTCTGCGATCCGCCGCGCCGGCGAACGCCTCCAAACGGCCCGGCCCGCGACTCCTCGCGAGCCGGCCAGCGAACTGCTCCACGGAAGCTCCGCTTCCGTACTGCTCCCCGTCTCGACCCTCATCTCCCCTCAGGCCTCCTTGCTCGCCGCCACCGACTTCCCGACCGACGGGCATATGGTATCGCGCTTCGGGTCTGTTTGCTAGAGACATCCTTGCGTCCGCCCACGGGGATATGGTGGGGCCGTCAGCTCGGACGGATGTCGAGATCTGGTTACCGCGCTCGATCGCCCGGAGGCGCGAAGCAGGCGCCGGGCGGCCGCTCAGACGCTGGCGTCGAACGTCTGCTCGGCGACGATCGTGTCGGGGCCTGAGAGCTCAAACGCGGAGTGCAGCGCCTGCACGACCGAGTCGACGCGGTCGCGGGGGATGACGCAGGAGATCCTGATCGGCGAGGTCGAGATCATCTCGATGTTGAGACCTTGACCGGCGAGCACGCTGAACACCTTCGCGGCGACCCCAGGGTGCGAGCGCATGCCGGCGCCGACGATCGAGACCTTGCCCATTTCCTCGTACGCGATCAGCTCGGAGTAGGTATCGTCGGCGAGGGGCTCGAGCGCCGCGCGAGCGCCGCGCAGGTGCTCGCGGGGAACCGTGAATGAGATCTCCGCCAGACCGCCCCCGGACGCGGGCACGTTCTGGTCGATCATGTCCACGTCGACGCCGGCCAGGGCCAGCGCCTCGAAGATGCTCGCGGCGACGCCCGGCTGGTGGCGTACGCCGAGCAGAGTGATCATCGCCTCGGAGGTCGAGTGGGCAACGGCGGTGATGAGTGGTTTCTCTGAGCGATCCATGTTCTCTCCTTCCGACACGACCACGGTACCGGGACGATCCTCGAACGACGAGCGGCAGTGGATGCGCACGCCGTGGTTGCGCGCGTACTCGACCGAGCGCAGCTGCATGACGCCCGCGCCCGAGGCGGCCATCTCGAGCATCTCCTCGAACGAG